>JBHELO010000064.1:0-11205 GCA_046263055.1 Acidimicrobiales bacterium | reverse complement strand
GGACCTCCGGCCGGCGTCCCCGGAGCCGTTGGTGGCGGCCGGCGCCGGGCCCGGCACCCACCTTGCCTACGACCTGGCGGGCGGGTCGGGTGCCGCCCACCTGGTGATCGACGTCCTGCGCACCGAGCGGGTGACGGTGGGCGGCCAAGGCGTGGACACGCTGGTGATGCACGTGGTGGCCAGCCTCCCGTCCGGCGGCGACACCACCGCCAGCCTGGACATGACCGCCTGGTTCGCTCCCAGTGCCCGCATCTGGGTGAAAGAGCACGGGGCTCTCGACGCCGCCGCCGCCGGCGGCCTGCTCAAGGTCCACAGCGGCTACGACGCCACCCTGCAACGCCTCCCGTAAACGCCCCCTTGCGGGAACCGGAAGGAAATGATACGTAAGGGGCGGTGAGGCGGCAGCGGGCGCCCGGGCGGGTACGGACGTGGGTTGGCCCTGCCGCGGTCGTGGTGGCGGTGGCCATGGGCGCCGCCGCCTGCGGCTCTGGCCGTGCCAAGGCCCTTCCCCATGCCACCGTCCCCACCGCGACCGAACAGACCACGACCACCAACCCCTACGTCGTCCCCGCCACCATCGACGCCGCCTACGTCAACCGCGTGCTCGTCGGCCTCAACATGGCAAATGGCGACACCTTGCGCCTGGTAATGCGCACCCGCGGGATCACCCAGGAGGTGATCGATCGCCTCCAGGCCATTTATCAAAACCGCGACGACGTAAATCTTCAACTGCAGTCTCTGCAGTACCAGCTTCGCCAAGCCTTTTCCGGAATGAGCGAGACCCCGGGCGCAGTCCGAACCGCTGTTACCGATGTAATAGACGCATCGCCGGCATGCATCTTCGTGCAAGTCTCATTTGACGATTCGGCACTCCGGGCCGGTCAGGCTGCCGCGCCCAGGACCGAGTGGATCGGGCTCGCTCCCATCGATCCCAGCCGTGATCCGAATCATTACGACCCGACTCCCTGGGTTATTGCCACCGAGGGAATCTCGGTCGACGGAAAGGCTCCGCCAAACCCATGTACTGCACCCGCGTAACAATAGCCGCTCTTGTCTTCTCCGCTGCAACGGCGGGATTCGGGTCGTCTCTCGGTGCACAGACCGTCGACCAACCACCGGTAGACAAGGATTTCACGAAGTGCACGGCCCTTCGGGGGGCCGATGGCTATACCTGCCCTTGGGGATTCATGAAGACAATCCCAGGAAGCCCAGGGAACACCGGATCTGGCTCCGGTCGCGGCTCGAGCTCGGGCCCGGCCCAGCCCGTGGTCTACGTCGACGACATCGCCATCGGGACCGACGGTAAGCCGTGCTACTACAGCCGGGCGGTCCCCGAGCCGGCGGGGTTCCTGCCGCCGGGCACCGATCTCGGGAACTTCAACGGGCCCATACTGAACCCGCCCGACTACCCCCGGTGCCCGGTCACGCCGGGGTCGGCCGTCAGTCCCCGGACGATCGCCGCCCTGGGCTGGAACGCGGTGAAGCTGCCGGCGCCGCGCCCGTCCATCGCTCCCGGGCGGGCGATCACCGGCAAGACGGCCTACCTGGAGACGCACGGCTCCCTGCACGACAGCTATTCGGCCGACACGCCCGTCGGGCCGTTGCGCATCGACTCCACCGGGACCTACGTCGTGGACTGGGGTGACGGCCAGACGAGCTGGTCCTACTCAAGTGAAGGCGGCCCGTGGCCGGACGGTCAGATCACCCATGTGTACGAGGACGTCGGGACGTACGACGTGGTGGTCACCGAGCACTGGACGGCGGACTGGCGGATCGGCGGCGCCAGCGGCCACCTCACCGGGCAACAGACCGCCGGCCGTATCGACGACTTCCCGGTGGAGCAGGTACAGGCGGTGGTCACCGCCGGCTGAACCGACGGGCGGTGGCGTCAGTCCTTGGGTAGCGACTCGCCGGGGGCCACGTCGCGGTCACGGCCCCAACCGGTATCGGCGGCCGAGTCCACGACCTGGTCCAGCGCCGTCGTCTCCTCGTCCTCGCCGGCGGGCTCGCCGATGCCGCTGGTGAAGATCCCGCTCGTGCCCGCGGTCCCAGCGATGCCGGCCAGGCCACCCTCGGCCAGGGGGGCCCGGCCGGCTGACGGGTCGGCGCCCGTGGCGCCCGGTTCCTGCGGGTCGCTCGACGGCCGCGCCTCCGGCTCCTCGGTCATGCCTGGATTCTCCCCGGCCCCTGGTGGTCGGCAAACGGCCGAGCACGGGCGCAACCAAGGTCCCAGATTCGCGGTCGGTCGAGGGACCTCGGGAGGGGCGACGCCGGTCAGCCGGCGGCCCCCAGGAGCACCGCCACTTCTTCGTACGCCGCCGCCGCCTTCTCGGGCGTGCCGGCGACGCACGTGGCGCCCATCTTGCCGAAGCCGGGAACCGCGCCGAGGAGGTGGAGGCAGGTGCCGGTGCCCGTCGCCCGGTCGAAGGCGAGGCCGGCGGCGGCCACCCGGTCGATCACGTCCGCCGGGGACCGTCCCACCAACGACGCCGACTTCAGGTTGTCGGTGGCCACGTATGCCCGGGGCGAGCCGTCGGCCATCGCCAGGCACCCGGACCGGGCGTCGTAGCGCGCCCCGGTGGCCAGTCGGGCCATCCAGAAGGGGTGGGTCGTCCCGCCCATGCGCAGGTTGATCTCGCTCAGGTAGACCTGCGCCCCGTCGCCGCTCGACGGCACGACCACGAAGTCCACGCCGAACGAGCCCACCACTCCCTCGCCGGCCAGGACGGCGGCCACCCGCTCGGCCGCATCCGTGATTGCCGCCCTATAGCCGCCGTCGGCCGGGAACCGGCAGCCCACGTACACCTGGTGCCCGGGTCCGCCCAGCACCTGGTCGTGGGTGGAGACCACCTCGAACGTCCCCGCCGGCGACACGTGCAGCTGCACGCTGGGCGACACCGTCCCCGGCACCCGGCACAGCTCCTCGACGATCGCCCCCTCGGCCTCCAGCTTGGCTGAGTACGTCGGCCACGACTCCTCGGGGGCGCAAAAGGTGGTGGGCGCCACCGTCAGGTCGCGACCGACTCCCCCGGGGCCGCCCACGTCCACCATGGCGCTGCCCTGGCCCGAGAACCCGTGGTTGAGCTTGACCACCACCGCCTCGACCGACGGCCGGCGCCGGCGCAGGGACACCACCGCGGCGCCCACCTCGGCCATGGAGAACAGGTCCTCGGAGCCCTCGAGCACGGCCACGCCCGCCCGGCCGGCCACCCGGCGAGCACCGCTCTTTGACCCCATGGATGCCGCCACCTCGGGCGTCGGGCCGTACAACGGCAATCCCAGCGCCTGGCACACCGCCCGCTCGGCGGGGGTGACGTTGAAGGTCAGCACACAGGCCTCGTCGACAGGACTGTTGCCGGCCGACGGCCCGACGACGGCCGACGACCCGACGACGGCCGACGACACCGCCGCCACCACGTCGGGCCGGGCCAGCAGCTTGTCGGACAGGGGCACCGGCGTTGCGTCGCCCACCGCCACCAGCGTGAGGCGAGCGCGGGCCGACGTGGGGTCGTCGAGGAACGACAGGTAGTACTCGACGGTGGCCGGGTCCACCGGTAGCGAGGTCACGTACACCATGCGCAGCGCCGGCCGGGCCAGCAGGAGCAGGAGGAAGAGGAGGCGCTCCTCGTAGAACTGGGCGGCGGTGATCTTGGCCAGCTCGCTGGCCGGGAAAGTGATCGAGGGAATCACCACGACGGTGCCCGCCTCCAGGTCGGACACCGCCCGGGCCCCCATGCGGCGCAGGAACGCGGCCTGGCGCTCCTCCCACTCCGGGGAGGTCACCGCCGGGCCGCCCGCCGTGGTGCCCGGATCGTGGGCGAAGCTCCCTGGGCAATCGGATGCTCCGGTGTGCCGATGGGTGCCCCCGACCCTGCGCAGGAAGTGTCGGTCCCGATCCTCAGGGCCCGATCACGTCGCCCAGGGCGTCGTCCACGGCGGCGAGCACGTCGTCGCCGAGCGCCAGTCCGGAGGCGGCGGCGTTGTCCACCACCTGCTCGGGCCGCGACGCCCCGGTGATGGCGGAGGCCACGTTTGGCTCCCGGAGCACCCACGCCAGGGCCATGCGGGCCATGGGCACGCCCACGCCGTCGGCGATGGGGCGGAGGCGCTCCACCGCCTCCAGCACGTCGTCGTCGCGCCAGCGGCCCATCATGGAGCCCATGCTCTCGCTGGCGGCCCGGGAGTCCGGCGGCGGGGGCGAGCCGGGCCGGTACTTGCCGCTCAGGATGCCCTGGGCCAGCGGCGACCACACGATCTGGCTGATGCCCTCCCGGGCACACAGGGGGATGACCTCGGCCTCCGGCTTGCGCCACAGCATCGAGTACTCGGGCTGGCTGGACACGAACCGCTCCGCGCCGGGCAGGGCGAGGGCCGCCTGGATCTGGGGCGCCGTCCACTCGCTGAACCCGATGTAGCGGGCCTTGCCGGCCTGCACCACCTCGGTGAGGGCGCCCATCGTGTCCTCCAGCGGCGTGGAGGCGTCCCAGCGGTGGCACTGGTAGAGGTCCACGTGGTCGGTGCGCAGCCGCTTCAGCGACGCGTCGATCTGTTTGTGCACCTGGGCCGCCGAGAGGCCCCGGTCGGTGGCCGACATCGGGAAGTACAGCTTGGTGGCGAGCACGTAGGAGGAGCGGTCGAGACCGGACAGGACCTCGCCCAGGAACGACTCCGCCGCTCCCCGGCCGTACACGTTGGCGGTGTCGAAGAAGTTGATGCCCTCGTCGAACGCCTGGCGCACACACGCCGCCGCCCGGTCGGCCTCGATGCCGGCGCCGAAGGTCAGCCACGAGCCGAGGCTGATCTCCGAGACCTGGAGGTCGCTCGACCCCAGTTGGCGGTACCGCATCCCCGATGCCTACCACGCCCCACCCCCCAGCCAACCCCGCCGATCGACGGTCCCCGGGCGGTCCGCCTCTTCCCTACCATGACGGCATGACGCCGGCCCCGCTGCGGTCCACCCTCGCGTGAGCACCTTCGACCTGGCCATCGTGGCGCTGGTGGCGGTGCTGGTCGTCGGTGGCTACCGCCTCGGGTTCGTGGCCCGGGTGCTGTCGTGGGTCGGCCTGGCCGTCGGGATGGCAGTGGCCGCCTGGGTTGCCCCCAAGGCCCTCGACGTGGTGCCCTCATGGCTGGGGATGGAGGGCTCCCTGGACGCCGGCTCCCGCCTCATCCTGGTGGCCGGGACGTTCGTGGTCGTGGCGTGCCTGGGCGGGGCGTTGGGGGCGGCCGCCGGCTCCCGCCTGCGGCGGTTCATCCCTTTCGGGCCCGCCCGCCAGGTGGACCGGGTGGCGGGGGCGGTGGCCGGCGGCCTCGGCGCCCTCGTGCTGGTGTGGCTGTTCCTGCCCGCCCTGTCGGAGGTGCCGGGCGAGATCTCCCGCCAGGCCCGGACCTCGGCCATCGCCCAGGCCCTCGACGCCGCCGTGCCCCGGCCCCCGGCGTCGCTGCAGGCGCTGCGCCAGGCGGTGCGCGACGCCAACTTCCCCCAGGTCTTCGACGAGTTGGGCCCGTCGCCGCGCACCGGCACGCCGCCGGGGGCAGACGTCCTGGCCGTCGCCACCCAGGCCCGGGTCAAGGCGTCCACCGTGCGGGTCAGCGGGGTCGCCTGCGGGCGGCTGATGGAGGGCAGCGGCTTCTCGCCCGCCACCGACGTGATCGTCACCAACGCCCACGTGGTGGCCGGTGAGCACCTCACCCAGGTGCTGCGCCCCGACGGCAAGCGACTCAACGCCGTCGTGCAGGTCTTCGACCCCCAGCGGGACCTGGCCGTGCTGTCGGTGCCCGGCCTGGGTGAGGCGTCGTTGGAGGTGGCGTCGGCCAAGGTGGGCGACACGGGGGCGGTCTTCGGTCACCCCGAGGGCCAGATCCAGGTGGACGTGCAGCCCGCTCGGGTCGACGACCGCCGCACCGCCACCGGGCGGGACCTGTACAACTCGGCCGTTACCCGGCGCGACATCCTGTTCCTGGCTGCCCGCCTGGCCCCCGGCGACTCCGGCGGCGCCTTCGTCAACCAGAGCGGCGCGGTGTTGGGCGTGGCCTTCGCCATCGCCCCCGACGAGCCGTCCACCGCCTACGCCTTGTCCGACAAGGAGTTGCGGGCCGCCCTGGCCGCGCCCCGCACCGGCTCGGTGAGCACCGGCTCCTGCGTCGGCTGACGCTCGGCGGGCGACGGGTCGGGTGGCTGACGCTCGGCGGGCGACGGGTCGGGTGGCGGGCGGTCAGCCGCGCCGGGTTCGGCCGGCGAAGAATGCGACCATGGTGTCGGAGGCGTTGAGGTCGCCGGCGGTGACGCCGATGAGCCGCTGGGGCAGGTACTGCAGCCCGCCCGGCCAGGTGTGACCGCCGCCCTCCACGGCCACCAGCACGACATCAGCACCGGCCGTCCCGCCCGACCATGACGTGACCCGGACCCGGGTTGGGTCGGCCGGGTCGCGGTGGGGGAGGGCCTGGACAATGGGGCCGCGGTCGCCCTCGTCCTCCCCGTGGCCCAGGTCGTCGCCGTCGTGCCCGGCGGCTCGGCGCCACCAGGCCACTGTCTCCTCCACCGAGGCCACCCGGCCCCGGTCGGCGTCGCCCCCCTCCGGACCGGTGCCCAAATCGGGGGGGTTCCCCACGCGATCGGCGCGCCAGACGGGGTTGAGGCTCCCGAGCCGGGGGCCGCTGACCGGGCCGCCGACCCAGGGGACCACCGGGTCGGCGGTGCCGTGCACGACGAGCACCGGGACGGGGCGACGGGGCGGCCCGGCGGCCACGAGGGGCTCGGGGGCGAGGCCGGCCACCGGGGCGATGGCGGCCACCAGGTCCGGGCGCTCGGCGGCCAGGCGGTGGCACAGCATGCCGCCGTTGGACATCCCGGTGGCGTACACGCGGTCGGGGTCCACGCCGGCGGTGGCCACCAGGTGGTCCACCAGGGCGGCGGCGAAGGCGATGTCGTCGACATCGTTGCGGTGGGATGCGATGGCCGGGGCCCGGCGGCCGTCGTTCCAGTGGCCACCGATTGCGTCGGGGTAGGCGACGACCCAGCCCTCCCGGTCGGCCCGCAGGTCGAGGGCTGCCAGGCGGCGCATGGCCGTCCCCGTGCCGGTGCCGCCGTGGAAGGCCAGTATCAGCGGGCGGCGACCCGGCCGGGACCGAGCCGGCACATGAACCTGAAAGGTGCGACCGTCCAGCGCCCGGTCGCCGAGGCCCGAGCCGACCGCCGACCGCCGCCTGGCAACGGCCGTCAGCGGCTCCCGCCGGCCCGGGTCCGCCGCCGGCCGCCGGGCAACGGCCCCTGCGCCGACCGCTCCGGCCGCCGGCCGCCGGACCGCAGGGGACCCGGCGGGACCGGATGCCGGGACCTGATCCTCGGTCAGGCCTGCTCGCTGACGTCGGCCGCGGGCGGGTCGACCGTCGCCGGCTGGAGGTCCAGGGAGCACGAGTTGATGCAGTACCGCTTGCGCTGGGGGCCCGGGCCGTCGTCGAACACGTGGCCCAGGTGGGAGCCGCAGCGGCGGCACCGCACCTCAGTGCGGAACATGCCCCAGCTCAGGTCACGCTTGGTCTCCACCGCCTCGGCCACCGCCGGCTCGGTGAAGCTGGGCCAGCCCGTGCCCGAGTCGAACTTGGTGTCCGACGAGAACAGGGCGGCACCGCAGGCCGCGCAGTGGTACATGCCGTCGTCGTGGGCGTTCCAGTACCTGCCGGTGAACGCCGGCTCCGTGCCCGCCTTGCGCAGCACCTTGTACTGCTCGGGGGTGAGCTCCTGGCGCCACTCGTCGTCGGTCTTGGTGATCTTGTCCAACGTGGTCCTCCTCGGTTCACCATGCCCAACGCCGGGCGGCCCCGGTTTGGTCCCGGCACCGCCACCGGCCGCCGCGTCCACCGCACCCAGGACCGTAGCGGCCCGGCTGGCGACGCTCAGCCGGGAGGCGGTCCTGGGCGCCCGCCGGGTGCGGTCCCAGGCCGAGCTGGCGGCCCCCGGCGACCTGCCCCCCCCTGGCTGGGCACCACGGCCGGCACCGCAGCCACCGGTCGGCGCTGGTGACCACGGACCCACCGCCTACCGGAACACCTTCCCCGACGTCCCCGCCCGCCTGCCCTACGTGTGGCCCGTCCCCTCCGGCGCCGCCGTGGCTCGCGATCGGGCGAGGGCCGAGCACCAGGGCCGGACCGCGATCCGCCGGGGCCAGCCGGTGGGCTCGGGAGGCGTGGTGTGGCGGCGGTGAGGGCTCGGTGGGTGCAGCGGGGTCGGGGCGGGCGTCGTCGCGATTGGCGGGGCCGGCGCTGGTGCGCGAGAGTCTCACTCGCGGGCGCGGGGGATTGCACGAGGGGGTGCGTGGTGGACTGGTCGGGGCGCGCGGCGGGGACGGCGCGGCGGCTGCGGGACGTGCGGCGTGGGGGGAGGACGTCCACGGTCGTGGTCGTCGTCGCCGCCGCCGCCCTGGTCGCCGGGATGGTCGTGACCGCCGCCGGCCCGGTGACGGCCGGATCGGCGGGCGGGTGGCAAATCGTGCCCACCCCGAACCCCGCCGGGCCCGAGGGGCTGCTCGAGGGTGTGTCGTGCCCCGCTCCGGACGGGTGCGTGGCGGTGGGCACTCATAGCGTGACCGCCGGGACCCAGCCGCCGCTGGTCGAGGTCTTCGACGGCCGTGGGTGGCAGGCACAGCCCGCGCCTGAGCCGGCCGGCGCCCGCACCACCGCGCTGGCCGCCGTGTCCTGCCCGGCGGCCTCCGCCTGCGTGGCCGTCGGCACAACCACCGGCGTGGACGCCGTGGGCCGGGCGGTGGCGGAGACGTGGGACGGCAGCCGGTGGCTGGTGAGCGCTCCGCCCACCCCGGTGGGGGCCCAGTCGAGCGCCCTCGCCGGCGTGTCGTGCGCCGCCCCCACGGCCTGCGTGGCGGTGGGTACCTTCGCCGACGGCGGGGGCGCCCGCCACGGTCTGGCCGAGGCGTGGGACGGCAGCCGGTGGGCGCTGCTCGGCCTCGCCACCCCGCCCGGCAGCGAGGCGGACGGCCTGGCGGCCGTCTCCTGCCCGGCGCCCACCGCCTGCACGGCGGTCGGCGGCTTCACGCCGACGGGCGCGCCGGCCGGCCCTTTCGGTCCCGCCCAGCGTCCGCTGGCCGAGGCGTGGGACGGCAGCCAGTGGGCGATCCAGGCGGCGCCTGACGGGCCTGGGGACACCAGCTCGCTGGCCGGCGTCTCTTGCCCGGCACCCGGAACCTGCACCGCGGTCGGGAGCTCGCAGGCATTCCTCAAGAAGCAGTACCCGGTGACGCTGGCCGAGCGCTGGAACGGCGCGTCGTGGACGGTCCAGCCCACGCCCAACCCGGTGGACGGCGCCCGGGGTGCGTCATTCGTCTCCGTCTCGTGCCCGACGGCCTCGGCGTGCACGGCGGTCGGGGGCGACGTCGACGGCACGCGCGCCCTCGTGGAGCGCTTCGATGGCAGCGCCTGGACGCTCGACGCCCCCGCCGTCCCGAGCGGCGCCGTGACCTTCGACCTGGCGGCCGTGTCCTGTGCGTCATCGACGTCGTGCCACGCCGTCGGGGCCGACGCCCGCAACTCGGGCGTGCCCGTGCCCGTCGCCGAGTCGAGCGAGGGCGGGGGGTGGCGGGTGGACCTCGTCGACGTCCCCGACGGCGAGCAGGACGCCGCCCTCCTCGCCGTGTCGTGCCCCGCCACCTCGTGCATGGCCGTCGGCAGCGTCGCCACGACCGGCCGGGGCGAGGACCGCCGGAGCGTCGTGGCCCGGGCGCCCGCCATCTCGGAGCTGTGGGACGGGACCCGGTGGTCCCTCCTGCCCGTCCCCACGCCGGCGGGCGGGGTCGGTGCCGACCTGGCGGGCGTGTCGTGCCCGGGGGGCACGGCCGGCTGCGAGGGGGTCGGGAGCTACGCCGACCGCTCGGGCGCCGAGGTGACGCTGGCCGAACGCTGGGACGGTCACGTGTGGACGCCCCAGCCGACACCCAATCCAGCGGGCACCCTGGGAGCCCAGCTCACGTCGGTCTCCTGCACGTCCGGCGACGACTGCACTGCCGTCGGGTTCGCCCTCGTGTGCTCGCCGGACTGCGGTGACCACACGCTGGCCGAGCGCTGGGACGGCCACCGCTGGTCGATCGAACCGACACCGAACCCCGATGCCGCCGACACCATCGTCGGAGGCGTGTCGTGCCTGGCAGGCGGGATCTGCACCGCGGTGGGCGTCTACATCGCCGGCGCGCCGCCGAGCTTCGCGCCGGGGAGCACCACGTCGTTCTCGCTTGCCATGCGGCGCACCGGCGGCACCTGGGTCATCCAGCCCACGCCGCCGCCCGACAATTCGCCGGGGTCGCACGACCATGGTCTCGGCTTCCAGTCGGTGTCGTGCACGTCGGCCGACGCCTGCACCGCCGTCGGCAACCGAACGTCGTTCCTGCCGCCATACCCGATCGAGACGCTCGCCGCCCGCTGGGACGGGCAGCAATGGACGCACCAGGTGACGCCCAACGCCGGGCCGGGCGACACCCGGCACCTCGGCTACCTCCAGGGGTCCGAGGAGCTGGCGTCGGTGTCGTGCACGTCGTCCACCACCTGCACGGCGGTCGGGAGCTACGCCGCAATCGACGGCGCCAGCCACACGCTGGCGGCGCGCTGGGACGGC
The DNA here is from genome assembly GCA_046263055.1 of Acidimicrobiales bacterium. GTDB lineage: Bacteria > Actinomycetota > Acidimicrobiia > Acidimicrobiales > AC-14 > DATAQC01. The sequence goes on along the minus strand of JBHELO010000064.1, from coordinate 587 downwards.
TCTGGGTGGGCCCTTTCGCCCACGCCGGACGCCCCGGGCGCGCTCTCCAACGCCCTTGCCGGCGTGTCGTGCGTGGACCCCGCCCGCTGTACCGCCGTCGGCAGCGACGCCTACCCCGTCATCCCTCCCGGCGGCGGCGGCTTCCCCGTCAGCCCCCACTTCACCCTGGCCGAGACCGACGCCGGCGCCTGACCGCGCCCCGGCCGGGGCGGGCCGCGTTCCAGTCGACCTCCTGACCGCCGACTCGACGCGGTGGCCCGACCACATCCTGTCCAACAGCTCGGACCGGCTCGAGGGGTACCGTCGGGCTGGCCGCCGTGCCGCCCCGCCCCCGTAGCTCAGAGGATAGAGCGTCGGTTTCCTAAACCGTGCGTCGCAGGTTCGAGTCCTGCCGGGGGCGCCGTAACAGTGCTGGTGAGAGCGTTGGCGGCTGCGACAGAGTCGCGGAACTTAGGTTACATATTGCTTCACGCCCATCGGGATCAAGCGGTCAAGTTCGGCGAGGTGGCCGGTATCCCACTCAGCCGCGGCGACTACGTGTTCCCGAGCGTTCCCTGTAGTAGCGAACCGCTGCCGCCCAACCGCAT
>JBHELO010000063.1:0-3637 GCA_046263055.1 Acidimicrobiales bacterium | reverse complement strand
GTGTCACGTGGGCCATGGTCATCGGCGTGTGAGTTACACCGGGGCCGCCGTGGCCGTCGACCTCGCCGGCGATCACCCGCACCAGGGCGCCGGCGTCGTGGGAGGTGAGCAGGGCCACCCGGTCGCGGGTGATGTCCTGGTACCGGGGCGGCACCCACTTGTCGGCCTTGGGCAGGTTCACCCACAGCTGGATTCCGTGGAACAGGCCGCCGCTGGCCACCAGGCTCTCGGGCGGGGCCTCGATGTGGAGGATCCCGGCGCCCGCGGTCATCCACTGGGTGTCGCCGTTGGTGATGGTGCCGCCGCCGCCGATGGAGTCCTGGTGCTGGAAGGCGCCGTCCATCATGTAGGTCACCGTCTCGAAGCCCCGGTGGGGGTGCCAGGCGGTGCCCTTCGGCTCCCCCGGGGCGTACTCCACCTCGCCCATCTCGTCCATGTGGACGAAGGGGTCGAGGGCGGCAGCGTCGACCCCCGCGAACGCCCGGTGCACCGGGAAGCCCTCACCCTCGAACCCCCTCGGCGCGGCGGTCACCGACACCACCGGGCGGGCCCGGGTGGTCCCGGCGTCGGGACGGGAGATCCGGGGCAGGGCGGGGAGGTCGTCGACGGTGAGGGCAGGCATCTGGACTCCTTCCAGCAGCGCCGGGCCCGCCGCAGCGGGCGCGGTGGCGTGCCCCCCCTGCAACGCCGCGCCGGCTCCCGCCCTTCCCGCCGCCCGCCCTCACAGGCGGGCGGGGGTTGCTGCGAGGGCGTTGCAAGAGGGGCGACAGATTGGTGTCAGCACCGTGCAATGGTCTCTTCACGGCCGGAGCACAGCGGTGTAACACGAGGCTTCTACGGTCCCCAGCCATGATCAGAGCTCGACTGGAACGGTTGAAGCAGCAGGACACGCGCCGGGTCGTCATGGCGGTCCTCGGCGGCAAGATGCTCGGCATCGTGTCGCTCCTGGGCCTCATGAAAGGGTTCGGGTGGCTCTTCGAGTCGGCGGCGGGCGCCACCCCGGTGGCCCAGGTCGCCCACCAGACGAACGACTTCGTCAGTCCCATCAACACCGTGTGGGTGCTGGTCACCGCCTTCCTGGTGTTCTTCATGCAGGCCGGGTTCATGGCCCTCGAAGCCGGGTTCGCCCGGTCCCGCGAGACGGTCAACATCCTGATGGAGTGCGTGTTCGACACCTGCCTGTGCGGGGTCTTGTACTGGGCCATCGGGTTCGCCTTCCAGTTCGGTACCGGCAACGGCCTGATCGGGCACGAGTTCTTCTTCCTGCACGGGATCACGGCGGCCTACGGCACCACTGGGGTGGCCTTCCTGGCCTTCTTCCTCTTCCAGTTCGCCTTCGCCGACACCGCCTCCACGATCACGTCGGGGGCCATGGTCGGGCGCACCGGGTTCAAGGGGGACATCCTCTACAGCGCCGCCGTCTCCGGGTTCATCTACCCGATCTTCGGCCACTGGGTCTGGGGTCCGGGCGGCTGGCTGGGCAACACCATGGGGTGGTTCCACAGCTGGACGGGCGGCACCGTGTTCCGTGACTTCGCCGGGTCCACCGTGGTGCACACCGTCGGCGGGTTCATCGCCCTGGCCGGCTGCATCGCCCTCGGCCCCCGCCTGGGGCGCAAGTTCCGGCGGGACGGCGGTGGCCCGACCGCTCCCCACGACCTCACCATCGGCGCCCTCGGCGGGGTCATCCTGTGGTTCGGCTGGTACGGCTTCAACCCCGGCTCGACGCTATCGGCCATGGACTGGCAGGGCATCGGGCGGGTGGCCGCCAACACCACGCTGGCCGCCTGCGCGGCCGGGTTGGTGGCCGTGGTCTTCGTCTACCCGAGGTCGAACAAGTGGGACCTCGGCATGTCGGTCAACGGCTTCCTCGGCGGCCTGGTGGCCATCACCGCCCCCTGCTACTGGGTGTCGCCGTTCGGGGCGCTGGTCATCGGGGCGGTGGCCGGCGTGGTCGTGCCCCTCGGGATCGACTTCATGGAGCACCGGCGCTGGGACGACCCGATCGGCGCCGTCGCCGTGCACGGCTTCGCCGGCATCTGGGGCACCGTCAGCCTGGGCTTGTTCGCCGCCGGCAAGTACGGCGTCCCGACGGCCGACGGCGCCGACACCTCCACCGTCGTGAAGGGCCTCTTCTACGGCGGTGGTACCGCCCAGCTGCGGGCTCAGGTCATCGGCAGCGCCACCTGTGTCATCGTGGTCATGTCGGTGGCCCTCCTGGTGATGCACGCGGTGAAGTCCCTCCGGGGCGAGTGGAGCCTGCGGGTGACCAAGGACGGGGAGCTCGAGGGCCTCGACATCCATGAGCACGGCACGCCCGCCTACCACATGGAGTTCGGCCAGGGCATGACCTACTCCACGCCCGCCGGCCTCTCCAACGGCAGCAACGTCGAGAGCCACTCGGTGATGCGGGGGGCCGAGACCGAGAAAGAGGAGGCGCCGGCGTAGCCGGCGCCTCCAGCCCCCGACCGCACCGAGAGAGGACCGACATGCCGCACCTGGTGACCGCCATCATCAAGCCGTTCAAGCTGGAGGAGGTGAAGGATGCGCTGCGGGGGGCGGGCGTGGTCGGCCTCACCGTCTCCGAGGTCCAGGGCTACGGCCGCCAGGGCGGGAAGACCGAGACGTTCCGGGGCTCGGAGTACAAGTTGGACTTCGTGCCCAAGGTGAAGGTGGAGGTCCTCGTGGAGTCGACGATGGTCGACAAGACCCTGGACATCATCGCCGCCGCCGCCCACACGGGCAAGATCGGCGACGGCAAGATCTGGGCCTACGACCTCGACCAGGTCATGCGCATCCGCACCCGGGAGCTGGGCGACGACGCCGTCTGAGCCCTGTCCCGGCCGGCGACCGAGAGGAACCCACCACCGCTTGCCCGGCGAGGCCCGGGTCCCTAGGCTCGTGCGGTCTCACCGGGAGGCACCCAGGAAGGCGGGTACGAATGGCCGACAGCCAGTGCACTGCGATCGTCGCCTACGAAGTCAACGGCGAGGACTGCGAGCGGTTCCTCGAAGCGTGGGACCAGGCGAAGGCCTACCTCCAGGAACAGCAGGGGTTCGTGACCACGTCGCTGCACCAGAGCTGTTCAGCCATGCCCGACTTCCGGTTCGTCGCCATCAGCTGCTGGGAGACGGAGGACGCCTTCCGGGCCGCGACCCAGAACACCGGCTTCCAGGAGGCCCGGGGCCGGCTGGAGGCCTACCCTGTCCACGCCTCGGTGTACGAGGTCGTCCGGAGCTGATCCGTCCGGCGGCGCGGGCGTCCGGGGGGGCGGAGGCGTCGGTCCCAGTCCCGCTGACGATCCAGACCAAGTGCTCGGGTCGGTCGGCCAACCGGCGTCAGTCGTCGTCGTCGGCCTCGACGGCGCACACCTCCATCTTGGGGCGCCGGTCGTCGCCGAGCCGGAACTTGCAGAGGACGACGTCGATCTCCGCGCACCGACGCGCCGGAACCCGCTTGAAGTAGCGCACGATCGGCCCGTACCAGGTCGTGTTCTCGCCGTCGGCGCCCCGCATCAGCTGCCAGCGGACCGCCGGGAGGTCATTGTTCACCGTGGCCCTGATCTGGCGGCACATGTCGTCGATCCAGTGTGACGACGGGGTCGGGGTGCCGGAGCGCCAGCTCTCGACGAGCTTGC
>JBHELO010000062.1:0-7928 GCA_046263055.1 Acidimicrobiales bacterium | reverse complement strand
AGCGAGCCCACCGACCCCGTGGCCGTGGCCCGGGGCGCGGTGGAGGAGGCCCGGCGGCTGGGGCGCGACGTGCTGATCGTGGACACCGCCGGCCGCCTGCACGTGGACGACGAGCTCATGGACGAGGCCCGCCAGATCTCCACCGCCGTCGAGCCCGACTACACCTTCCTCGTCGTCGACGCCATGACCGGCCAGGACGCGGTGAACGTGGCCGAGTCGTTCCACGCCGTGCTGCAGATCGACGGCGTCATCCTGTCCAAGCTCGACGGCGACGCCCGGGGCGGCGCCGCCCTCTCGGTGAAGGAGGTCATCGGCCGGCCCATCGCCTTCGCCTCGGTGGGGGAGAAGCTGGCCGACTTCGAGCCTTTCCACCCCGACCGCATGGCGTCGCGCATCCTGGGCATGGGCGACGTCCTCACCCTGATCGAGAAGGCCGAGCAGGCCTACGACCGGGACGAGGCGGAGGCGGCGGCGGCCAAGCTCACGTCGGGCCGCTTCACCTTGGAGGACTTCCTCGACCAGATGCAGCAGGTGAAGAAGATGGGGCCCCTCCAGAACATCGTCGGTATGCTGCCAGGGATCCCCAAGGAGTTGCGCAAGGCGGAGATCGACGACCGCGAGGTCGCCCGCATCGAGGCGATCATCAAGTCGATGACCCTCGAGGAGCGCCGCTCGCCGGAGATCCTGAACGGCTCGCGCCGCCTCCGGGTGGCCAAGGGCAGCGGCGTCACCACCAACGAGGTCAACCAGCTCCTGAAGCAGTTCAAGGACATGCAGAAGATGATGAAGATGCTGAGCCGGGGCAAGGGCGGCAAGGGTCGCGCCGGTCTCGGCCTGCCCGGCCTCCCGGGTCTGGGCTGAGGCCGCTTCCGGCCCCCCTTCGCACACGCAGTCAGAGAGGGAACACACACATGGCAGTCAAGCTCCGCCTCATGCGCATGGGGAAGAAGAAGCAGCCCACCTACCGGCTGGTGGTGGCCGACGGGCGTTCGCCTCGCGACGGGCGGTTCATCGAGGCCATCGGCACCTACGAGCCGCGGGCCGATCCCTCGGTGATCAAGGTCGACAACGACAAGGCGGTGGCCTGGCTCCGCCAGGGGGCCCAGCCCACCGAGCCGGTCCAGAAGCTGCTGAAGATCTCCGGGGCGTGGGAGCAGTTCACCTCGGCCAAGGCGTCGTCGTGAGCGAGGTCGACGACAACGTCGCCGGCCAGGAGCCGGGCGGCGGCGACCTGGACGGCGGCGACGCCGATAGCGATGACCTGGACGGCGATGGCCTGGACGGCGATGACCTGGACGGCGATGACGTGGACGGCGGTGACCTGGACGGCGGTGGTGCCGACGACGAGGTCGACGGCAACCGGGTGGTGGGCGGGATCTCCCGCACGGTGCTCGAGTACCTGGCCCGTTCCATCGTGGACGACGCAGACTCGGTGGTGGTGGAGATGGAGCAGGGACGGGGCAACGCCGTGAGCCTGCGGCTGCACGTGGCCCCCTCGGACATGGGCCGCGTCATCGGCCGCCGGGGCCGGGTGGCCCAGGCCATCCGCACCGTCGTGCGGGCGGCGGGCGCCAGGGAGGGCCTCGACGCCGAGGTGGACATCGTCGACTGACGCCGGGCGCCCGCCGGGCGACGTCCCGCTCCTGGAAGTGGGGGTCGTCGCCAAGCCCCACGGCGTGCGGGGTGAGGTGGTGGTCCATCTGGTGAGCAACCGGCCCGACCTGCGGTTGGCGCCCGGGTCGTTGCTGGCCACCGACGGGGGCCCGCTGGAGGTCCTGTCGTCCCGCCCCCACCAGGGCCGCTTCATCGTTGCCTTCGCGGGCGTGGCCGACCGCACGGGGGCCGAGGCCCTGCGGGGTGTCACCCTGTCCGCCGAGGCCCTCGAGGAGGAGGACGCCCTCTGGGTGCACCAGCTCATCGGTGCCGAGGTGGTGGACGTGGGCGGCACCAGCCACGGCCGGGTGGAGGCGGTGGAGGCCAACCCCGCATCCGACCTCCTCGTCCTGGCCGGTGAGCGCCTGGTGCCCCTCACCTTCGTGGTGGAGCGCCGGCCGGACGGCACCGTGGTGATCGACCCCCCGACCGGCCTGCTCGACGGGTGAGCGGGGCCGTGGAGGTCCACGTCTTCACCGTCCTCCCCCAGATCCTCGACCCCGCCCTGAGCGGCGGCCTCCTCGGCCGGGCGCGGGACCAGGGGGTGGTGCGGGTGGTGGTCCACGACCTCCGCCACCACACCACCGACCGCCACCGCTCGGTGGACGACACGCCCTTCGGCGGCGGCCCGGGGATGGTGCTGGCGCCCGAGCCCATCTTCCGGGCGGTGGAGGCGGTGGGCCCGCCCCGGCCCCTGTTCCTCCTGGGGCCCGCGGGGCGGCGGTTCGACCAGGCCATGGCCGCCGACCTGGCCGCCGGCGGGGGGTTCTCGCTCCTGTGCGGTCGCTACGAGGGGGTGGACGAGCGGGTCCGGGAGCACCTGGTGGACGGCGAGCTGTCCATCGGCGACTACGTGCTGGCCGGAGGGGAGGCGGCCGCCTTCGTGGTGGTGGAGGCGGTGACCCGCCTGGTGCCGGGGGTCATGGGCAACGCCGAGTCGGCCGGCGACGAGTCGTTCACCTCCGGCCTGCTGGAGCACCCCCAGTACACCCGTCCTGCCGACTTTCGCGGCTGGGAGGTCCCCGAGGTACTGCGCTCCGGGGACCACGGCCGCGTGGCCCGCTGGCGGCGGGCCCAGTCCCTGCGCCGCACCCTCGACCGCCGCCCGGACCTGGTGGCGGCGCGAGGCGGGCTGACCGAGGACGAGCGCCGTCTCCTCGACGTGCTCGGCCTCGGCACCACGGCCCCTCCTCGCGTCCCCTATCCTGGCGGTGCCCCGTTCCCTCCGCAGGAGCCGACCGCGCCATGAACCCCACCGACATCGTCGACCGCGCCGGCCTGCGCTCCGACCTCCCGGAGTTCGCCCCCGGCGACACCGTGAAGGTGCACGTGCGGGTGGTGGAGGGCACCCGGGAGCGGGTCCAGGTGTTCCAGGGCGTGGTCATCCGCCGCCAGGGCGCGGGCGTCAGGGAGACGTTCTCGGTGCGCAAGGTGAGCTTCGGCGTGGGCGTCGAGCGCACGTTTCCCGTGCACTCGCCGGTGCTGGCCAGGATCGAGGTCGTCACCCGGGGCGACGTCCGCCGGGCCAAGCTCTACTACCTGCGCGACCGGGTGGGGAAGGCGGCCAAGATCAAAGAGAAGCGCTTCACCTCCTGAGCTTCCTCGCCCGGAGTCCCGTCCAGCCGACCACCGCCGGCCCGGGCGGCGCCGACGAACGGCCCCGGCTCCGCCGGCTGCTGGTGGAGCTGCCGGTCATGGTGGCGCTGGCCGTACTGGTGGCGTTCGTGGTCAAGACCTTCGTGGCCCAGGCGTACTACATCCCTTCGGGGTCGATGATCCCCCAGTTGGAGGTGAACGACCGGGTGGTGGTGTCCAAGCTCGCCTACCACTTCCACGACCCCCGCCGGGGCGACATCGTGGTCTTCGACGCCCCGGGTCCCCGCCCGCCCGACCGGGAGTCGGTCCCCGCCCGGGGGGTCCGGGCCGTCCTCCAGGCCATCGGGCTCTCCGCTCCCTCCACCGAGGAGTACATCAAGCGGGTGGTCGGCCTGCCCCACGACAGGGTGGAGGCGCGGGGCGGGCGGGTCCTGGTGGACGGCCGGGCCCTGGTGGAGCCCTACCTGCCGCCCGGGGACGTGACCGCCGACTTCGGCCCGGTGGACGTGGGCGCCGGCCAGCTCCTGGTGCTGGGTGACAACCGGGGCAACTCGGCCGACAGCCGCTCCTTCGGCCCGATCGGCCGTTCCACCGTCGTCGGGCGGGCCATCGTCCGCATGTGGCCGCCCGGCCGGCTCGCCTTCCTCTGATGCGGCGCCGGGCCGGAGGCGGCGGGGCGTCGGCTCCGCATTCGGCGCCGTGGCCGGTACCGTGGAGGCATGAGCGCCGAGGACCTCGAGCGGTACGAGACCGAGATGGAGCTGCAGCTCTACAAGGAGTACCGCGACGTCCTGCCGCTGTTCTCCTATGTCGTGGAGACCGAGCGCCGCTTCTACCTGGCCAACGCGGTGGAGATGAACCCGGCCGACGCCGACGGCCGCGACCACCTGGAGCTGGTGCTGCGAGACGCCTGGGTGTGGGACATCTACCGTCCCGGCCCCGCCCGGTTCGTGAAGTCGGTGCGGGTGGTGACGTTCAAGGACGTCAACGTCGAGGAGATCCGGGCCGAGGAGTAGGCCGGTGACCTCGGCCCGCCGGGCCCTGGGCGCCAGCGGGGAGGACTTGGCCGCCGCCTGGTACGAGGCCAACGGGTACTCGGTGGTGGCCCGCAACTGGCGGTGCCGGCAGGGCGAGATCGACCTGGTCGTGCGCAAGGGCCGCACCATCGTCTTCTGCGAGGTGAAGACCCGGTCCTCCACCGCCTTCGGCGCGCCGGTGGAGGCCGTCACGCGCACCAAGCAGGCCCGCCTGCGGGTGCTGGCGGGCAGATGGCTGGAGGACGCGGCGGTGGCGGCCCGGGAGATCCGCTTCGACGTGGCCTCGGTGCTGGGCGACCGCCTGGAGATCCTCGAAGGGGCGTTCTGAGCCAGGGCGTCCCTACCGGCGTCGCTACCCGCGCCCGGCGCACTCCTCGGACTCGATGCCGGCCAGCTGGTCGATGCGGGCCTGGTGGCGACCCCCCTCGAACCCGGTGGCCAGGAAGACCTCGAGGATGGTCAGCGCGAAGTGGTCGGCCAGGATGCGTGCCCCCAGCGCCAGGACGTTGGCGTCGTTGTGCTGGCGGGCCAGGCGGGCCGTCCACTCGTCGTGGCACAGGGCGGCACGGGCCCCGTTGACCTTGTTGGCGGCGATGGCCTCGCCCTGGCCGCTTCCGCCGATGACCACCCCCAGGTCGGCGTCGCCCCCCACCACCGCCCGGGCCACCGCCGCGCAGAACGACGGGTAGTCCACCGGCTCCTCGGAGTCGGTCCCGAGGTCCGCCACCTGGTGCCCGTGACCCTCCAGCCAGCCGGTCACCACCGCCTTCAACCGGAAGCCGGCGTGGTCGGAGGCCACGGCCACCCTCATAGGAAGGCCCAGACGAGGAGGGCGGCGGTCACCACCAAGGCGGCCACCACGAAGGCGTAGTCGGACGGGCGCCGCCGGGAGGGGCGGTACGGGTTGAAGCCCACGGCCTCGAGTATCGCCCACCACCGGCCACCACCACCGGCCACCACCACCGGCCGCCTCGCCGTCACACCCCTTCGGTAGCCTCTGCCCTGCGATCGAGTGGCCGGCGCCCCCGCGGCCCTCCTCCACGCCAGAGCCGCGTTCGAGGAGCATTGCCGGTGATCGCCACCATTCCTTCCGCCACCCTGCTGGGCGTCGACGGGCGGCCCGTGCTGGTGGAGGTGCACGTCTCCAACGGCCTGCCTTGTTACACGGTGGTGGGGTTGCCCGACGCCGCCTGCCGGGAGTCGCGAGACCGGGTCCGGGCCGCCCTCCTGTCGACCCAGCTCACCTGGCCGATGCGGCGGATCACGGTCAACCTCGCGCCCTCGGGGGTGCGCAAGGGCGGCGCCGGCCTGGACCTGGCCATCGCCGTCGGGCTGCTGGTGGCGGCCGGTGAGCTGCCGGCCGAGGCGGTGGCGGGGACGGCCATGATCGGCGAGCTGGGGCTGGACGGCTCGGTTCGCCGGGTTCCCGGGATCGTGCCCCTGGTGGACGCCATCCCCGGCGGGGTGGTGGTGGTGGCCCCCGACTGCGCGGCCGAGGCCGCCCTCGTCGGGGGCCATCAGGTCCGGGTGGCGGCCACCCTCGGCGAGCTGGTGGCCTGTCTGCGGGGCGAGCAGCCGTGGCCGGACCCCCCCGACCCGCCGCCCGCCCCGCCCGCCGCTCCCCCTCCCGACCTGGCCGACGTGCGCGGCCAGCAGGTGGGCAGGGCCGCCCTGGAGGTGAGCGCCGCCGGCGGGCACCACCTCCTGCTGTGCGGGCCTCCCGGGTCGGGCAAGACCATGCTGGCCACCCGGCTCCCCGGGCTCCTGCCCCGGCTGGACGTCCAGCAGGCGCTGGTGGCCACGCGGGTCCACTCGGCGGCCGGCGGCCCCCTGCCGCCGGGCGGGCTGGTGGCGGAGCCGCCGTTCCGGGCTCCCCACCACGGCGCCTCGGCGGTGGCCCTCATCGGCGGGGGCACGGCGTGGATGCGCCCGGGCGAGGTCTCGTTGGCCCACGGCGGCGTGCTCTTCCTGGACGAGATGGGCGAGTTCCCGGCGTCGGTGCTCGACGCCCTGCGCCAGCCACTGGAGGAGGGGGTCGTGCGGGTGTCGCGGGCCCGGGCCAGCGTGGCCTTCCCCGCCCATTTCCTCCTCGTCGGGGCCACCAACCCCTGCCCGTGCGGCGAGGGTGGCCGGCGCGGGGCCTGCCACTGTTCCGACGCCGCCCGCGCCCGCTACCACCGTCGCCTGTCGGGCCCGCTCCTGGACCGCTTCGACCTCCGGGTCCTCGTCGGCCGGCCCGACGTCGGCGCCCTCCTGGGCGGCGCCGCCGGCGAGCCCACTGCGGTGGTGGCGGCCCGGGTGGCCGACGCCCGGGCCCGGGCCCGGGCCCGAGGGGTGGCCACCAACGCCGAGATCCCCGGGGACCGCCTGGACGAGGTGGCACCCCTCACCCGGGCCGCCTCCTCCCTCCTGGAGCACCGCCTGCGGACCGGCTCCCTCAGCGCCCGGGGCCTCCACCGGGTGCGGCGGGTGGCGAGGACGGTGGCCGACCTGGCCGGTGCCCCCGCCCTGGTGGGAGACGAGCACGTCAGCCTGGCCCTCGGCCTGCGGGCCGAGGTGGTGGAAGCCGAGGTGGCGGCATGAGGGGCGCCGGCCGAGCCCTCGGGGCGGCCGCCGGACCGCGTGGATGTCCGCTCCCGGCGCTGTCGGGATGGCCGCCAGCCCGTCCGGCCGCCGCCGGGTCCCTCTGGGCCCGGGGGTGGACGGCGGCGGGGTGTCGGGGGAGCCACGGGGCCCGGCGGCCTGGGCCATGACGGGCGGCACCCACACCGGCGGCCTTCCGCCCGAGGCCTGGGCGACGGCCCTGGCCGGGCTCCCGGCCATGGGCCCAGGGCGGTTGCGGGCGGTGCTGGCGGCGTGGGAGCCGGCTGCCGCCTGGTGCCGGGTGGTTGGCGGTGGGGCGGCCGCCCACCCGCAGGTGGCGGCCGCCTGCCGGCCCGATCCCGGAGCCGTGGGCCGGGTGTGGGCCCGGGCCGCGGCCGGGGCGGACGTGGCCGCCGCATGGAGCGCCCACCGGGCGGCGGGCGTCGGTGTGCTGCTGCGGGGGAACGACGGCTACCCGGAGGGGCTGGCCGACGACCACGAAGCGCCGCCGGTCCTGTTCGCCCGCGGCCATCCCGACGCCCTGGGGTCGGCGGGCGGGCGCCGGGTGGCCATCGTGGGCACCCGCACCTGTAGCCGCTACGGGGTGGACGTGGCCACCGAGCTGGGCCAGGACCTGGCCGCCGCCGGGGTGGTGGTGGTCTCGGGGCTGGCCCTGGGCGTGGACGGCGCCGCTCACCACGGCGCCCTGTCCGTCCCTCGCGGCGCCGGCTCGCCGCCGGTGGCCGTGGTCGGCTCCGGACTGGACGTGGTCTACCCCCGCCGCCACGGCCGTCTGTGGGCCGAGGTGGCGGAGCGGGGGCTCATGCTCTCGGAGGCCCCCCTCGGCACCCGGCCCGAGCCGTGGCGGTTCCCGGTTCGCAACCGCGTCATCGCCGCTCTGGCCGACGTGGTGGTGGTGGTCGAGTCCCACCACCGGGGCGGGTCGGTGCACACCGTGGAGGCGGCCCAGGCCAGGGACCGCCAGGTGATGGCCGTGCCCGGCTCCGTCCGCAGCCCGGCGTCGGCGCTGCCCAACGCCCTCCTGGCCGACGGCTGCGC
>JBHELO010000061.1:0-3731 GCA_046263055.1 Acidimicrobiales bacterium | reverse complement strand
GACGCCACCGGCGGGGCGTCGAGCGGCGTCAATCCTGGCCGGCGAGCTGGCGGGACCGCTCGTCGGCCACCAGGGCGTCGTGCAGCTCGTCGAGGTCGCCGAGGAGGACCTTGTCGAGCTTGTAGAGCGTGAGCCCGATGCGGTGGTCGGTGACCCGGTTCTCCTTGAAGTTGTAGGTCCGGATCTTCTCGGACCGGCCGCCGCCGCCTATCTGGCCCCGGCGGGTCTCCGACAGCTCGGCCGCCCGGCGGTCCTGCTCGGCCTTGAGGAGGCGGGCCCGCAGGACCTGCATGGCCTTGGCCCGGTTCTGGATCTGGCTCTTCTCGTCCTGCATGGCCACCACGATGCCGGTGGGCAGGTGGGTGACCCGCACCGCCGAGTCGGTGGTGTTCACCGACTGGCCGCCGGGGCCGGTGGAGCGGTAGACGTCCACCTTGAGGTCGGCGTCGTCGATGTGGACGTCCACCTCCTCGGCTTCGGGCAGCACGCTCACCGTGGCCGCGCTGGTGTGGATGCGCCCCTGTGACTCGGTGACCGGCACCCGCTGCACCCGGTGCGGACCGCCCTCGAACTTCATGCGGGTCCAGATGCCGTCGCCCTTGAGGATGAAGGTGACCTCGTTGACCCCACCCATGTCGGAGGCGTCGGCCGCCAACACCTCGTGCTTCCACCCGTGGCGCTCGGCGTAGCGCAGGTACATGTCGAGCAGGTCCTTGGCGAAGAGGTTGGCCTCCTCCCCGCCCTCGGCGCCCCGGATCTCGATGATCACGTTCTTGTCGTCGTTGGGGTCACGGGGCAGGAGCAGCACCCGCAAGGCCGCGTCCAGGCTGGCGATGGCATCCTCCGACGACTCGATCTGCTCCCGCACGAAGTCGCGGTCGTCGCCCGACGACTCGCCGAGCATGCCCTTGGCGGCGGCCAGGTCGCCGACCGCCGCCTGGTAGCGGCGGAAGGCGGACACCACCGGCTCCAGCTCCTTGGCCCGCTTGGAGCGCTCGATCAGCGCCGCGTGGTCGGCCAGCACCTCGGGCCGGGCCAGGTCGGCCAACACCGCGTCGTACTCGTCGGCGAGAGCCGCCAGCCGCTCCAGCATGTCCTCAGGCTACCGGCGGGCCGCCCGCCAGTCGCCCGGCCCCGGCACGGCTGGCGGTCAGCCCGAGGATGGCAGGTGGTTCTGGCAGCGGGTGAGCAGGTCCCCGGAGAGGCCGGCGCACGGGTCCTGGGTGGTGACCACCGTGGTGGTCGTGGAGAGCTCAGTGGTGGTGGAGGTCACGGTGGAGACCGAGGTCGTGGTGTGGGGAGTGGTCGTCTTGGTCACCGAGGCCGGGACCGTCGTGGCTACCGTGCCGCCACCGGGCGTCGGGGTCGATCCCCGGGTGACGGGGGCGCTGTTGGTGGTGCCCCTCGCCGGAGCCCTGGTGTTGGCCGTCGTGCCGCCGCCCTGGCTGCCGACGGCCGCGCCGGAGGCGTCGGGAACGGACGCCGCCGAGGCGTCGTTCCCCGCGCCGGTGAGGTCGGGCGGGAGGATGGCGACGGTGGCAGGGGGCACCGCGGTGGTGTCGGTAGTACCGGGGCCGCTGGTGTCCAGGTGCGAGTTCGAGGAGTGGCGACCGCCGGTGGCCAGCACGACGGTGAACGCCATCACCACCAGCGCCGCCACCACCAGGCCGGGAAGGACGTCGCGCCAGCGCTCGGACCACCAGGCGGCGGCCACGCCGCGCCACTCCCCTGGCCTCCCCAGCCGCTCGCCCAGCCCAGGGCGGCGGGGCGGCGGGACGGCGCCCGCCGCCGCGGTGACGTCCGCCGCCGGGTCGTCGGAGATGCGGCGCAACTGGCCCAGGGCGTCGTGGAGCGGCCCGCCGAACCCGGCGTCGGCCAGGGCGGCGGCCGACGCCGCCTCGACCTCGGCGTCGCGGTCGGCGTGGGGCTCGACCACCCCGGCGCCAGCAGGCGCCCAGGTGGCGTGGTCGTCGGGCGCCCCGGACGGCCACCCGGGAGCCGGGGCGGCGTGGTCGTCGGGCGGTGTCACCGGCGACGTCGACAACCCGACGGCCGCCGCCCAGGCGGCGTCCTCCGTCGGCGCCGGCGGCGACGGCCGGAGCTCGCCGGCGGCGGTGGTGGCACCGGCGGTGGTGGCGCCGGTGGCGGTGGTGGCGGCGCCGGTGGCGGTGGTGGTGGTGCCGGTGGTGGCACCGGCAGTGGTGGCGCCGGCGGCGGTGGTGGTGGCGGGCTCGTCCGAGCGGGACCCGGGCTCGGCGTCGTCCGGTAGCCAGGGGATGGCTGCCGCCGAGCCGTCGTCGGCCGCGGGAAGGGGCTCCTCGGCCCAGAACCCGGCGTCGGCCGAACCTTTCGGCGCCACCGGCTCGTCGGCCCAGAACCCGGTATCGGTGGGAACGGGCGGGGGGAGATGGGCGGTGGGTGGACGGCGGCGCGCCGGGAGGCGCGTCGGGGCCCGGCGGGCCCCCGCCGCCGGCGACAGGTTCATGAGTGCGCCCAGGGCCCGGGCCAGGTCGGCGTCGTCGCCCGAGCGGCGCCGGCTCAGCCGGCGGTCGTCGGGGGTGCCGTCGGGGCGCAGGCTGTCAGGGATGGCCCGACTCCAGCGGCGTGATGGCGGCCGGGACACGCCCGGTTCCAGGCCGGCTTCCCACGGCAGGAATGGTAGTCCCCTCGGGGGAGCCGCCTCGTGGCACCCCTACTTGGCCGCCTTGCGCCGGCCGTACCGCCGCTCGAAGCGCTCCACCCGGCCACCGGTGTCCACCAGCTTCTGCTTGCCGGTGTAGAAGGGGTGGCACTCGTTGCAGAGCTCGGCCCGCAGCTCGCCCTTGGTGGAGCGGGTGGTGAAGGTGTTGCCGCACGAGCAGCGCACGGTGGCTGTCTCGTAGGTGGGATGGATGTCGGCTTTCATGGCTCTCTCCTGGCTGGGCGCCTAGTTGGGGGTGGGCGCCTTGGCGATCTCGGCGAGGAACTCGTCGTTGCTCTTGGTGTTGCGGATCTTGTCCATCAACAACTCCAACCCCGCTCCGCCTTCCAGGGCGTTGAGGACCCGCCGCAGCTTCCACACCTGCTGGAGCTGGCTGCGCTCGAAGAGCAGCTCCTCGTGGCGGGTGGAGCTGGCGTTGACCTCCAGGGCCGGGTAGATGCGGCGCTCGGCCAGCTTGCGATCCAGGCGCAGCTCCATGTTGCCGGTGCCCTTGAACTCCTCGAAGATCACCTCGTCCATGCGGGACCCGGTCTCCACCAGGGCGGTGGCCAGGATGGTGAGCGAGCCCCCCTCCTCGATGTTGCGGGCCGAGCCGAAGAACTTCTTGGGCGGGTACAGGGCGCCCACGTCGATGCCCCCCGACATGATCCGGCCGGTGGCGGGGGCGGCCAGGTTGTAGGCCCGGGACAGGCGGGTGATGCCGTCGAGGACGATCACCACGTCCTTGCCCTCCTCCACCAGCCGCTTGGCCCGCTCCAGCGTCAGCTCGGCCACCGCCGTGTGCTCGTCGGAGGGGCGGTCGAAGGTGGAGGCCACGACCTCGCCCTTCACCGACCGGCGCATGTCGGTGACCTCCTCGGGGCGCTCGTCCACGAGCAGCACCATCAGATGCACCTCGGGGTTGTTGGCCTCGATGGAGTGGGCGATCTGCTTCAGCACGGTGGTCTTGCCGGCCTTGGGCGGCGACACGATGAGCCCCCGCTGGCCCTTGCCGATGGGCGAGATCAGGTCGACGATGCGGGCCACCATG
>JBHELO010000060.1:0-14157 GCA_046263055.1 Acidimicrobiales bacterium | reverse complement strand
CCCGCCGCCCGCCCTCCCGACGGCCACCACCGAGGTGGCAGCCAGGGCGGCGGTAGCCGCCTCCGAGGCGGCCCGGGCCGACTCCAGCGCCACCAGGGCGTCGGCCAGGCGGTGTTGGACGGCCTGGAAGCTCCCGACCGGCCGCCCGAACTGGACCCGCCGGCCGGCGTGGACCACCGCCAGGTCCAGGCACCGCCCTGCCCCCCCGACCGCCTCGGCGGCCAGGGCCACGGCGGCGGCGTCGAGGACCCGGTGGCGCGCCCGCCGGGCCTCGTCGCCGGCGGCCAGGCACCGGGCGGGCACCGCATGGAGGTCCAGGCGGGCCTGACGGCGGGTGGGGTCCATGGTGACGAGCGGCGTGCGGGTCAGGCCCGCCTCCTCCCCCTCCACCACGTACAGCCCCTCGCCGCCACCGTCGGAGCGGGCGGCTGCCACCACCACCACGGCGGCGGTATGGCCGTCCACCACCGACGTGGCGGCGCCGTCCAGCACCGTCCCCCGGGGCCCGGCCCGGGCCACCACATCGGCGTCGAGGGCCACCGTCGCCGTCCGCCGGCCAGCGGCCAGGGCGGCCAGGTGGGCGGTGTCGCCCGCCGCCACCAGGGCCGTCCCCGCCAGCACCACGGTGGACAGGAACGGTACGCAGGCCAGCGTCGCCCCCAGGGCCTCCACCACCGGGCCGTCCACCGCTCCGGGCGGGAGCCCGCCCCGCCCGGCCAGGCCCCCCCAGATCGCCGGGTCGTGCCCGGTGGCGGTGGCCATGGCCCGCCGCACCGCCGCCGGGGTCGACGCCCCGGCCAGGTAGGCGGCCGGTTCACGGCGGTCGCCGGCCCCGGCGTCAGGTGCCGGCGGCGCGGGCATACTCGGCACGCCCGGCAGTCTCGCCCAGGAGGATCACCATGCCCGACGTGGCACCGCACTACCAGGACGACGGGGTCGAGATCACCAGGATCGTCGTCGGCCCGATGGACAACAACGTGTTCGCCGTCCGCTGCCGGCGCACGGGCGAGGCGGTGCTGGTGGACGCCGCCGACGAGGCCGAGCGGGTGCTCGACCTGTGTCGCCGCACGGGGGTGACCCGGGTGCTCACGACCCACGGCCACCGGGACCACATCCAGGCGGTACCCGCGGTGCGGGAGGCGGGCTACCCGGTGGGGATCGGGACGGACGACGCCCCCATGCTGGCCCAGCACGACTTCGAGATCGGCGACGAGGAGGTCATGGAGGTGGGCGACGTGCGGGTCCGCACCGTCCACACGCCCGGGCACACGCCGGGGTCCACGTGCTTCGTGGTGGAGGGCTCGCCCGTGCTGCTGGCCGGCGACACCCTCTTCCCGGGCGGCCCGGGCGCCACCAAGTTCCCGGGCGGCGACTTCCCCGCCATCATGCGGTCGCTGCAAGACCGCCTTTTCGCCACCTTGGCCGACGAGACCGTGGTCATGCCCGGCCACGGGGACGACACCACGATCGGCGCCGAGCGCCCCCACCTCCAGGAGTGGGCCGACCGCGGCTGGTGAGCCGACACGAAGCGCAGTCCGCAGGACGGCGATCCGACATCTTCAAGGGCCCAGGTCGGCACACCCGAATCACAGAGGACACGAGTCGGCTGCGGTGTGGTCGGGGCTCCGGCCACCGTGTCGACCGCTGCGTACCCCCACGGTGATCTAGCACTGGCAGCGCGATAGCCGATCGCCATGGAGCAGCGGGGCTGGGTGCCCGAGGCAGTCAGCCGGTCAACGGCTTGCGGGGTTCGCGCAACCACTCGATCTCGGGCGGCAGGCCTTCCACCGACACGTCGTCGCCGTCTATCTCCACCGTCACCCGCCGCCCGCCCAGCGGGATGCGGTCCACCCGCAGGTGGCCGATGCGCTCGGGCACGACAGGGTCCAGCCACACCTTGCCGTGGGGGACCCAGGGGTCGAGGCGGAGGATGATGCGCAGGAACAGTAGGGGAGAGGCCGCCGCCCACGCCTGGGGCGAGCACGACGACGGGTACGGGACCGGGAAGCGGACGTCGCTGCGGCTGAGGCCGGCGAACAGCTCGGGCAGGCGGTGGCCCTGGCCGGCGGCGGCGTCGAGCATGGCCAGCACCACCCGGTGGGCCTCCTCCACGAACCCGTAGCGCATGAGCCCGGCGGCCACCAGGGCGTTGTCGTGGGGCCACACCGAGCCGTTGTGGTAGCTGACCGGGTTGTAGCCGGTCATGTTCTGCGCCAGCGTGCGGATGCCCCACCCGCTGAACATCTCGGGCGACACGAGGCGCTGGGCCACGAGCGGGGCCCGGTCCTCGTCGACGATCCCCGTCCACAGGCAGTGGCCCATGTTGGACGCCAGGGCGTCGATGGGGCGCTTGTCGCAGTCGAGGGCCATGGCGTACCAGCCCCGGTCCTCCAGCCAGAAGTCCCGGTTGAACGCCGTCTTCAGCTCCGACGCCAGCGCCCGGTAGCGGGCGGCGGTGGTGGCGTCGCCCAGCTCGTCGGCGAAGTGGGCCCGGGCCAGGTAGGCGCCGTACACGTAGCCCTGGACCTCGCACAGGGCGATGGGCGCCCGGGCCAGGGCGCCGTCGGCGAAGCGCACCGCGTCCCACGAGTCCTTCCAGCCCTGGTTGGCCAGGCCGCGGTCCGAGGACCGCCGGTACTCCACGAACCCGTCGCCGTCGCGGTCGCCGTACTCCTGGACCCAGGCCAGGGCCCGGTCGGCGGCGGGCAGGAGGCTGTCCACGACCTCCGGGGCCAGCCCCCACCGGCGCAGCTCGCCCAGCAGCATCACGAAGAGGGGGGTGGCGTCGGCCGACCCGTAGTACACGTGCCCGCCCCCCAGGGACAGGCCGGCGGCGTCGCCGAAGCGCATCTCGTGGAGGATGCGACCGGGCTCCTCGTCGTTGCGGGCGTCCACCTTCTGCCCCTGGAACCGGGCCAGGGTCTGGAGCACGCCCCGGGCCAGGTCGGGGTCCACGATGAGCGCCATCCACGACGTGAGAAGCGAGTCCCGCCCGAACAGGGTCATGAACCACGGCGCCCCGGCCGCCACCACGGTGCGCTCGGGGTAGTCGGGGTCGAAGATGCGAAGGGCCCCGAGGTCCTCGGCGCTGGCCTCCATCACCGCCCGCAGCTCGTCGTAGTCGGTCTCCACCGCCGGGACGTCCCGCCGCCACTGCTCGAGGCGGCGTTGGGGCGTGGCCTCCTCCACCGGCTGCCCGCACAGGTAGCGGGGCTCGATCTCCTCGTCGTCGATGACGGGAGCGACCTGCAGGCAGGTGCTCCAGCTCCCGCGAGCGGGGACGATGACCTCCCACGTCGTTCGGTGCAGCACGGTGCTGGCGGGCTCCGACAAGCTGACCCGCACCCCCTTGCGCACCTGGCCCTTGCGGTAGCGGAACACGAGGCGGGAGCGGTCGACGTCCACCGACACCTCGCCGTCGGCACCCGAGCGCCCTTCCTTCACCCGGAACAGGTCGGCGAAGTCGGCCTCCACGTCCAGCTCCACCGAGCAGTAGGCCGGCTCCTCGGCGTAGTTGAAGACCACCAGGTCCTCGCGCATGCCCCGGCCCACGTGGCGGTGGCGGAACACCAGCAGCGTGGAGTCGGCCCGCCCCGGCTGGGGCTGGGCCCGGAGCACGAAGGTGGCCGAGAAGGGGGCGGTGGAGTCGGCGGCCAGCGGCTCAGGGTGGCGCTCGTTGACCAGCAGCTCCCACCGGGACAGGAACCGGGTGTCGCGGAAGAACAGGCCCTCGGCGTGGGCCGGCCCGATGTCCCCGCTGCGCCCGGAGATGCAGAAGGCGGAGCCCTCCACGAGGGTGACGGAGCCGCCGCGCGAGCCCAGTGACGGACTGCCCCCCGTCCAGGTCCACGGCTGCGACATGGGCCGGGAGCGTAGTGGTCGGGCCTGCGCCGGATTTCCACTACACGGGTAGTGGTAATGGCGGCTCCGTAATATGATCGGGGGATGACCCCGCCGCTCTTCCGGATCGAGGACCTCCACGTGGCCGCCGAGGGCACGCAGATCCTCAAGGGCGTCGACCTCACCATCCGGGCCGGGGAGGTGCATGCCCTCATGGGGCCGAACGGGTCCGGGAAGTCCACCCTGGCCAACACCCTGCTCGGCCGCCCGGACTACACGGTCACCGCCGGCCGGCTGTGGTTCAAGGGGGAGGACATCACGTCCTGGCCCACCGACGTCCGGGGCAAGTCGGGCATCTTCTTGGGCTTCCAGTACCCGGAGGAGGTCGCCGGGGTGTCGGTGGTGCAGTTCCTGCGCCAGGCCCTGTCGGCCCGCAAGGGGATCGACCTGTCCGTCCTGGAGCTGCGCCTCGCCATCATGGACTGGATGAAGCGCCTGGACATGGACCCCTCGTTCGGGGACCGCTACGTGAACGAGGGCTTCTCGGGGGGCGAGAAGAAGCGCAACGAGATACTTCAGATGGCCATCCTGGAGCCCGAGCTGGCCATCCTCGACGAGACCGACTCGGGCCTCGACATCGACGCCCTGCAGGTGGTCTCCCGGGGAGTGCAGGCGGTGCGGTCCGACCGCCCCGACCTGGGCGTGCTCCTCATCACCCACTACTCGCGCATCCTCCGGTACCTGCAGCCCGACGTCATCCACGTGCTGGTGGACGGGCGGGTGGTCGAGCGGGGCGGTCCCGAGCTGGCCGAGCGACTCGAGCAGGAGGGCTACGACGCATGGCGCTCGACGTAGCCGCGCTGCGCGGCCAGTTCCCCATCTTCGACCACCGGCGCCTGGTCTTCTTGGACTCGGCGGCCAGCTCCCAGAAGCCGGCGGCCGTGATCGACGCCATGTCCCGCTACTACGAGACGTCGCATGCCAACGTCCACCGCGGTGTGTACGCCCTCGCCGAGGAGGCCACCGCCCACTACGAGGCGGCGCGGGCCACCGTCGCCCGCTTCCTGGGGGCGCCGTCCACCCGGGGCGTGGTGTTCGCCAAGAACGCCACCGAGGCCATCAACCTGGTGGCTTACTCCTGGGGGCGGGCCCGCCTGCGCCCCGGCCAGGCCATCCTGCTCACCGAGATGGAGCACCACGCCAACCTCGTGCCCTGGCTCATGCTGGCCGAGGAGCGGGGCGTGGAGCTGCGCTACCTGCCGGTGGACGACGACGGGCGCCTGGACCTCTCCGACCTCGGCCGCCTCCTGGACGGCGTGGGCCTGGTGGCCGTCACCGCCGCCTCCAACGTGCTCGGCACCCTCACGCCGGTGCGCCTCCTGGCCGACGCCGCCCACGCGGCGGGCGCCCTGGTGCTGGTGGACGGCGCCCAGCTGGTGCCCCACGTGCCCACCCGGGTGGCCGACCTGGGGTGCGACTTCCTGGCCTTCTCGGCCCACAAGATGTGCGGCCCCACCGGCATCGGCGTCCTGTGGGGCCGCGAGGACCTGCTCGACGACATGCCCGCCTTCCTGGGCGGCGGCGAGATGATCCGAGACGTCCGCCTCGACGGCTGGCTGCCCAACGAGCTGCCGTGGAAGTTCGAGGCCGGCACCCCGCCGATCGCCGAGGCGGTGGGCCTGGCGGCGGCGTGCGACTGGCTGACCGGCGTGGGCATGGACGCCGTCCGCCAGCACGAGGTGGCCCTCACCTCCTACGCGCTGTCCACCCTGGCCGCACGCCACGGGGACGACCTGCGGATCTTCGGGCCGGCCGACACCGCGGTGCGGGGCGGGGTGGTGTCGTTCACCTACAAGGACATCCACCCCCACGACCTGTCCCAGGTCCTCGACCAGGCCGGCGTGTGCGTGCGGGCCGGCCACCACTGCGCCAAGCCCCTGATGCGCCGCCTCGGCGTGGGCGCCACCGCCCGCGCCTCGTTCTACGTGTACAACGACGAGGCCGACGTGGACGCCCTGAGCGACGCCCTCCACGCCGCCTCCGACCTGTTCGCCCCCGCCTGACCGACCGGCACCCGACCGTCCAGAGGAGCCCACCCGTGCCCGTGCTCGAAGACCTCTACCGGGAGATCATCCTCGACCACTACCGCAACCCCCGCAACCGGGGGGAGCTGGCCAGCCCGCCCGCCCACCGGGCCGAGGGTTTCAACCCGCTGTGCGGCGACGAGGTCGTGGTGTTCGCCGAGATGGACGGCACCCGGGTGGTGGACCTCAAGGTGGCGGGCCAGGGGTGCTCGATCAGCCAGTCCTCGGCCTCGATGATGTCCTCGGCCGTGAAGGGGGCCACGGTGGACGACGCCCGCCGCCTGATGCGGGCCTTCAAGGCGATGATGTCCATCCACGAGAACCGCCTCGACGGCGACGGTGTGGAGGTCTCCGAGGCCGTCGCCCCCGACCCCGACGTCGACCTGGGAGACCTGGCGGCGCTCCGGGGGGTGGTGAAGTTCCCGGTGCGCATCAAGTGCGCGACCCTGCCGTGGCACACCCTGGCCCAGGTCCTCGACGAGGCCGCCTCGGCCACGTAACCTCGATCCCTTCCACGACGGTACGGGGGGTTTCATGATCGAGATCCGACGGGTGCTGGCGACGGTGGCATTGGCCTCGGCGTCGGTGGTGGCCATGGCCGCCTGCGGCGGGGGGTCCACGTCGTCGGCCTCGGGCTCGGCCGCCACCTCGGCGCCGGTCGCCGCCGGCCCGTCGGGCACGGCGGGCGGGCCATCCCCCACGCCTGCCTTCACCGGCGGCGGCAGCGCCCGGTTCTGCTCCCTGACCAGGACCTACAGCGACAACCTGGCCGGGCTCCTGCCCAAGCTGAGCGACCCGTCCCAACTCAAGCCCTGGTTCGAGACCCTGGCGGGGGCCATCAAGTCGGCCGCCGACGTCGCCCCGCCGGAGATCAAGGCCGACGTCGCCCTGCTGTCGTCCACCTTCGGGGACCTGCTCACCGCCCTCGAGCGGGTCAACTACGACTTCGGCCGTCTCCCGTCCGACGTCGCCGACCGGTTGCAGTCCGCCGACGTGCAGGCCGCATCCAGCCGGGTGAGCGCCTACTCGACCACCGTCTGCGGCACGGCCGGCTGAAAGGGCGCCCGGCTGAAAGGGCGCCCGGCTGAAAGGGCGCCCGGCTGAAGGGGCGCCCGGCTGAAAGGGCGCCCGGCTGACAAGCCGACCGGAGTCGTCTCCACTCGGCCGGCGCCTGAGGTGCCCGCCGCCCGCCCTGGCGACCGGGCGTCAGCGGTGGCTGGTGGTCACCGTCCCCGACACCCGGGCGTCGCCGGCGGGGGCGTCGAACAGGGCGTCGTCGCCCACCGCCTTGGGCTCGGGCGAGCGCTGGAGGCGGAAGGCGGCCACCCGGGCCACGGCGTCGACCAGGCGGGGCGACAGCCGCTGGAGGGCGATCTGCAGCTTGGCCGCGCTGCCCACGGCTACGTCCCGCCGGGGTCGCTCGGCGGCCGAGAGGATGGCGTCGGCCACCGTCTCCGCCGAGTAGACGGGCGGCGGGCCCGACGGCCGCACTCCCAGCCGGGTGCGGGCGTGCTCGAAGAAGGGGGTGGAGACGGCGGCCGGCATCACCTGGGTCACCGACACCGGCACCCGCTCGTGCTGGAGCTCCACCCGCAGGGCCTCCAGGAAGCCGTCCACCCCGTGCTTGGCGGCGCTGTATGACGACGCCAGGGGGAAGCCGCGCTTGGCGACCTCCGACGACACCACCACCAGCGCACCACCGCCCCGCCGGAGCCGGGGGAGGGCGGCCCGGGCGCCCCACACCGGGCCCAGCAGGTCCACCTCCACCACCCGGCGGAACTCGTCGGGCGTCATGTCCTCGAAGCGGCCGTAGGCGGCCACGCCGGCCACGTGGGCCCACGTGTGGATGGCGCCGAACCGCTCCTCGGCCACCGCCGCCACGGCCTCCACCTGGTCGGGATCGGCGGCGTCGGCGGTGGCGGTGGCCAGCCGGTGGCCGCCGACCTCCCGCACCAGGGCGTCCAGGGCCTCGTGGTCGCGGCCGGCGGCCACCACCCGGGCGCCCCGTTCGACGGCTCGCAGGGCGGTGGCCCGCCCGATCCCACTGGACGCCCCGAAGACGACGATCACCTGCTGGTCGAGTGGCCTGTGCTCCACGTGCACCTCCGCGGGTCGCGGCGACTGGGCGGCCGCCGGCTCGACCGCGCCCCGCAGTCCTACCCCCCGCGGCGGGCGGGAACCCGTCGCTCGCCTACCCTCGCCGCCATGGGCGGCCACCGCATCCCCGGCCCCCGGGCGGGCGGGGTGACGGAGCCGTCGCCCGCCGCCCAGGCCGGAGGCCCCCGGACCGAGCCCCCCGGAGGACGGGCGCCACCCCCGGTGTCCTCGCGGCGTCGGCGGCTGCTGTCGGTGTCGTCCCTGCGCCCCCTGCGGCGGCGGGACTTCGCCCTGGTGTGGTCGGCGGCGCTGGTCTCCAACGTCGGCTCGTGGATGCAGACGGTGGCGGTGGGCGTCCTGGTCACCGCCCGGACCCACCAGGCGGGCTGGACGGGGCTGGTGGCAGCGGCCGCCTTCCTGCCGGTCGGGGTCCTCTCGCCGGTGGGCGGCGCCATGGCTGACCGGGTCGACCGCCGGCGGTGGCTCCTCGGCACGACGGTGGGGGAGACGGCCTTCGCCACCCTCCTGGCCGGGCTGGCCCTCACCGGCCACGCCAGCCCCGGCGCGGTCACCGTGACCGTGCTGGGCGGCGGCATGATGGCGGCGCTCGGCTTCCCCGCCTACCAGGCCATCCTGCCCGACCTGGTGTCCCGGGAGGACCTGCTGGGGGCCATCTCCCTGTCGTCGGCCCAGTTCAACCTGGGCCGGGTGGTGGGACCCGCCCTGGCCGGTCTGGTGCTGGCCCTGGGCTCCTACAGCCTGGCATTCGCCGTCAACGCCGCCTCGTTCGGGGCGGTGATGGTGGCCCTGGCGGTGGTGCGCATCTCGCCGCCGGCGCCCGACGCCGAGGGCGGCACCCTGCACCGGCGCATCGTCACCGGCATGCGGGCGGCGGCCGCCGAGCCCGGGTGCCGCCTGGCCATCGGGGCCATCGCCGTCACCGCCCTGCTGGTGTCGCCCTTCATCGCCCTCATCCCCGCCGTCGCCCTGCAGCTGTTCGGCCGGGGCGAGGCGGGGACGTCGGTGCTGGTCACCGCCCAGGGCGTGGGGGCGGTGGCCGGCGCCTTGGCCCTGGCCCCCCTGGCCCGGCGGTTCGGACGCCGCCGGGCGCTGGAGGCCAGCCTGGCGGGAGTGGGCGTGGCGGTGGTCGGCTATGCCGTTGCGCCCTCGCTCCCGGTGGCGGCGGCGGCCCTGGTGGCGGTGGGGGCGGCCTACATCGGCGTGCTGTCGGGGCTGAACACGGTGGTCCAGGTGCGGGCCCCGGGCGCCTTCCGAGCACGAATCCTCAGCCTGTACATGGTGGCGCTGGGCACGATCTACCCGGTGGGAGCGGTGCTGCAGGGCGTGCTCGACGACCGCTTCGGCCTGCGCGCCGTCACCGCCGGCTGCGCCCTGGTGTTCCTGGCCGTCGTCGGGGGGCTGCGGGCGTTGCGCCCCGATCTGGCGTCGGTCCTCGACGACCCCGCCCCGGCTCCCCTCGGGGCCGTCCGTTCCCGTCCGGCGTCAACCCGACGGCCTCCCGGGTAGGCGGGCTCGAGGCGGGCGCTCCTGGTGGCTGGCCCGACCGGGTCAGTGGCGGTTGCGGCTGCCTCAGCCGGGGCGGAAGGCGGGCAGCCCGTCGCCGTCGGTCGACACCGCGGGGGCGCCGGCGGCGGCCGCCACCGCGTTCCACCGCGCCCGGTCCCATGCCCCCACCGCGGCGGCGATGGTCCCCTCGGGCTCGACCAGGAAAAGGGACGGCACGCTCGACAGGCCGTAGGCGGCCGACACCCGGTACGGCGCGGGCTCGCTCACCGTGGGCACGCCTTGGCCGTGCTCGCCGGCGTAGCGCTTGAGGGCGGCGGGCGGGTCCTGGCCCACCGCCAGCACCCGGGCACCGCCGGCGGCCAGGGCCGCCACCTTGGGCCCCACCATCTGGCAGACAGGGCACGTGACCTTGAAGAACACCACGACGATGCGTCCCTCCGACCACGGGTCGGTCACCGTCTGGCCCGACGCCGCGTCGGGCAGGAAGAACGACGGGGCGGTGTCGCCGACGGTGAGCATCCCTTGATGGTAGGGCCGGACGGACCGCAGCCCGGTACCGCGGGGCTGGCCTACAGTTCCTGCATGGCGGCGACCGGACGCCCCCGCACTCCCCGCCGGACGGGCGCCGGCATCCTGGCGGTGGGAGCCGTCGTGGCCCTGGTGGTGGCCGGCTGCGGCGGCGGCAGCGGGGGCCGGGGCACCGGCCTGGCGCTGGCCGCCCATCCGGCGGCCGCCCCCACCTCCACGACGACTGCCCCTCCGGTCACCGAGGAGGCCCCGTCCACCACGACCTCCACCACCGCTCCGCTGCCCGGCCTGGGCCCGGGGGCGAAGGGAGCCACCGTCGCCGCCCTGGAGGCCAGGCTGACCAGCCTCCACTACGAGGTCGGGGCGGTGGACGACACCTACGACCAGGACACGGCCTACGGGGTGATGGCGTTCCAGAAGGTCACCGGCATGGCCCGCACGGGCCGGGCCACCGACGACGTGGTGGCGGCGGTGGACGCGGCCAAGCCCACGCCCCCCCCGCCCCTCGTGCCGGCGGGCGGTGCCAACCGGGTGGAGGTGGACCTCGCCCGCCAGGTCCTGTTCCTGTACGAGGGCGGGAACCTCGCCAAGATCCTCACCGTCTCCACCGGGTCGGGCGTCCGCTTCTGCTCCCAGGGCTACTGCCGCAACGCCATCACCGACCCCGGGTCGTTCTCCGTGTACCGCCAGGCCCACGGCTGGGAGCACGGGCCCCTGGGCGACCTCTACAACCCCGCCTACTTCGACGGCGGCATCGCCATCCACGGCTCGCCGTCGGTGCCGGCGTCGCCCGCCTCCCACGGCTGCGTCCGCATCCCCATGCACGCCGCCGAGTGGTTCCCGTCCCACATCTCGCTCGGCACGCCGGTCTACGTGGCCGGCACCGACGGCAGCATCCCGGCGCCCGTTCCCACCACCACCACCACACCGCCCACCACCACACCGCCCACCACACCGGCCACCACACCGGCCCCCACCACACCGGTGCCCACGCCGACGTCGCCAGCCTCCACCAGCCCTCCCACCACCGTTCCCAAGTGCCTGCTGGTGTGCCCTCCCGCTGCGCCCAAGCCCTGAGCCGGGTGGCCGGGGCGCCGCCCGGGCCGGGGTCGACGGTCAGGCCAGAGCGGGGGCGGGGGGCTCGGCGGGGGGAGGCTCCTCGTCGCCGTAGCCGGCGTACCCGGTGGCCTCCAGCTCCTCGGCCAGCTCGGGACCGCCCGAGGCCACCACCCGGCCGGCCCGCAGCACCGACACCCGGTCGGGGTGGAGCTCGCGCAGCAGGCGGCTGTAGTGGGTGATGACCAGCACGCCCAGTCCCTGCTCCTCGGTGAGGGCCTCGACCCGGCGGGACACGATGCGCAGGGCGTCCACGTCCAGCCCCGAGTCGATCTCGTCGAGCACCGCGATGCGCGGCGCCAGCACCGCCAGCTGCACCGTCTCGTTGCGCTTCTTCTCCCCGCCCGACAGGTCGACGTTGAGCGGGCGGGTGAGCAGGGCGCCCGACATCCCGACCCTGGACGCCTCGGCCACGACCGACGCCCCCACCAGGGCGGGGTCGCGGCCCCGGGCCCTCATCGCCTCCTCCAGCGTCTCCGCCAGCGACACCCCGGGGACCTCGATGGGGTACTGCATGGCCAGGAACAGCCCCGCCTGGGCCCGCTTCCAGGTGGCCAGGCCGGCCAGCTCGACGCCGTCCAGGGTGATGCTGCCGGCCGTCACCGTGTAGCCGGGCGCGCCCATGACCACATGCGCCAGGGTGGACTTGCCCGACCCGTTGGGGCCCATGACGGCGTGGACCTCACCCGACGACACCTCGAGGTCCACCCCCCGCAGGATCTCCTGGCCGTCCACGCCGGCCCGCAGGCCCGACACCACCAGCGAGCTCACGACGGCAGGTCCACGAACACGTCGGCACCCTCCACGGTGACGTCGTACACCGGCACCGGGCGGGTGGCGGGCAGCGACTGGGGCTCGCCGGTCTTGAGCGAGAACGTGCTCCCGTGCTTCCAGCACTCGATCTCGCAGGTGTCGGGCCACACCTCCCCCTCGGCCAGGGAGAAGTCGGCGTGGCTGCAGCGGTCGCCCACCGCGTAGAAGTCGGCGCCGATGCGCACCAGGGCGATGCGGTGCTCGTCCACGTCGAAGCGGCGGGAGGTGCCCGGGGCCAGGTCGTCGACCGCGCACAGGCGCACCCGGCGGGCAGCCCGGTGGAGATGGTGGTGGTCGCTCACCCCGCCTCCCCCCGGTCGCCCAGGCGGGCTGCCACCCCGGCCCGGGCCCGGGCCGCGACCCCGGCCACCGAGAGGGAGTCGAGGACCTCGCCCAGGAAGCCGAGCACGATGAGGCGCTCGGCTACATCGGGGGGCAGCCCCCGGCTCTCCAGGTAGTAGCGCTGGTCGTCCTCGATTGGGCCCACGGCCGAGGCGTGGCTGCAGCGGACGTCGTCGGTCTCGATCTCCAGGTTGGGCACCGACTCGGCGCTGGCCCCCTCGGACAGCACCAGGTTCCGGTTGGTCTGGAAGGCGTTGGTGCCCCGGGCCTCCTTGCGCACCCGGATGAGCCCGGAGTACACCGACCGGCCGCGGTCCTGCACCGCGCCCTTGAACAGCAGGTCGCTGGTGGACGAGGGGGCGACGTGGTCCTGCAGGGTGCGGAAGTCGTGCATGCGGTCGGCGTCGGCGAAGTAGGCGGCGGTGAGGTAGCTGGTGCCGCCCTGGCCGACGATGCGGGAGTCGGTGCGCACCCGGGCGTAGCAGCCGCCCAGGGCGACCACCGCCGAGCGGAGGGTGGCGTCGCGGCCCACCTCGCTCGCCTGGTGGCCGACCTGCCAGACCCGGGGCCCGAGGTCCTGGACGTTGACGTAGCGGACGCGGGAGGCGTCGCCCGCCCGCAGCTCCACCACCGGGACGACCAGGGCGGCCACGTCGGCCGAACCCTGGTGCTCCACCACGGTCACGCCGGAGTCCTCGGCGGCGTCCACGATCGTGCGGGGCAGGGCGGCCGTGCCCTCACCGTCGACCCAGGAGAACACGAAGACCGGGCGGTCCACCTCGAGGCCCCGGGGTACCCGCACCACCACCGCGCCGGGCAGGAAGGCGCCGTTGAGCTCGCCGAAGGCGTCGGCGGGGGCGCCCGTCACCGACCCCAGCACGTCGTCGCCGTCGGGCAGGTCGGCGACGTCGGCGACCACCAGCCCCCGGGCGGCCAGGGCGGGGTCCACCTCCACCGATGCCACGTGGCCGTTGCGCACCACGACCAGTGCGGCCCGCTCGCCGGCCGCCGCCACCGCCGCCTGCAGGTCGGCGGGGAGGCCGGTGGCGGGGGCGGCGGCCGGCGAGGGGGCGAAGGCGGCGAGGTCGAGATCCCCGATGCGGCTGTAGCGCCAGATCTCCTCGGCCTCGGTAGGCAGCGCCGCGGCCCCGAACCGCTCGCCGGCCGCCGCCCGGCGCCGGCGTAACCAGTCCGGGCCCGCCAATGCGGCGGCACGATCGGTGGAGAAACTGCTCAGGAGCTGACCTTCCTCGCGGGAACGGGGCCGTCGTCCGACCGGCCCCCGGCGAGTCTACCGGTGGTCCTGCGCGCCGGCGGCAGGCCGGGCGACGGTCGACCGCCGGGTGGGTGCGGGTGGTCCCGGGATAGTGCCGGGCGGGCGGCCGGGGGCTAGCGGCGGACCGTGGGGGACCCGTCGGGCGGCGAGGCGGGTCGGCGGTCCTCGACCATGGCGTGCTTGGCGGCCACCGCCGCGCCGTCAGCGGGGGCGCCGGCCGCCGCCGGGGTCGGCGCCGGCGGGCGCCGACGGACCTGGCGCCCGGCGGCCTCGTCCACCAGGCGTCCGACCTCGGCGCCGTCGATGGTCTCGTTCTCGAGCAGGGCCCGGGCCACCGAGTCCAGGCCCGACCGGTGGCGGCGGAGGGTCTCACGAGCCCGGTCCTCCTGCTCCCGCAGGATGCGCTCGACCTCCTCGTCGATCACCCGGGCCGTCTCGTCGCTGTACTCCCGGCTGTGCATGAGGTCCTCGCCGAGGAACACCTGGCCCTGACCGCCCCAGGCCATGGGGCCGACCCGGTCGCTCATGCCCCAC
>JBHELO010000059.1:0-12162 GCA_046263055.1 Acidimicrobiales bacterium | reverse complement strand
AGCTACTGTCCGCCCTTCTGTATATACGAGCGAACAAACTCCTCTGCGTTCTCCTCGAGGACGTCGTCGATTTCGTCCAGAAGCTCGTCCAGCTCGGCCTTCAACTTGTCGCCCTGCTTGCTCGAGGGGGGGATCTCTTCGACCGTCTCCTCGGGGCGACTGGGCGCCTGGCGCTTCTTCTGCTCCCGTTCTGCCATGGCTCTGCCTCCTACGACGGTGACCCAAGCGCCTCGAGCAGGTCGCTCGGGGTCGTACACCTGTCCAGCAACGTATCGACGTGTGCAGCCGTTCCTCTGAGTGGTTCCATCATCGGCACCCGGCGAAGGGGGTCGGTCCCGAGGTCGAAGACGAGGGAATCCCAATTGGCGGCGGCGATGGCCGGCGCCCACCGCTGCAGGCAGCGGCCCCGGAAGTAGGCCCGGGTGGTGGTGGGGGGCTCGGTGACGGCCGTCACCACCGACTCCTCGCTGACGAGGCGCTCCATGGGGAGGCGGGCGAAGAGCGAGCGGCCGGGGCGCACGTCGTGATACTGGAGGTCGAGGGCGGCCAGCTTGGAACTGGTCCAGTCCAGGTCGTGGCGGTCCCGGTAGGCGTCGATCAACGAGTACTTGGCCACCCAGTCGAGCTGGCGGGCCAGCGACGACGGGTCGTCCTCCAAGGCGGCCAGCGTGCCCTCCCACCGCCGCAGGACCTCGGCGCCGACCTCCTCGCCCACGCACTCGAGGCCCCGCTCGTTGGCGTACTTGCGGGCCAGGTCGAGCAGCTCCCACTGCAGGTCGAGGGCGGTGATGGTGGTGCCGTCGGCCAGGGCCGCGGTGGCGGCCAGGGTGGGGTCGGCCGACACCTGGCGGATGGCGGCCACCGGCGACCGGAGGGTGAGATCGCGGCCCCGGCCGTCGAACCAGTCGTCCTCGATCATCGACAGCACCAGGGCGGTGGTGCCGACCTTCAAAAAGGTGGCCACCTCGGCCAGGTTGGCGTCGCCCACGATGACGTGCAGGCGGCGGTACTTGGTGGCGTCGGCGTGGGGCTCGTCGCGGGTGTTGACGATCGGCCGCTTGAGGGTGGTCTCCAGACCGATCTCCTCCTCGAAGAAGTCGGCCCGCTGGCTCAGCTGGAAGGGCACCCCGTCGGCCGCCGACGTCGTCTCCGAGCCCACCTTGCCGGCCCCGCAGAACACCTGGCGGGTGACGAAGTGGGGCATGACCTGGGTGGCGATGCGGGCGAAGGGGATGCTGCGGTCGAGCAGGTAGTTCTCATGGCAGCCGTAGGAGTTGCCCTTGCCGTCCGAGTTGTTCTTGTACACGGCGATGGACTGCCCGGCGGGCATGGACTCGGTGGCCGCCTCCACCGCCCGGGCCAGGGTCCGCTCCCCGGCCTTGTCGAACCGGACCAGTTCGAGGGCGTCGCTGCACTCGGGGGTGGAGTACTCGGGGTGGGCGTGGTCGACGTAGAACCGGGCGCCGTTGGTCAGCACGGCGTTGACCAGGTGGGTCTCCACCTCGGGAGCCATCGACCCTTCGCGGGCGAAGCCCCGGGCGTCGCGCCCGGGCGACTCGTCCTCGAAGTCCCACCCGACGTTGCCCTTGCCTCCCGACGCCGACGATCGCGCCGACCCCGACCCGGTGGCGGCCGCCGCCTGGCGGCTCAGGCGGGAGACGTAGGCGTTGATGAGCAGCGACGAGGCGGTGATGGGGTTGGGCTCCCCGGCGCCGCGCAGCAGGATCCCGTACTCGGTCTCGATCCCGCACACCTTCCGGATGGCCACGCGACGAACCTAACCCCGGCCCGGGCGCCCGGCCGGCGCCCGCCAGCGGGAGCTAGAGGTACTGGCCGGTGCCGACGCGCTCGATGGCCCGGCCACCGGTGGCCTCCTTGCCCTCCGACATGAGGGTCCGGACGTACACGATGCGCTCGCCCTTCTTGCCCGAGATCTTGGCCCAGTCGTCGGGGTTGGTGGTGTTGGGCAGGTCCTCGTGCTCCTTGTACTCCTGCTTGGTGGACTCCAGGAGGTCGGCGGTGCGGATGCCCCGGCTCTCCCCGGCGATCACCCGTTTGATGGCCAGCTTCTTGGCCCGGCGCACGATGTTCTCGATCATGGCCCCTGACGAGAAGTCCTTGTAGTACAGGACCTCCTTGTCCCCGTTCTGATACGTGACCTCGAGGAAGCGGTTCTCGTCGGTGGAGCGGTACATCTCCTCCACCGCCCGCTCGATCATGGCGGTGACCGTCTTCTGGCGGTCCCCGCCGCCCAGACTGGCCACCTCGCCCTCGTCCAGGGGCAGGTCGGCCACCAGGTAGCGGCTGAAGATGGCCTGCGCCGCCTCTTCGTTCGGCCGCTCGATCTTGATCTTCACGTCGAGGCGGCCCGGGCGCAGGATGGCGGGGTCGATGAGGTCCTCGCGGTTGGAGGCGCCGATGACGATGACGTTCTTGAGCGTCTCCACGCCGTCGATCTCGGCCAGGAGCTGGGGGACGATGGTGGCTTCCATGTCCGAGGAGATGCCGGTGCCCCGGGTGCGGAAGAGCGAGTCCATCTCGTCGAAGAAGACGATGACCGGCCAGCCCTCCTCGGACTTCTCCCGGGCCCGCTGGAACACCAGGCGGATCTGGCGCTCGGTCTCGCCCACGTACTTGTTGAGCAGCTCGGGGCCCTTGATGTTGAGGAAGTAGCTGCGGGCGTTGTGGTCCCCGGTGACCTCGCTGACCTTCTTGGCCAGGGAGTTGGCCACCGCCTTGGCGATGAGGGTCTTGCCACAGCCCGGGGGGCCGTACAGCAGGATGCCCTTGGGAGCGGGGAGGCGGTGCTCCTCGAACAGCTCGCGGTGCACGAACGGCAACTCCACGGCGTCGGTGATCTGCTCGATCTGGGAGTCGAGGCCGCCCACGTCCTCGTAGGAGATGTCGGGCACCTCTTCGAGGATGAGCTCCTCCACCTCGGGACGGGGCAGGCGCTCGAGCAGCAGCCCGGCCCGGGCGTCCATGAGGATGGTGTCGCCGGCCCGCAGCTTCTCGCCCACGATCTGGTCGGCCAGCTCGACGACCCGCTCCTCGTCGGCCCGGCCCACGACGATGGCCCGCCGGCCGTCCTCCAGCAGCTCCTTGAGGGTGACGATCTCGCCCGCCACCTCGCTGCCCCGGGCCAGCACCACGTTGAGCGACTCGTTGAGCACGACCTCCTGCCCCCTCCGCAGGCCGTCGCGGTCGATGGCGGGGTGGAGGGCCACCCGCATCTTGCGGCCGGCCGAGAACACGTCGACGGTGCCGTCGTCGTTGGCGTCCAGGTAGGTGCCGTAGGCGGACGGCGGCTGGGTGAGCTTCTCCACCTCCTGGCGGAGCTCGGAGATGTGCTCCCGGGCCTCCCGCAGGGTGTAGGACAGCTTCTCGTTCTGGGACGTGGCCCGGGCCAGCTCGCCCTTCGTCTCGAGCAGGCGCTCCTCCAGGGTGCGCACCCGCTTGGGGGCGTCCTGCAGCTT
Source organism: Acidimicrobiales bacterium (assembly GCA_046263055.1). Lineage (GTDB taxonomy): Bacteria > Actinomycetota > Acidimicrobiia > Acidimicrobiales > AC-14 > DATAQC01. The sequence goes on along the minus strand of JBHELO010000059.1, from coordinate 8,686 downwards.
GCGCCGGAGCTGGACGACCTCTTCCTCGAGGGTCTTCACCTGCTCCAGGAGGGCTCCCACCTCCTGCTCGTAGGCGGCGAGCCGACGTTCGTACTCGGAGCTGGACACGGGAACCACCTCCCCAGGCCTCTCGATAGGGCTCTCGATGGGCCGTCGATAGGCCGTCGAGCCAACATACACCTGCCCTTCCGCCAACCAGGGTACCCGGCATGGCTGGTTTTCCTGGCGATTTCCGGGTAAATTGGTGGCAACGCCGGAGCGCCCCCCGATGGCACCGCATCCCCGCCCGGCCCCGACCGCACCGAGAGAAGAGGCAGGCGACCGACATGGCCATGAAGGTCTGGATCGACCAGGATCTGTGCACGGGCGACGGGCTGTGCGAGGAGATCGCCCCCGAGGTCTTCACGCTGCTCGACGACGGTCTGGCCTACGTCAAGGACAAGGGCAAGGTGCTCTCCGACCCCGGTGGCGTCCAGGGCCTGGCCCCCGTGCCCTCGGGCCAGGAGGACGGCACCATCGAGTCGGCCGAGGAGTGCCCGGGCGAGTGCATCTTCATCGAGGTCGACTAGTCGCCTTCGCAACCGGAGGTTGCTCGGCGAGTTGATCGAGCAGGCGGCGCTGGCGGGGCCGGCGCCGCCTGCGCTGTACTGCCTTCCCGCCGGCACCCGGGAGGGGCGCCTTCGCCCTGTGCGGCCGCGGGCATCACGTGGCGGGAAGCCACCCGTCTCCCCGCCCTCCCTCTACTCCAGGCAGCCGCCGGTGCTCACCGCCACGGGGGTGTTGCTCGCCAGCACGGGCTTCAGCTCGGTGGTGCTGAGGGCGAAGGCGAGGTCGTCGGCGGACAGGGAGATGGCGAAGGCCACCCCCACCACCGAGCCCTGGTCGTTGACCACCGGCGAGCCGGAGTCGCCGGGGCGGAGGTCGGCGGCCAGCACCAGCACGTCGCGCGTCGTGCGGTGGTCGGCGTACAGGTCGTAGCCCCGGGCCTGCTGCTCCCGCCGGATGAGGGCGGGCGAGACGGTCAGGGGGTCCTGGCCATCGGGATGGCCCAGCACCGCGGTGGTGGCCCGCACCTCGGGGGCGGCCAGCGCCAGGGGGCGCTGGTCGAGGCCGCCGACGTGGAGGAGGGCCAGATCACGGTCGGCGTCGAAGGCGGTGACCACCGCCGCCAGGCGGCGGCCGTCGGGGCGGACCACCGACGTCTGGCGCTCCCCCGCCACCACGTGGGCGTTGGTCACCACCACGTCGGGGGCCACCGCGAACCCGCTGCCCTGGCGGCGGATCCGACACGCCGTCCCGTCGACCTTGACCGTGCTGGCCGCCACCCGGGCCTGCACCGCGGCACTGAGCCCGCTGGTGGCGGGCGGCGGCGCCTTGCCCAACAAGGGGTCGATGGAGGCGAACACCTGGGGCATCCCGGCCGGGCCCAGAAGGCGGTGGAACGCCCGGGAGGTGTCGGGCGGCGCCGGCAGCACCAGATCGACGCCCCGGGCCAGGAGCGACCCGCCGGCGGCCCGGTTGAACAGGCCCGAGGACTGGGTCATGGCCGGGATGGCCACCAGCCACAGGAGGAGGACGGTGGCGACGGGACCGCCCACCGCCCCCGCCCGGCGGTCGGCGCCGGCCAGCTCGGGGGGGAGGAAGGTGGCCCGGAAGGTACGCCCCATGGACCGGCCCACGTACAGCCCGGCAAAGCCGGCGGAGACGAAGACCACCACCTCCAGGGCGAGGGCCAGGCCGGGGTTGGCGTTGCCCAGGGCCCGGTCGATGACGGGGAGGAGCAGGGTGGCCGCGACCAGCCCCTGGGCCAGCAGCAGCCACGACACGGCGCCCACGAACAACCCCACCTGGCTGCCCCCGACCACCGACGACACCAGCACGGCGGCGATGGCCAGATCGAGGACGTTCACCGGGTCGCTGCCGGTCGGGCGAGCAGGCGGGCGGCGGTGAGGAACCCGGTGTGGGCCACCATGCGGTGGTCGGGGCGGACGGACTGGCCCTCCACGTGCCAGGAGCGCTCCAGCACCTCCACGGTGCGGCCCAGGCCGAAGGGCCCGGCGTCGAGCGCCTGGCGCAGGGTGGTGACCTGCCCGATGGTCGGCAGGTAGGAGACCAGGATCCCACCCGGGCACAGGGCGCCCTCGGCGTGGGCCACCACGCGCCAGGGCTCGGGGAGGTCGAGCACCACGCGGTCGAGGTCGGTCTCGTCGATGCCGTCGTAAATATCCCGCTCCTCGACCCGCCACGCCACCCCCGGGCCGACGAAGGCCTCCACGTTGGCCCGGGCGGTGGCCGCGAAGTCGCCCCGCAGCTCGTAGCCCACCAGCTCGGCGCCGGCCCGCAGCAGGGCCATGGACAGCGCCCCGGACCCGACGCCTGCCTCCAGGACCCGGGCCCCCGGGTACACGTCGGCCATCACCAGGAGGGGCCCGATGTCCTTGGGGTAGATGACTTGGGCGCCTCTCGGCATGGCCAGCACGAAGTCCGACAGCGTCGGCCGCACGGCCAGGTAGCGGGCGCCGGAACCTGACCGGACGGTGACCCCCTCCTCCTGGCCGATGACGTCGTCATGGGGGGTGACACCGGCGTGGCTGTGGAAGTTGGCGCCGGAACGCAGGGTCACGAGGTAGCGACGGTCCTTGGCGTCGATGAGCAGGGCCCGTTCGCCGGGGGAGAAGGGCCGGCGCATGCGCCCATCTTCGCGTCGAGCGGGCCCGTCCCCGCCATCCCGGCCGCCCGCCGCACTTGGGCATCGCCTGCTGGAACTGCCCGGGCGGCAGGCTCGACGAGCGAAGCGGAGGCCGACGCCCGTGCCCCGGCCCACGGCGCAGCCCCCCACCCTGACAGCCCGCCGTCCCGCTCGGGCAGGCCGGAGCTAGACCCGCGACGTCAGGTGGGTGATGACCACCGACTGGCCGGGGTCCAGCACCTCGGAGAACACGACGTCCTCCTTGCGGGCCGCCATCCGGGCCAGGGCCCGCAGGCCCACGGCCGCCATCCCCAGGAGCAGCCAGCCCCGGGAGCCGCCGAGCAGGCCCCGGAAGATCCCCATGCGGGTGAGGGTGCGCAGCACTAGACCCGGCGGATCTCGACGGTGGTGGTCTTCTTCCTGCCCCGCCGCTTGCCGAGGAGGAACACGGCTCCGAGGAGCACGGCGGCCGCCACCCCGGCCACCGCCACGCCGATGCCCTTGGCCGCCTCGCCGACCTCCTCCACGTCGCCCTGGAGCTCGCCCAGCTTGGCCTCGATGTCGGCGCGGGTCACCCGCCGGGTGCCGCCCGCCGGCCCCCGGCCCCCGGCCATCACCGGCCGCCCTTCTTGCCGTCGGGCGTGCCCGAGGCCTTGAGGGCGGCGCCCGCCACCGCCCCGCACACGGCAAGGGCGATCAGGTACGGGAGGAAGGACAGGTGCCCTGAGAAGGCGGAGCCCGTCTCCGTCTGAAGGAGGCGCAGCCCACCGAGCACCAGCAGGATCACGCCGAGGCCGCCCACCACCATGCCCGCCGCCCCGAAGGCCACGAAGCGGCCCAGGCCCTGGAGGGGCTCGAGGGTCTCCTGCTTCACATAGGTCACCACCATGGTGGCGATCTCGCGGACGAGGCTGGAGACGTCCTCCTGCTGGCCGGCCCCCCGCCCCTGGTTGTCTCCGGCCACGCGTCTCCTCCTGCCGCCCGGTGGCGGTCGTACCCGGCGCGAGCCCGTTCCTACCGCCCGGCGACCAGATGTGCAAGCACCGACACCTCGTCCTCCAGCAGGGACTCCAGCACCCCCAGGCGCTCGTCGGGGCCGGCGGCCTCCAACACGCGCTGTGCGTCGGCGGGCCCCAGAGGCGCCACTGCCGCCGCCTGCCAGGCGGCGGTGGCCGGGTCGGCGGCCAGGGAAACGGTGGCGGGGGCGGCCGTGGGCTCCCCCAGCTCGGCCCGAAGGGCTAGTGCCCGCCGCAGCACCCGCTCGACCGCATCCCGCCCGGCCGCCGCGCCGGGCCCCGGCCGCACGTCGGCCAGGTCCGCCACCTCGGCCTGAGGGAAGGGCTCCTCGGCCACCCACCCCGTTACCCTGATCCGGTCTACGCCCACCAGGACCAGCACCCATCGACCGCCCTCGATGGCCACGGCGTCGGCGATGCGGGCGCGGGTGCCGACGGCCACCCGGGTGTCGCCGCCGCCGACCTCGCTCCCTCGCTCGATGAGAACGACGCCCAGGTGGCCGTCGCCGGCCAGGCAGTGGGCGGTGAGGGCGCGGTACCGGGGCTCGAAGACGTGCACGGGAAGCGTGGCCGAGGGGAACAGGACGGTGCCGAGCGGGAACATCGGCAGCGGCGCCCCACCGGGCCCGTCGCTCACCGGGGCGACGCCCGGGGCCCGGCGGCGGCCGCCGGCGGGCCGGGCGACAGCTCGGCGGGAGGCGGTGCCTGGGGCCAGGCGGCGAGGGCGGTCACCACCCGGTCCTCGAGACCGGTCCCTGCGCTCTCGGTGGGCAGGCCGTTGGCCAGCAGGGCGAACTGCAGTAGCCGGCCATCGGGAGCCGAGATCCAGCCGGTGAGGGCGTTGACGCCCTGCAGCGACCCGGTCTTGGCCCTCACCCGCCCGGCTGCCGGCGTACCCGTGAACCGCTTGGCCAGCGTGCCGTTGCGCCCCGCCACCGCCATTCCCTTGCCCACGTCGCCGTTCTCGCCGCTGCGGAGGAGGATGGCCTGGAGGGCGTCGCAGGTCAGGCGGTCGGACCGGTCCAGGCCCGACCCGTCCACCGACGCCGTCCCGGTGCCGCTCAGCCCCATCGACGCCAGGGTGGACCGCACCACGCCGAGGCCGGCGGTGGTGGTGCCGGCGCCCCCGAAGCGGAACCCGAGCTCCTTCACCAGCAGCTCGGCGGTCAGGTTGTCGCTCTCCTGGAGCATCACCGCCACCACGTCGGAAAGGGCGGGCGAGTCGAGGGCGGCCACCGCCGCGCCGGGCGCCGGGGCGGTGCCCTCGCCCGCCTCCCCGCCCACCGTCACCCCCCGCGCCCGCAGCAGGGCGGTGAAGGTGGCAGCCGCCGCGGTGGCGGGGGCGGGGGCGGGGATGGCCCGGGGCCGGAAGGCGGTGAAGCCGCCGTTCACCTCCAGGGCGCCCATCGGCCCGATCTCGCCCTCGGTGGCGTAGGTCGGGAGCCACGTCGGCACGTAGCGCTGGGTGTCGTAGCGGCTCTCGTCGCCCACCACCCGGCCCTCCACGCGCCGCACCCCGGCGGCCACCACCTTGTCGGCCAGGGCCTCGACGGAGGTGGCCAGGCGGGGCTGCTGCTGGTAGCCGGCCACCGCCGCGAAGTCGGCGGTGGCCAGCAGGGGGTCACCGCCGCCCACCAGGTAGAGGTCACCGGCCACGGTGCCGCCGGCCGGCGGGGCGGCCGCCTTCACCTGGGTGGTGAGGTGGGACGCCGGGCCGAGGCGGGCCAGGGCGGCGGTGGCCGTCTCCAGCTTCATGGTGGACGCCGGGATCAGGGGGCTGGTGGCGTTGCTGGTGAACGCAGTGGTCCCGTCGGGGTCGCTCACCGAGAGGCAGGTCTGGCCGGGCGGGCCACCCGGCTGGTCCACGATCCGCTGGAGGGCAGTGGCCAGGCGACGGTCGGCCACCGCCTCCACCACGAAGGCGGGCGCCCGGCGGAGGCTGAGGACGGGGGTGGTGGGGACGGGGAGCGGCGGGGCGGCGGCTCCGGCCGGGGCGGGGACGCGGACGACGCCCAGGAGGACCGCTCCGACCGCCACCACGGCGGGCCAGGCCAACCCGCGGGGGGCGCGCCGCGGCCGGAACGGCGGGCGGGCGGGCACGGCGGCCAGGATAGGGGCGAGCCGGACGAGGGGAGGCGCATCAGCCTGGCCCGGCGCCTCCCGCCGGCCGGCGGGCCGACGTGGCCGGGGCCGCGCCGCGTCGTCCGGGTCCCGGCCCGTCTCGGGCGCTGAGGCCCGCCGGACCCTGCTCAGGGCTCCAGGGCGGCCCGGAAGAGGGAGCGCAGGTGGTCGAGGCGAGCGTCGATCATGTCCGAGGCCAGGGGGTCGTGCTCGATCAGGGCGCCCAGGAACTGGGCGTCGCTGAAGTAGCTGAGGAGGGCGCCGTACAGGCTGAGCAGGAGCTGCTCGGGGTCGTGGCGGCGCATGCGGCCGGCGTCCATCTCCCGGTCGAAGAACCGGACGGCACGCCGGACCAGGGGACGTAGGCCGTCGCCCAACTCGGTGGCCATGCGACTGCCGCCGCCCTCCAGCGCCTCCCGGCGGGCCAGGCGCACCAGCTCGGGGTGCTCGACGAAAAACCGGAACCCGGCGGTCAGCACCCGGTCCACCTGGCGCCACCCCCGACGGGGCGTCTCGCTGGCGGCGTCCACCTGCCGGCACCAGTCGGTGAGGGCAGCCGAGAAGACCTCCCGGTACAGGGCCTCCTTGGAGGGGAAGTGGTGCAGGAGGCTGGGGCGGCGGATGCCCACGGCGGCCGCGATGTCGTTGAGCGACGTCCCCTCGTAGCCGTGCTCCGCGAAGCACCGCTGGGCCTCGGCGAGGATGGCCTGGCGGGTGGTGATCCCGGGATGGGCGGCGGCGACGGTGGACGCCATCGCTAGCGTGTCACGGGACTGCGGTCGACCACCGGCACCCGGCCAGGGTACCCGGGTGTGTGGCGCGCGGCACCGACAATCCGTTCGGAGCCCGCCCCGGTTGCCGCCTACCGACCAGTCGGTAGTACCTTCGGGGCCATGTTCCGATCAACCCTCCTGGCGTGGATCATGAGCGCGGCCGTGACTCAGCTGGCCATCTTCGTGACCACCATCTACCTCCACCGCACGCTGTCCCACAAGGCCGTGACCCTGTCCCCCGCCCTCGCCGCCGTCTTCCGGGTGATCACCTGGATCACCACCGGCATCCGCCCCCGCCAGTGGGTGGCCGTTCACCGCAAGCACCACGCCCACGCCGACGAGGAGGGCGACCCTCATTCTCCCGTGCTCCTTGGCTTCAACCAGGTCCAGTTCGGCAACCTGTTCCTGTACAAGCGGGCCACCGGTGACCCCGCCCTCGTCGCCCGGTACGCCCGGGACCTGCCCGCCGACCGGTGGGACACCCTCCTCTTCGACCACGCCCTCCTCGGCCTGGGCCTCGGCATCGGCGCCCTCTGCGTCATCCTGGGCCCTGCCCTCGGCCTCCTGGCCGCTGGCGTGCACGCCGTGGCCTACCTGCTGCTGAGCGCGGCGGTCAACGCCATCGGCCACCGCTTCGGCCGCCAGCCCCACGGCGGTACCTTGGCCGGCAACTCGCAGTGGCTGGCGCTGCTGACCGCCGGCGAGGGCCTGCACAACAACCACCACGCCGCCCCCACGTCGGCCCGACTGGCCTTGCGCAAGGGCGAGATCGACCCGGGCTGGTGGGTCATCCGGGCCCTCCAGCGCGCCGGCTGGGCCAAGGTCCGCCACGACCGACCAGCCATGGCCCGCACCGCCGCCGCCGCCTGAACGGCGGGCGGGTCTTCGTGATCGGCCACGACGGGCCGTCGAGCGGGCGGTCGCCGCCCCGCCAACGGCGGGTTCAGGCCCCGGGACCGGCGGCGGAAACCGGGGGGGAGCCACCCCGTCGGTCGGTGGCCCCTCCCACCCGGCGCTCGAAGGCTAGGGCGTCGGGGTAGCGGCCGTAGACGGGGATCCGCCGGTAGCCGCTCGACGTGTACAGGGCGGCCGCCTCGGGCTGGGCGTCTCCCGTCTCCAGGCGCACGGTGGCGTAGCCGGCGGCGGCGGCGGCGTCCTCCAGGGCCCGCAGCACCACCGTGGCGTGACCGTGGCGGCGGTGGTCGGCGCGGGTCCACATGCGCTTGACCTCGCAGACCTCGGGTGTCACCCGCCGGTAGCCGCCGCCACTGATCACCGCCCCCTGGTGGACGACGACGAGGAACAGCCCGCCCGGCGGGACGAAGTCGGCGTCGGTCGTGGTGGCCATCTCGTCGCCGGGGCCGTACCGGGCCTCGTACTCCTGGGCCAGGCCGCGGCGGAGGGGCGCGAGGAGCACGTCGTCGAACCGGGCCGGGCGCAGCTCCACGGGGCCGTGGGCGGGCGGCGGCGGGGGCGGCGGGGCCCCCCGGTCACCCTCGGGGGGCACCGCGGCGGCCCGGGCGACGCCCCGCTCAGCCCCCGACGAGCTTGCGGGCGGCGGCGGCGATGTGGTCGGCGTCGATGCCGGCGGCGGCCACCACCGACTCGGGCGTGCCCGAGCCGGGAATGCCCGACACCGCCAGGCTGACGATGCGGGTGTGCACGTCGGCGTCGGCGAAGACCTCGCGCACGGCGTCGCCCAGGCCTCCCTCGGGCCAGTGGTCCTCGACCACGATCACCCGGTTGTCGGACGCGGCCGCCGACGCCCGCAGGGTGTCGGCGTCGATGGGCTTCACCGAGTAGGCGTCGACCACCCGGGCGGCGATGCCTTCGCCGCCGAGGACGTCGGCGGCCTTGAGGGCCTCGTGCAGGGTGATGCCCGCGCCCACCAGGCACACGGCGTCGTCGTCGGAGGAGCGCGCGACCGTGGCCCCGCCGATGGTGAAGGTGTCGTCGGGGCCGTAGAGCACCGGCGTGGCCGCCCGGGTGGTGCGCAGGTAGCGGATCCCGGGCACCTCGGCCATGGCCGCCACCAGCGCTGCGGTCTGGTTGGCGTCGGAGGGGTAGAGCACGGTGGAGCCGTGCAC
>JBHELO010000058.1:0-38562 GCA_046263055.1 Acidimicrobiales bacterium | reverse complement strand
GGCGTCATATCCCCCGAACAGCACAACCCTGTTCGCGGCAGGGTCGAACGCCATCGCCGCCCGATAGCGGGGCGACAGCAGGGAAGGGCCGGCCGAGTGCCAGGACTCGGTGTTCCAGTCCCACAGCCATGTGCCGTCGGTGACCGGGCGCCCACTCGCGTCGGCACCGCCGAAGAGCACCAGTTGGGTCCCGTCGAACGCCATCGACGCCCCCTGGCGCGCCGCCGGCCTCACCGTCGGCTGCCCCTTGGGCGGGCGCCAGGTGGATCCGTCCCAGATCCAGGTCTCGTCGGACACCTTCGGCGTTTGCCCGCCGAACAGCACGACCCGGTCCTTGTCCGGGTCATAGGCGGCCGCCGCGAAGGCCCGGGCGGAGGGATAGGGGACGGCTTGGGCGGGCAGGCCCCGACAATCGTCGGGGCTTGTGGGAACGCTCGTGGTGGTTGGCAGGGTCGGCCCCCAGGAGCACCTCCAGGTCGGTGGCGTGGGCTGGGAGCCGGACAGGGAGGCGGAGGCCCAGCCGGCGGCCACGGCAACCAGTCCCAGGCCCCCGGCGAACGCGGCGACGAAGCGGTGTGAGGAGCGCGATGTGGTGCGGATGGTGGCGAGCCCTTCCCGTCAGGGTTGCTGGTGCTGGCAGGCCTCATGTCACGATACCAACTGAGATCGTGAAGGCGTCACCGCCGCCTCGCGGCTCGTGCCCGACGAACCGGGCGGCGTAGCCATCTCGGCGAGGGAGTCCATGGCCACCATCACAGACCGTTGAGGCGCACTGTGCTCGCCCTCGCCGCGGGCGTGGGCGCGGCCGTGGTGGTGGGCTCGGCGGTTGCCCTGGTGGTGGGGTTCGGCACCGTCGTCGGCGCCAACGTGCTGGTGAACGTGCCCGACCCCATCACCGCCAACAACTCGCCCACGGTGGTGCACGACCCCCGCTCCCCCGCCCACCTGGCTCTGGTGCAGCGTGTGGACCGCCCCGACTTCTCGGCCGTGCTCGAGACCAGCGCCGACTCGGGCGCCACCTGGCAGTCCCACAGCCTCCCCCTCCCCCCGGGCGCCGACCGGCCGTTCGCCCCCGACGCCGCCTTCGCCCCCGACGGCACCCTCTACGTGCTCTACGCCAACCTCGAGGGCCTGGCCAACACGCCCGCCAACCTGTGGCTGGCCCGGTCGGCAGACGACGGCCGCACCCTGTCGGCACCGGCCCACGTGGCCGGCAAGCTGGCCTTCCAGCCCCGCCTCGCCGTCGGTACCGACGGGGTGGTGCACGTCACCTGGCTGCAGGCCGCCGACGTGGGCCTGTTCCGCCTGGGCGAGGGGCCCAACCCGGTGGTGGCGTCCCGCTCCGACGACGGCGGGCGCACGTTCTCGCCTCCCGTCCAGGTGAGTGATCCCGCTCGCCCGCGGGTGGGGGCGGCCAGCCCCGTGGTCGACAGTGCCGGGCGGCTGGTGGTGCTCTACGAGGACTTCCGGGGCGACCGGCGGGACTTCGAGAACCTCGACGGGCCGCCCGCCGACGAGCCGTTCGCCCTGGTGGTGGCCACCTCTCCCGACGGCGGGCGCACTTTCTCCCCCGGCGTGGAGGCGGAGCCGGCGGTGGTGCCCACCGCGCGCTTCGTCGTGTTCCTGCCGCCGTTCCCGTCGCTGGCCGCGGGCCCCGGCGGGGTGCTGTACGTGGCCTGGTCCGACGGCCGCGACGGGGACCCCGACGTGCTCCTGCGGCGGTCGGCCGACGGCGGCGCCACCTGGTCGGCGCCGATGCGGGTGAACGACGACCGGCGGGGCGACGGGGCCTCACAGTCCCTGCCCCGGGTGGCGGTGTCGGCCGCCGGCCGGGTGGACGTGGCCTTCCTCGACCGGCGACGCGACCCGAAGAACGTCCTCACCGACGCCTGGCTGGCGTCGTCGGCGGACGGGGGCCGGACGTTTTCTGGCCGGCGCCTGTCCACCTCGTCGTTCGACTCCCGCATCGGGCTCGGGACCCCCCACGGTGGTGCCGACCTGGGCTCACGGCTCGGCCTGGACGCCACCGGCCCCGACACGGTGGCGGCCTGGCCTGACACCCGCGCCGGCACCGAGGTCACCGGCCGCCAGGACGTGGTGGCCACCCGGGTGCGGCGCCTGGCCCGCTGGCCGGTGGTGGTGTGGCCGCTCGTCGCCGGCGTGGTGGTGGGCGAGGCCGTGGCACTCCTGGCCCGCCGGCGCCAAGCCGCCCCGTGAGCACGCCCGAGCCGCTTCTTCAGCGGATCTTCAGGATTCACTTGAGATGATCTTCAGGTGGCCACGCGATAGTGGTGTCGACGTGCTCCGCATTCCTTCTGTCGCGATCTCCCGCTGGTCCGGGCGCCCGAGCGACAGAGGCGACGGACGAGACCCGGAGGTCCGCATGAGCTCGCACCGGTTGTCCAAGGCCAGCGCCCTCGGCCTGGGTGCCGCCGTCGCCGCCCTTGCCGCGGCCACCGTCCTCCTGTCGCCCGCCTTCGCGTGCACGGTGCAGGGCCACATCACGACCAGGCCGGGACGGGCCGATCCGGGCGCCGTCGTGCGCCTGGAGGGGACGGGCTTCGAGCCCCGGGGCGGGTCGATCGAGGTGTACTGGCAGGGCCAGCAGGGTGGGTCGCTCCTCGGCACGGTCGCCCAGTCGGGCGGGAACTTCTCGGTGGACGTGCCGGTGCCGGCCAACGCCCAACTCGGCCAGACGTACGCCTACTCGGTGATCCAGGAGAACACCAACCCTCAGTACACCGGGAGCACCGTCTTCCGGACCTCGCGGGCATCTGTGCCCGCAGCGCCGGCGGCGGCCCCGGCGGCGGCCGCCCCGGCCCCGGCCCCCGCGCCCGCCCCGGCCCCCGCTCCTGTCCCCGCCCCCGCGGCGGCGCCCACGGCCCACCTCGTGCCGCCCGCCTCGCCCCAGCCGGCCGCTGATCCCGCCTCCGGGCCCGCCGACGCCTCCGGTTTCTCCTCCGCCGGCGCCCCCGCCTTCGCCCCTGGCAGCCAGCCCGTGGCTCCCCTGACCGACGGGCGCAGCGCCTTCGGCGGCAGCATGAGCGCCGGCGGCGGCCGGTCGCCCCTCGTCCTCGTGCCCCTGGCCCTGGTCGGCGCCACCCTGCTGGCCGGGGCGGCGGCCGCCGCCCTCCGCCAGGCTCGTCCCCAGGGCGCCAAGGCCCTGGCCTGACACATCTGTTCGGCCGGCCCGCACGGCGGCGGGCTGGGCCGGGCAGGTCCGGCCGGGAAGGTGGGGCCAGGCGCACTACGGTTGCACCTGGCCCGCACCGACCGCCGCGGAGGTCGAGGATGGTCCGACAACCCAGACGTCAACTGATGCGCCGGCGCAGGCTCGGTCGTCCGGCGCTGGCCGCGGTGATGGCGGTTGCGGCCTGGCTGGCCACGCCCGGGGCCCTCGCACCGGTGGCGGCCGCCGCTGCCCTCGCGCCGGCCGCCCAGCAGTCGCCCTGTGGCGCCAACCCGTGCGGCACCCTCCCGGCCGGCGCCACGCCGTGTGGAAGCTCGCCGTGCGGCACGCTGCCGGCCGGCGCGACCCCGTGTGGCAACGCGCCCTGCGGCCCGCTGCCGGCTGGCTCCGGCCCGTGCGGCGCCTCGCCGTGCGGCACCCTCCCGGCCGGCGCCACCCCCTGTGCCGGCGGCACGTGCGGCACACCGACGGCCGACGCCGGCGCCAACGTCAGCTCCCCGGCCGCTGGCGCCCCGGCGCCCACCACGCCGGCCGCCGGTGACACCACGCCCACCACCACGGCCCCGGGGACCACCGTCACCACCGCCGCCGGCGGCTTCCAGGCGCCGAACCAGGCCGCGCCTCCCTTCCGGCCGGCCCGGGACAGTTCGGGCACCCGGGCGTGGGTCCTGCCCCTGATCCTGGTGCCTCTCGCTGCTGCCCTCCTGGTCTGGGGGCTGCGCCGGCGCCGAGCGGCAGAGCCGGACGAGGCCTGAGGGCCGGGACAGGCGGTTGGCCAGGCGCCACGGCCGGCGCAGGTTCTACCGGCGGGCCGCCTTCTGGGTGGCCCTGTGCATCCCCGCCCTCGTCGCCCTGTATGCCGGGCTGCTCTGGTACACGGTGCCTTCCAGCCCCGGCCAGGAGGTCCCCCTGGCCCAGTTCCAGGCCCTCCCCGAGAACAGCGGCATCCAGGCGGCCACCCTCAAGAGCGAGGACAACCGCCTCCAGTACGTGGCCGCGGGCCGCCACTACTGGGTGGCCCTGCCCACCAAGGGCGACTACGTCAACGGCTTCCTGAGCGACATCCTGGCCAAGGGCGTCCCCGTGCGGGTGGACCAGCAGAAGCTCACCCAGCTCGTCCTCCCCGCAACCTACGTGGTGCCGGCCCTCGTCATCGTCGCCGCCTTCCTGCTGTTCTTCCTGCTCATGCGCTCAAGCGCCTCGAGCCCGTTCCTGAAGGCGGCCGCCCGCCGGGGATCGTCGGAGCACCCCCTGACCTTCGCCGACGTGGCCGGCGCCGACGAGGCGGTGGCCGAGGCCCGGGAGATCCGCGACTACCTGCGCAGCCCCGAGCGCTTCGCCGCCATCGGGGCCGAGGCGCCCCGGGGGATCCTCCTGGTGGGGCCGCCCGGCACCGGCAAGACCCTGCTGGCCCGGGCGGTGGCCGGCGAGGCGGGCGTGGCCTTCTTCTCCATGTCGGGCGCCGACTTCGTCGAGCTGTACGTGGGCGTCGGGGCGGCACGGGTGCGCGACCTGTTCCGCCAGGTGCGGGAGCGGGCCCCGGCCATCCTCTTCATCGACGAGCTAGACGCCCTGGGCCGCACCCGGGTCGGGAGCGGGACCGCCGGCCAGGACGAGCGCGACCAGACCCTGAACCAGCTCCTCGTGGAGCTGGACGGCTTCGACCGGGGCACCGGCGTGGTCCTGATCGGGGCCACCAACCGCCCCGATGTGCTCGACCCCGCCCTCCTCCGGCGGGGGCGCTTCGACCGCCAGATCGTCGTCGACCGTCCCGACCGGCTCGGGCGCCTGGCCATCCTCGAGGTCCACGCCCGGGGCAAGGCGCTCGACCCGTCGGTGGACCTGGGGCGCCTGGCCACCGACACCCCCGGCCTCACCGGTGCCGACCTGGCGGCGGTGCTCAACGAGGCCGCCCTCCTCGCCTCCCGGCGGAGCCGACGGACCATCGGCGACGACGACCTGGACCTGGCCCTCGACCGCGTCCTCAACGGCAGCGAGGCCCGGGCCCAGGTCCTGACTCCGGCCGAGCGCCGGGCCGTCGCCTACCACGAGGCCGGGCACGTGGTGGTGGGCCTGGCCGTGCCCGGCGCCCCGCCGGTGCGGCGGGTGTCCATCGTCGGCCGGGCCAAGGCCCTCGGCTCCACCTGGACGGCCCCGGGCGACGATCGCACCGTGCAGGGCAAGGCCGAGCTCGACGCCCAGCTCGCATCGGTGATGGCCGGGCGGGCGGCCGACGAGCTGGTGCTCGGCCAACCCACCACCGGCTCCCGTGACGACCTCCGCCACGCCACCGACCTGGCCCGGCGCATGGTGTGCGAGCTGGGGATGAGCGAGACCCTCGGCCGCCGGGCCCTGGGGCGGCCCCTGGACGGCTCCTTCCTGGGCGGGGGCCGCTTCGAGGCCGACTACTCGGCCGAGGTGGCGGCCGAGGTGGACCGGGAGATCGGCCGACTGGTGGACGGCGGGTTCCGCCGGGCGACCGCCGTGCTCACCGCCAACCGGCCGGTGCTCGACGAGCTGGTGCGGCTCCTGCTCGCCCGGGAGACCCTCCGCGCCGAGGACCTGGCCACGTTCGCCACCCGCCTGCGGGCCTCGGCCGCGGGGCCGGTGCCGGCCCCTCCGTCCCCGATGGCCACGCCGGCCGCCAGCCCCCCCCGCTGGACGGGCCGCTGACGTCTAACCGGCCGCCCGCCGCCGGCGACACAACACGTTCAGCCCGCGAGTTGCGGCCGCCCCGGAGGGCGGCCGCAACGTGTGCCCCAAGAGGCTCCGGTCCTAGAAGAAGAACCTGTAGATCGCGTTGGGGAGGGGCAGCGGCTCGTCGCCGGTGGTGCCCCAGAACGTGCCGCCCTGGCCGAGGACGTACCAGGCCGAGGCCGCTCCCGGGCGGTAGACGGCGATGTCGGTGGTGCCGTCGCCGTTGTAGTCGCCGGGCACGGGGATGTCGCCGCTCTGGCCCCAGGTGACGGTGCCCTGGCCCTGGACGAGCCACTGGCCGGTGCTGGGCCGGAACACCGCGGCGTCGGCCGTGCCGTCGCCGTTGTAGTCCCCGGGCACGGGGATGTCACCGGCCTGGCCCCACACGAACGACGTGTCGGGGCCCGAGCTGTTGTGGATGAACCACGTCTGGTTGGACGGCCGGTACACGGCCACGTCGGTCACGCCGTCGCCGTCGTAGTCGCCGGGGACGGCCACGTCACCCGGCGCGCCGTAGGCCATGCTGGTGCCCCCCTGCACGTACCAGCTGCCGTCGCTGGGCCGGAACACCGAGAAGTCGGTCGTGGTGTTGCCGTCGAAGTCGGCCACCGGTGGCCGCTCCCGGGACTGGAAGGCGAAGATCTGCCCGGCGTTGACGGTGCCCTTGACGTCCTTGAAGGGGGCGCCGGCCAGGTAGTCGGCGCGGCCGTCGCCGTCGAGGTCGCCGGGGGCGGCCAGGCCCCAGCCCAGGTTGGGGCCGAGGTTGGACGACGTGCTGGGCTGGAAGTCGTAGTTGGGCAGCTCCAGGGCCTTGGCCAGGACCCCCGTGTGGGCGGCGGCGCTGGCCGGGCCGTCGAAGATGTAGGTGCCGCCGCTGCCCGTGGCCCCGGCCACGTGGTGGGGCGACTGGCCCACGTAGAAGTCGGCCTTGGTGTCGTTGTTGTAGTCGGTGGTGGTCATCGACCAGCCGAACTGCCCGCCCAGCTCAGGCGTGGGGTCGTCGACGGTGACCAGGAGCTGGCCCACCCCGGTGGCCACTGTGGTGGCCCCGTCGAAGATCCAGGCCCGGCCCTGGCCGGCACCCAGGGGGCCGTCCTGGCCGAAGCCGTTGGCGTAGATGTCGGGCACGCCGTCGCCGTTGATGTCGCCGGGGGAGTTGGGCGCCGCGTCCTGGAAGCCGAAGGTGGCCCCGGCCTGGGGCACGGGGTCGTCGATGCGGGCCAGCAGGGCGCCGGTGGCCCCGCTGAACAGGTAGACGCGGCCCTGGCCGGCCTTGCCCCCCACCGTGAGGTTGGAGGCGTCCACCTGCTGGTCGGGGACGCCGTCGTTGTTCAGGTCACCCGGGCTCTGCACGGCCAGGCCCAGGTTGCCGCAGTTGGCGGTGCAGGCGCTGGTGGCCGTGGGCACCTGATCGGCAACCGGGAGATCGATGGTGCGCAGGAGGGCGCCATTAGCCCCGCTGAAGATGAACGCCTCTCCCTGGTTGACACCGCACCCTGCGGGGATGGGCGAGACGTCGCCGCAGGCCAGGTCGCCGGCCGCCGCCTGGGTGCCGGCCGTCCCCTGGGCGGCGGCCACCGCCGCCGTGCAGGTGGCGTTGTCGCACACGTCCTGGTTGGAAGCGCCGACGATGATGTCGGGCACGCCATCGTTGTTGATGTCACCGGCGCGGCCGATGCGGGAGCCGAAGCGGGCCGAGCCGCCGGGACCGGTCGAGCCCTGGGGCGTGGGATCGTTGAGGGCGTACAGGAGGGCGCCGTTGGCCCCGCTGAACACCCAGGCCTCGCCCTGGTTCTCGTTGCACCCGTTGGGCTCCGGCGCGGCCGGCGAGGTGCAGCCGCCCAAGCCGGGCTGGACGGGCACGTTCTGGGCGTCGGTGCCGGAGACGATGTCGGGGATGCCGTCGCCGTTCACGTCGCCCGGCGACGAGATGAAGAAGCCGAAGGCGGCGTTGTCGGCGGGCTGCACTACCGGCGCGTCGATGCGGTAGAGGACCTGGAAGGTCTTCCCGCTCACCGCGAAGACGCGGCCCTGGTTGGGGTTGCCCCCGATGGTCTCGAACGGGTCAGCGGTCCAGAAGTCCTTGACGCCGTCGCCGTTGAGGTCACCGTTGGTGACGGGGTTGCCGCCCAAGGGGCCGGGCAGCGACGCCGCCACCAGGCGCTCACCCCAGCGGAGTGCGGGCTGGTCGGGCGAGTCGATGCGCATCGGCACCCATGGCGCCGACGGCGACGGCGGCGACGCCGAGGCGGGCACCGACCCGGCCAACGCAGTGCCGGCCAGGGCGGCGACGACGCCGACCTTGGCCAGGCGCGCACCCAGCCTCCGGGCGCGACGAAGGGGGGCCGAGCCGAGGACCCGGTTCTCTGTCGTCATGGTGGTACTCCGATCGCTCACGGTCCGTGGAGAGCGGCCCGCCCGAGCGCGGAGCCACAGGCAGCCCCGCCAGCCCTCAAGAGCCTAGTTTCGCGCCAGGGTTACTGAAGGTGGGCTGAAGATCCCACGTATCAGCCGCACCGGGCCGGCCCGGGACCGGGCGTCCGGCTCGCCCCCACCCCGCAGGTGCCCGGAGAGCTGACCGGATCATCGACGCCTTTGGCGGCCGGGGCCGACGCCCGGTCGGCGTCCATCCCGCCGATCGTGTACACGTAGACGATCAGCGGCCGCAGTCCTTCCATCCATTCCGACGACGCCGGGGATGACGTCCCCTCGCCCGTGGACGTCGAGCACCTGCGGGGGATGGCGGCGCTGGTCGAGTCTCTCGACGAGGCGATCCTCGGCGTCGACCTGGAGGGCACCATCCGCAGCTGGAACCGGGCGGCAGCGCGCACCTTCGGCTGGGAGGCGGCCGACGCCGTCGGCTCGCCGGCCACCATGCTCGTCCCGCCCGAGGAGCGCCCGGTCGTCGAACGCTGGTGGCGGGCGTTGGTCGACGGCACCGAGACGGCGCGCCACGACGTGGCCGCCCTGCGCAGCAACGGCGTGGCCCTCCGGCTCGCGGTCACCGTGTCCGCGGTGCACGACCCGGGCGGCGCGCTCACCGGCGCCAGCGTCATCGCTCGCGACGTCACCCGCCAGCGGTGGATGGCGGCCACCCTGGAGGCCACCTTGGCGTCGCTGGAGCAGGCCCTGCACGACGCCCGGGAGTCGGAGGCCGCCTCCCGGCGCTTCCTGGCCGACGCTGCCCACCAGCTGCGAACGCCGCTCGCCGGCATCCGGGCCAACGCCGAGACCCTGCTTCGGGGGTCGGGCGAGGAGGAGCGCGACGAGCTGCTCCTCAACGTCGTGCGGGAGACCTCCCGGGCCGGGCGCGTGATGGCCGGGCTGCTCCGCCTGGCCCGGGTGGACTCGGGTGAGGTCCTGACCTTCCGTCCGTGCGACGTGGCCGCGGTGTGCGCCGACGAGGTGCTGCGGTGCCGGGCGTTGAGCCCGGAGTTGGAGGTGGACGTGCAGGTGGCAGCGACATCCGGTCGGCGGCCCCGCCTCGACGCCGACGTGGTCCGCGAGGTCGTGGCCAACCTGTTGGACAACGCCCGCCGCCATGCCGGGTCGCGCGTGGCCGTCGTAGTCGACGAGGGTCCGGAGACGGTGGAGGTCCGGGTGACCGACGACGGGCCGGGCCTGGCCGGTGCCGCCGTCGAACGGGCCTTCGAGCGCTTCGTGAGCCTCGACGGCCAGGGCGGGTCGGGCCTGGGCCTGCCCATCGCCCGGGGGCTGGCTCGGGCCCACGGCGGTGACCTCCTCTACGACGACGGGTTCGTGCTGCGGCTCCCGGCCCAGGCGCCGGAGGTCGGATGTGGCGGCGCGGCCCGGCCCGGGCCGCTCCCGCCGACGGTGCCGACGCTGCCCGCGGAGCCGTTCAGCCGCTGAGGAGGCGGGCGGCCAGCGCCGCCACGGCGCCGACCGCCGGGCTTCCCGGGGCGGCATCCACCGCCGCCACCCCCCGGCGGTCGGCGTCGGTGATGGCGGCGTCCTCGGGCATCTCGACGACCTCAGCAC
This sequence comes from Acidimicrobiales bacterium, assembly GCA_046263055.1. GTDB lineage: Bacteria > Actinomycetota > Acidimicrobiia > Acidimicrobiales > AC-14 > DATAQC01. The sequence continues at coordinate 28,676 of JBHELO010000058.1, read as the reverse complement.
CATCGAGCATCCGCCGCATCGCGTCGGCCTCGGCCGGGTCCTCGAGGCGGTTGGCCACCACGATCACCCGGTCGACCTCCAGGTCGCGCGTCACTTGGAGGGCGCGGCGGGCGATCTCCACCGAACTGCGGTCGGCGGTGGACACGACGACCACCGCGTCGCCGGGCTTCGGGTCGGTCCAGCACAGGTCGGTGACCCCGGCCTCCAGGTCGGCCACCACCATCCGGTCGTCGGCCACCAGATCGCTGAAGACCTGGCGGGTGGCCCGGTGTGACCCGCAACACAGGCAGCCGTCCGACGGTCGTTCGATGCGCCCGGTCTGGAGCAGGCGGACGCCGCCGGGCACGGTGCAGCCCAGCTCGTCGAGCAGGTCTTCCGCCTCCCGGGCCGGCTGGTCGTGGGCGGCGGCGGGAGCGGCGCGGTGGCTCTGAGAGCCGGCGGCGGCGTCCTCGTCGGCGGCGGCGGCGTGGGGGTCGTGGTGGTGGTCGGCCCGCTTCCGGAGCAGGGCGTTGGCCACCGCGTCGAGGCGCTCGGTGGCGGCCACGCCGATGCCCAGGGCGATGCCCAGGTTGGGGTTGGGGTCGGCGTCGACGGCCACCACCGGGTGCCCGCCGGCCGCCAGCGTGCGGGCCAGGATGGCGGTGACGGTGGTCTTGCCCACCCCCCCCTTGCCGGTGACGGCCACCTTCATCGGTCACCCATGCCGTCAGAACCCTAGCTGGGCCAGCAGGCCGTGCACCGCCAGCAGGGCCGGGCTGGCGCGCCCGACGCCCACGACCCCTCCGTCGCCCAGGGCCCGGCCGCGCACCTCGTCGTCGAAGGGCACTGCGGCCAGCGGCGTGATGGACTCGGCCACCAACTCGGCGTCGGCCGCCGAGCGGGCCTTGGTCACCACCACCTCAACCCGCACGCCGTCGTGGGCCAGGAGCTCGACGAGGCGCCGGGCGGTGAGCACCGACGTGGGCGTGGCCTCGACCGTGACCAGGACGGTGGACGCCAGGCCGGCGTAGCCCTCGAAGGCGTTGGTCGGGCCCGCCGCCAGGTCGGCTACCACCACCCAGCCGGGCTGGTCGAAATCCGCCGCCACCTCTCGGACCGCGCTCAGGTACTGGTGCAGGGGCGTGTCGGCGCCGGCCATGTTGCCGTAGCCTAGGAAGCCGATGCGGTCGCCGGCCTGGATGGCGAAGCGGCGCACCGCCTCTTCCGGGCTCAGGTGGCGGGCCAGGCCCCAGCCGTAGGGCACGTCCGGGCGACGCTCGATGGCCGAGCTCGGGATGGCGATGTCGTAGGCGGGGACGCCGAGGGCGACGGCCAGGCCGGGGTTGGCGTCCAGGTCGACGGCCAGGACGATGAGGCCCCGGTCGCTGAGGGCCCGGGCCAGGAGGGCGGCCAGCACCGTCTTGCCCGATCCTCCCTTGCCGACCACCGCCAGCTTGGGGATCACCGCGATCAGGCCCGCAGGACGTACCCGGCGCCCCGCACGGTGTGCACCAGGCGGGGGCCGTGGGCCTCCAGCTTCTTGCGCAGGGTGCTGACGTGCACCTCCACCAGGTTGGTGCCGTAGGCGTCGAACCCCCAGACCAGGGTGAGGAGCTGGATCTTGGAGAGGACCTGGCCGGGGTGGCTGACCAGGGCGGCCAGGAGGCTGTACTCGGTCCTCGTGAGCTCGATGGCCTGGCCCGCCCGCCGCACGGTGCGCGCCCCCTCGTCCACGATCAGGTCGCCCACCTGGCGGACCTGGGACGACAGGCGCCCGGCCCGGCGCAGCAGGGCATGCACCCGGGCGACCAGCTCGGCCATGGAGAAGGGCTTGACCAGGTAGTCGTCGGCGCCCGCCTTGAAACCGGCCAGGCGGGCGTCGAGGCTGTCGGCGGCGGTCACGAACAGCAGGGGCAGGTCGCTCGACCCCCGCAGGATGCGGGCGATGCCGTAGCCGTCGGGGCCCGACGGCAGGCGGACGTCCAGGATGGCGAGGTCGGGCCGGAACTGGTCGGCGGCGGTGGTTATGGCCGAGCCGTCGGGCTCCGGGCGCACCTCGTAGCCCTCGGCCCGCAGCGTGACGACGAGGGCCGAGCGGATGGGCTCGTCGTCCTCCACCACGAGGATCCTGGCTCTCTGGTCCGCCTTCTGGTCCGCCGGGGAGGGAACCACGACGACCGCCGCCGGCACCGCTCAGCGCCGGGCGTCGGCCCGGCTGTGCCAGGAGCCGACGCGGGGCACGGAGGCCAGGGCCGAGGCCAGCTCGTCGCCCCGCAGGGTCTCGTACAGCACGAGATCGGCGGCGAGGGAGTCGAGCACGGCGCGCGACTGGAGGAGGACGGACCGGGCCCGCTGCTCCTGCTCGGACAGGATGCGGCTCACCTCGGCATCGAGGTGCTCGAGGGTGGGCTGGGACACCTCCCGGGTGCGCAGGTAGTCGCGCCCCAGGAAGACCTCCCCCGCGTCGCTCAGCACCCGTACCCGGCCCAGGCGCTCGCTCATGCCGTACCGGCCGGCCATGTCCCGGGCGGTGGCGGTGGCCCGCTGCAGGTCGTCCTCGGCACCCGTCGACGGCTCGCCGTAGACGAGCTCCTCGGCGGCGATGCCGGCCATGGCGATGGTGATGGACGTCTCCATGTCGCCCCGGGTCGGCAGGACGGTGGCGCCCGACAAGAGGGCGAGGTGGCCGATGCCCCGGCCCCGGGACACGATGGACAGCTTGTCGAGGGAGTCGGTCCGGCCCAGCGCCGCCGCCACCACCGCGTGGCCGCTCTCGTGGCAGGCGATGCGGGCCTTGTCGGCATCGGAGAACAGGGTGGCCCGCCGCCGGGGCCCGGCCACCACCCGGTCGACCGCCTCGTCCAGGTGGGACCGGCCGACGGCCGTGGCCCGGTCGCGCACGGCCAGCAGGGCGGCCTCGTTCAGCACGTTGGCCAGGTCGGCGCCGGTGAAGCCGGGCGTGGCCGCCGCCACCTCCGGGAGGTCGGTGGCAGCGTCGGCCAGGCGCTTGCCCTTGGCGTGGAGGCGGAGGATGGCCAGCCGCCCGCCGGCGTCGGGGCGCTCCACGGTGACCTGGCGGTCGAACCGCCCGGGGCGCAGCAGGGCGGGGTCCAAGATATCGGGGCGGTTGGTGGCGCCGAGGACCAACACTCCCTCACCGGACGAGAAGCCGTCCATCTGCACGAGCAGCTCGTTGAGCGTCTGCTCCCGCTCGTCGTGGCCACCGCCCACGCCGGTGCCCCGCTGGCGGCCGACGGCGTCCAGCTCGTCCACGAACACGATGGCGGGCGTGGACGCCCGCGCCTGGCGGAACAGGTCGCGCACCCGCGCCGCGCCCACCCCAACCAGGGACTCCACGAACTCCGACCCCGACACGCTGTAGATCGACGCGGCCGCCTCCCCGGCCACCGCCCGGGCCAGGAGGGTCTTGCCGCACCCCGGCGGCCCGACCAGAAGCACGCCCTTGGGGGGGGCCGCGCCCATGCGCTCGAAGGCGCTGCGGTCGGCCAGGAAGTCGCGGATCTCGGCCAGCTCGGCTACCGCGTCCTCGGCGGCGGCCACGTCGGCGAACGACGCCGCGCCCCCGGGCGCCAGCCGCCGGTCGCCCAGGCGGGCGAACAGCGAGAACTCCCGCGTGCCGCCGCCCGTGCGGGTGAGGGCGAACAGCAGGGCGAACAGATCGGCCAGGATGAGCAGCGGCAGCAGGAACTGGGCCAGGAACCGCACCAGCCGCTTGGTGGACTGGGAGTCCACGGTGATACGGGCGCCGCCGCTGTAGACGGTCTTGAGCAGGTCGTTGGTGGCGGCGTCGCTGCTCGGGTAGGACGTGAAGAACCGCAACGCGGGCTGGGCCCCGGAGGCGGCGATGGTGCCGGTGATGCGGGCGTCCTGGTCGAGGAAGCGCGCCGTGCGCAGGGTGTGGTCGTTGGCCGCCCGAAGGACCACGTCGAGGGGCACCTCTTGGCCCGACGAGTCGGGCCGCAGGACGTAGAGGGCGAGGGCATACACGGCCAGGAGGGCGACGAGGGCGAGAGCCAGGTCGCCCACCGCGCCCCGGCCCCACCGACGGGCCCGCTCCCGCCAGGTCCCCTGTGCGTTCTCGGTGCCGCTCCGCTTGCCGCGACGGGGCTTGGGAGGTGTTGGGTCCATCGGTGCCGCCTCCTCGAAGGAGCGCTGCTCGTCGTCCGCAGACCTCGCCAGGACGCCCAGTGGTGCCGATGCTACCCAGTGGTGCCGGTGCTACACAGACAGGGGGCGCCGCAGGAGCCGCCAGGCCGCCCAGGTCAGGAGGATGCCGGCCAGGCTCTCGGCCAGCGGGCTGCGCAACAGGGCGTAGAAGCTGGCGTAGACGATGAGGAACGCCGGCACCCGGCTGAGGCGCACGTCCTTGTAGGCGACGTCCAGGCGGGCGGCGACCACGCCCACCAGCAGGCAGGCCACGACCGCCCCGGCCAGCCCGAAGTTGATGTAGGCGTCGCCGAAGAGGGTGGGGGGCACGGCATACCCGGCGGCGAACTCGGCCGGGCGCACGGTGGTCATGAAATAGGCGGCGGAGTTCAGCGGCTTGGCCGGGAACAGCCCCCGGGGGACCACCTTCAGGAGCAGGGGCCACACCACCGTCGAGCCGTGGGTACGGCGGAGGATGACCTGGTTGTCCTTGATCTGGCTGTAGGCCTGGACGGGCGTGAGCTCGCTCTGCAGCAGCGGCGCGCTCTTGGCCAGGAGCGAGGCCGAGGGGTCGTCCTGGCCGAGCCGACCCTGGCGCAGCCCACCGATGACCAGTGCGGCCAGGAAGGCGACGATCACCGCCGCGCCGACGGCCACGCCGCGCCGGGCACGGGGCCGCACGGGGGCGGCAGTGGAGTCGGCGACGGGGGCGGCCGCCGGGGCCCGCCGGCGGGACCAGCGGCGCTCGATGGCGTTGATGACGAGCAGGATCCCGGCCCCGTGCACGGCGTCGGAGCGCTGGAGGGACAGGATGGGCAGCACGACGAACAGCAGGGCGAGGTAGCGATAGCGCAGCTTCACGCCCTTCACCAGGCACTGCTGGACGTACACGATGACCACCGCCACCGTGGTGTACCGCAGGAAGAAGCTGACGATCTGGAGGAGGCCGCCGCTCACGCTGGCCTTGCCGTACGTGTTGAGCTGGTCGACGAGGGGCTGCCCGCTGTAGAAGCCGCCGACGCCGTAGTGGGACACGTTGAAGGCCAGCAGGAGGACCTGGGCGCCGACCAGCAGGATCAGCAGCTCCTCGGCCCGCCGCAGCCAGGCCCCCGACGGCGACGTCGGCGCGGGATCGGACGGTCGCGGGGCCGGGCGGCTCAGGGACCCGGCCGCGTAGCCGGCCACGAAAATGAGGCAGTACAGGGCCATGTCGGCGTACAGCCGGGTGGGCAGCCCGAACAACGGCACGCCGATCGAGAACAGCCCGACGGTGTAAACGAGGAAGAAGTTGCGCAGGCTCAGGGGGTTGCGGCCGTCGAGGAAGGCCACCAGCAGGAGGCCGGCCAGGCTGGCGGCCACGCCCCCCGGGCTGGCGCGCCGAGCCTCGCCCACGAGGGCGGCGAGCAGGACGGCGACACCCATCGAACGCACGGCCACGCCGGCCGAGTACGGGCGCCCCGAGCGACTGGATCGACCCCCAGCGGGGGCCGGCGGTGAGCCGGTGGCCGGACCGGGCGGCGGCCGACCGGGGCCGGGGGCTAGGTCGACCGCTGCCAGAAGACGCCTCCCCAGTCGATCTCCTCGATGGGGTCGTCGATGCCGCTCGCCGCCCGGTAGTCCTCCACCGCCGACTTACAGGCCGGCACCGCGCCGTAGTCGTCGACGATGACGAAGCCCCCGGGCGACAGCTTCGGGTACAGGGCCTCCAGGGCAACGATGGTGGACTCGTACATGTCGCCGTCGAGGCGGAGGACAGCCAGCCGCTCCACCGGCGCCCCGGGCAGGGTGTCGCGGAACCAGCCGGCCAGGAAGCGGACCTGGTCGTCGAGCAGCCCGTAGCGGGCGAAGTTGGCCTTGACCTCGTCGAGGCTCACGGCCAGGGCGCCGTAGCCCCAGAAGCGGTCGCCGGCGTCGTCGCCGAAGCGCTCGGCCTCGGGCCGGGGCAGGCCCTGGAAGGAGTCGGCTGCCCACACCACCCGGTCGGTGACGCCGTGGGCCTTGAGGACGCCGCGCATGAAGATCGACGCCCCGCCCCGCCACACGCCCGTCTCCATGAGGTCACCGGGCACGCCGTCGCGGAGGACGCTGGTGACGCACGACTGGAGGTTGTCGAGTCGGAGGGTGCCGATCATGGTCTCGGCGTCGGTCGGCCAGTCCCGCCCGTCGCGGCGAAGGTCGGGGTCCGGCTTCAGGACGAGCTCGAGCCCGCGGGTGGCGAGGGCGCCCTGGAGGGCCCGTCGAGGCAGGTGCCGGAGCTGGGGGCCGGCAGGCAGGATGCGGAAGCTGGCGGGGAACCCGGACCGGCACAGCACCCGCTTGAGGAGGTCGAGGTAGAGGGAGTCGGGGCCATCGGGGGCGATGCCCGACCCTACCGCCCCCCCTTCCGGCGTCATCTGAGCGCCGCCCGCCACGCTGCCGCCACCGCCTCGGGCCGGAACCGCGAGAGCTGGCGCCCGGCCTCCCGGGCCAGCCGAAGGCGCAGGCCGGCATCGCCGGCCAGGGTGGCGACGGCTGCCGCGAACTCGTCGGGCCGGCGCTCCCGGACCAGCGCCGAGTGGCCGTCGACCAGCCCGATGCCGGCGTTGGCGTGGGGCGTGAGCACGCACGCCCGCCCCGCCCCCACCGCGTCGAGGACCTTGTTCTGGATACCGGACCCCAGCTCCATCGGGGCCAGGACGACGGCGGCGCCCCTCAGGACGTCGGACAGGTCGGCGACGTCGGCCCGCAGGCGCACCCCCACCGCCGCCGCCCGTTCCCGCAGCGCCGTACGGGGCCGCCGGCCGGCGAGGACGATGCGGCCGGGGCCGACGCCTAGCCGCTGCAACGGGGCCACCAGGTGGTCGCAGATCCACGTGGCCGCTTCGTGGTTGGGCGCGTAGAAGAGGTTCCCGAAGAACACCACGTCGTCGCCCTCCTCGGGCAGGGGGGCGGTGGCGGCGGCGAGGGGGACGACGGCGACCGCCGGTGAGACCGCCGCGGCATCCGCCTCGCTGCAGGCGATGGCCACGCTGGCCCTGGCCGCCGCCCGCCGGTCGAGGGACCGCAGGCGCCGGCCCTCCCATCGCCAGAAGGCACCCCTCAGCCCCCCGGTCACCGACGCCCGCCGCAGCGCTGCCCCGCCGAGGTCGTCCACGAAGTCCACCACGTACCCGGGCGGGGCCGACGGCGGCAGCGCGCGGGTGGTGACGAAGACGACCTGATCGTGGCCGTCACCCGAGATCTCCCGGGCCAGGCGCCTCGGGAGCCGGGCCTGCACGTAGGCCACCTGGAGCGGACTGCGGGCCCACAGCACCAGGGCTCGGGCCAGGGCGGCCGGACGGTCGACCCACCGGCGCCAGCCGGCGGTCTCCACGTCGGGCAGCCAGGAGACGGTGGACACGTCCCATTCAGGTGCCAGGGCGGCGACGATGACGGCCGCCCGGCGCTGGTCGCCCTGGCCGTCGGGGCGCGGGGGGCGGGGGGACACCACCAGGAGGCGGCGACGGCCACCGGCCGGCGGGTCGGCGGCGGCGCCCGATGCGGCAGCCGCCGTCACCGCCGGGCGAAGAGGAAGTGGTGGGCGGGGAACAACCCGGCTCGCTGGACGGCCTCGGAGTGGGCGAACTTGGGCCGCGACGCCTCCAGGCGGTACCCGACAGCGGCCAGCTCGGGCGCCAGGGGCAGGCGGGCACCGGACCGCTCACGCGAGACCAGGGTGCTGCCGTTGGCCACCACGACCAGCGCCGGCACCTCGGTGTCGGCCAGGAGCCTCAGCCACCAGCGGGTGGCGGCCTGGGGGCACTCCTCGAAGCTGTGCACGTTCACGGCCGCCGTCAGTGGGCCGGCGGCGGCCAGGGCGGCGCCGATTCCGTCGAGTGCAACCACGGGGGCGCGCTCGGCGCCTCGGAACGCCAGGTAGTACTCGCTCAGGAACGTCGACACCGCCACCGCATCGGTGCACATCCAGCGGAGGCCGGCGAAGGCGGCGGTCGCCCGGTGCCCGAGGCGCCCGTAGCCGGCCCCCACGTCCACGACGACGGGTGACGGGAGGGACGACAGGCCGAGGAGCTCGTCGACGAAGGTCAGCTGGAGGACCGAGTCGAGGAGGTCCCGGCTCACCACCGCGCCGTCGACGTCGAAGCTGTCGGCCCCGAACAGGCCGTCCTCGTCCAGGCGGCCGAGGAGGCCCAGGCGGTCGTGCTGGCGGACGTAGAACGTGGTCAGCGCGTAGGCCGCAGCACAGGCGTGGCCCCGGCGTTGCCACACGTAGGCGTTGTCGGCCCGGAACGCCGGCAGGCGGACGGTGCGGGCGTAGCCGGCGCTCCACAGCGACCCCTGGGCGGCGGGATGGCCCTGGTAGCGCGCCGCCAGCTCGGCCAGGCGCGGGTGGTCGGGCCGCAGGACCTCTTCGGCACCCGGCGGCAGGGGCGGCGACGGGCGGGGCCGCGGGTTGCGGTCCAGGAGGCGCTCCAGCCCGGCCCGGCCGGGGACGGCCATGCCGGCCCGGGCGAACAGCGAGGTCACCCGTCCCCGGGCGGTGGGCGACGGCCCGCTCACGCCCCCGCCACCTCCTCGTAGAGCTCGCGGTAGCGCCTGGCCGCTGCCGGCCAGCCGGGGAGGTCGAGGGCGTGGTCCACGGGGCCGCTGGCCAACGCCCGGCCCAGGGTGGCCACCCAGTCCTCCACCGTCGGCCCGTCCACCAAGAAGCAGTGGCGCCCGACGACCTCGGTGGCCACCCGCGCCCGGGCGTCCATCACGACCGGCGTGCCCACCTCGGCGGCTTCGAGGATGGGCAGGCCGAAGCCCTCCTCGAGGGTGGAGTACAGCACGGCGGCCGCCGAGGCCATGAGGGCATCCACCTCGGGCGCCGGGGCCGACGGGACGACCCGCGCCCCCAACGCCGCCAGCTCCCGGCGCAGGTCGGGCGTCAGGCCGGCCCGGGCCAGCACGACCAGGGGCAGGGGCTCGGCGGTGGCGGCCCGGTAGGCCCGGTACACGTCCACCGTGAGGGCGGTGCGCTTGCGGGGGTCGGACGCGCCGCCGAACGCCAAGAGGTGGCGGCGGGGTCCCGACGGCGCGGGAAGCAGGCGCATCCCGGGGGCGATCACGTCCACCTGCCCGGCCAGGGCGGGGACGGCCGCCTCTACGTCGGCGCGGGTGCGGTCGCTGATGGCCACGACCCGTCCGGCGCCGGCCAGTGCCCGCTCGAACAGGGCGCGGGGCAGGCGGTCGCGGCGGCGGCTCCCCCGCCACCGCATGAGGTCGTAGACCGTCACCACGCTGTTGCGCCCCGGGCACAAGGGTCCCAGGTTGGAGGCGAAGTGCACGACGTCGTAGCGCCGGGTGCGGGGGTCGAGGCGGGGGGAGACGTCGAACAGGCCCGACCGTGTCGCGGTGGACGCCAGACCGGCCGGCCCCCACGCGCCCGTCCCCCGCCAGAGCCGGGGCGGCGGGCGACCGTCGGCCGAGAACGCGTCCACCAACCGGTCCACGTAGGTGGCGATGCCGAGGCCCCGGATGGCCAGGCGGGCGTCGAGCAGCACCGCCGTCACGGCCGGGACCGCAGGCGGGGGGCGGTCACGTGGAGAGGCGGGCCGTGACGTGGGAGGCGAACCGGGGAGTGCCGCGGCGCCGGCGGCGCTCCTCGTCGGCCAGCCGCTCCCAGCCCTCGAACCCCACCGGAGGCCGGAACCCGAGGTCGGCCAGGTGCCCGGCGCGCACCGCCTGGCCCCGCAGGACCAGCTCCAGGCGGCGCAGCCGGGCCGACGCCGGCGGCGAGCACCGCACGCAGCGGGCGGCCACGCCGATGGCGGGACGGGCCACCGCCTCGGGCAGGCGGAGGAACCGCGTGGCACCGAAGAGCTCCAGGAGGCGGCGGGCGGTGAGGCCTTCCCACGGCTGGAGGACGAGCCGGGGCAGGGCCGGGGCAGTGGCCGCGAACACGATGCCGGCGGCCACGTTGTCCACCAGCGCCACCGGCACCGGATGGGCTCCCGAGCCGCACACGGCCACGACGGGGAGCCCGGCCGCCAGACGGGCGAGGTTGGCGGTCACGGCCCGCCCCGCACCGTGCACCGACGTGGGGCGGTACACGACGACCTCCGGGGGCAGCCGCCCATGGTGGTCGACCAGGAGCAGGCGCTCGGCCTCGGCCTTGGCCTCGGCGTAGGGCGACAGCGGCGACCAGGCCGGCGTCTCGTCGAGAGGTTCCCGCCGCCCCTGGACGGCCGCCGTGCTCACGTGGACCAGACGGCGCACCCCGGCGGCGGCCGCGGCGCGCGCCACGACCACGGGCTGGATGGCGTCGGCCGCGAAAAGGCCGGCCCGGTCGGTGCTCCCCGGGTCGGCGATGCCCGATGCGTTGACGACGGTGTCGAAGGGGGCCAGGCGGCGGCTCAGCTCGGCGAACGCCGCCGGCTCGGCACGGCACCACCTGTCGGACGCCTCGACGATCGGGTGTACCGAGCTGGGACCGAGCCGAGGCGCCCGGAGGGGCTCGGCGTCGGCTCCCAGCCGACCCGCCCAGTCCGAGACCGCCGACCCGAGGAACCCCGATGCTCCAAGGATGGCAATCCTGGTCATGAGCAGGCTCCTCCGCCGTCCTGGGAGACCCGCTCCCTCCAGGTGGCTGCCTCACGATGCCCTTGCGGGTCCCCGGCCGTCTCCAGCCTCCGGGAGCATACCGGCCACCGACGGCGGGCCAGACGGACGCCTGCCGCCGACCGTCGCCGACCCGGCGATAGGATTTGGCGGATGGCTGAGGAGTCGACCTCGGAGCTTGAGCTCCGCGACTTCCTCCGTGTGTTCCAACGGCGTCGGGCGGTGATCGCCCTGTGCGTGCTGGTCGTGGCCGGGGTGGCGGTGGTCGCCTCGTGGTTGCAGACGCCGCGCTACGCGGCGACGTCCAAGGTCCTCCTCCAACCCCGGAGCACCGACTCGCTGTTCAACCCCGACACCGGCCAGCGCGCCGACCCCAGCCGCACGGCCCAGACGGAGATCCAGATCCTCGAGAGCCAGCCGGTGCGCGACGCCGTCCGCCGCCAGCTCGGCACCGCTCCCGACGTGTCGGCCCAGACCGTTGGGCAGACCGACGTGGTCGGCATCCGTGCCGTCAGCACGCTCCCGAAGCGCGCCGCCAGCGTGGCCGACGCCTATGCCAGGGCCTACATCGACTTCCGGCGCAAGCAGGCCGTCGACGACGTGCTGGCCGCCGCCGCCCAGATATCGGGCAAGATCGACGACCTCCAGAAGCAGGTCGACGGCCTCCCGGCGGGTGCGTCGAAGGACGCCCTCGTCTCCCAGCAGAGCACGTTCAAGGAGAAGCTCGACCAGCTCCAGGTGGACGCCGCCCTGAACAGCGGCGGCGCCCAGCTCGTCTCCCAGGCCAACGTGCCCACCACGCCGTTCAGCCCTCGGCCGCTGCGCAGCGGCCTGCTCGCCGCTGCCATCGGCCTGTTCCTCGGCACCGGGCTCGCCTTCCTCGTCGAGTACCTCGACGACTCGGTCAAGACCAAGGAGGACCTGAGCCGCATCGCCCCCCACGTCCCGGTGGTGGGGCTCATCCCCGCGGTGGCGGGGTGGAGGGACTCGGAGACGCCGGTGCTGGTGTCCCTCACCGACCCCCAGGGGCCGACCGCCGAGGCCTATCGCACCCTGCGCACGGGCGTGCAGTTCCTCTCCCTCGACCACCCCCTCCGCATCCTCCAGGTCACGAGCCCCAACGCCCAGGAGGGCAAGACCACCACCCTCGTCAACCTCGCAGTGGCCCTGGCCCGGTCCGGCCAGCGGGTCATCGTCGTGTGCTGCGACCTGCGCCGGCCCCGCGTCCACGAGTTCTTCGGCCTCTCCAACACCACCGGCTTCATCTCGGTGCTGCTCGGCAAGGCACCGCTGACGGTCGCCCTCCAGCCGGTGCCCGGCGTGCCCCGACTGTCGCTCCTGGCGTCGGGGCCGCTGCCCCCGAACCCCTCCGAGCTGTTGTCGTCCCGGAGCACGGTGGACGTCCTGGCGTCGTTGGTCACCCAGGCGGACATCGTGCTCGTGGACTCCCCGCCCGTGCTCCCGGTCACCGACGCCCTCGTCTTGTCGAGGCATGTGGACGCCACCCTCCTCGTCACCGTGGCCGGTGCCACCACCCGCAAGGACGCCAGCCGGGCGGTGGAGCTGCTCCTCCAGGTCCACGCCCCCTTGGCGGGCACGGTGCTCAACGGCGTCAGCGACGAGAGCGCGTACGGCGACAGCTACGGCTACTACCAGGCCGCAGGCACGGGCGAGGAGGTGCCCGACGGGGGCGCCGGCAACGGCGGGCGGCCGGCCCACCGGGGGCCGGCCGCCCGCCCGGCGCGCCCGGCTCCCGCCCGGCGCCGGTAGCCAGCCGCCAGAGACCACGGCCCGCCACCGAAGTCTCCGGAACTCGGGACGTCCTCATCGCTGGTCAAAGGGCCTTTCCACAGCTCTCCCGCGCATTCTCTGCACAAGCCCACAGCTCACCGACCGTCGCGAACGACAGGCAGAGCACATGATCGCGGAGGAGCGGCCTGAAGGGTTCGATCCCGAGCGCCTGCTCCCCGAATGCCCGCTCGGCATCGCCCTCGCCTCGCAAGGCCGGGCGTGGCAGCGTGTACGTGAGACCCCGGTCGGGAGGGAACATGGGGGACAACCGACAGGCGCCACTGCGCGAGCAGCCGGGCCGATGCCCCGTCGGTCCCCGCCTCGTGATCCGTCTCCTCGGAGAGGTGGCGGTCAGCGTCGACGGCAGCCCCGTCCCCGCTCTTACCACAGCGCGCCTCCAACGGCTGTTGGGCCGCCTGGCGCTCGCCCCCGCCTCGGGGCTGCGGCGCGACCGCCTGGCCTACGAGCTGTGGCCCGACTCCACTGATGCCCAGGCCCGCACCAACCTCCGCAAGCTGCTCCACGACCTGCGGCGGCCGTTGTCGGACCCGGACGGCTTCCTCGATCTCGGCCATCAGGTCATCCGGTGGCACCCCGGCGCCCCGATCTGGATCGACGTGGTGGCCTTCACCGACGCCCTCAGGCGCGGCGACGTCGTCGCCGCCGTCCGCCACTACGGCGGCGCCCTCCTCCCGGCCTGCTATGACGACTGGGTGCTGGCGGAGCGGGAACGGCTCCGCCTCCTCGCCGTCGACGCCCTGGCCGACTTGGCGACGTCGGCCTATCTCGAGCGGCGGGATGACGAGGCGGTGGACCACGCCCGCCACCTCCTTCGCATCGATCCCCTCCATGAACCTGCGTACCGCCTCCTGATGGATGCGTTGGCTCGCCGTGGTGAGCGGAGCCAGGCCGTTCGCACCTACCACCGCTGCGTGGAGATGCTCGAGCACGAGCTCGGTGTCGGGCCGGAAGCCGCGACCGTGGAGGCGTACCACCGCCTACGCGTCCCCGCTCTCGTCGGAGAGGCGGCCGCCGCCAGGGAGTCCCGCTGGCCACTGATCGGACGTGACCGGGAGTACCGCGTGACGCTCGACGCCTGGAGGGCGGCAGTGGGCGGCAAGGCCGGGTGCCTGCTCGTGACCGGCGAAGCCGGCGTGGGCAAGACTCGCCTCCTCGACGAACTCGCCCGGCGGGCCGCAGCCGAAGGTCACGCCGTTGCCCGCACCCGGGCATACCAGGCGGTTGGCGGCCTGCCCTGGGGACCGGTCGCCGACTGGTTGCGCGGCGACGCCCTGCGTCCGGGTGTCGCCACCCTCGATGCGGTCTGGCTAGGCGAGCTGGCCCGACTCCTCCCCGAGCTGGGCGAGCCGGAGTCGAGCCCGTCCGCGCCGCACACGACCGACGTCGCCCGGCGCCACCGGCTCCTCGAGGCCGCCCGGCAGGGGCTGCTGGCGGTCGGCCGCCCGTTGCTGCTGCTCGTCGACGACCTCCAGTGGTGCGACGCCGACACCTTGGACCTGTGCGCGTTCTTGCTGCACACGGCACCGGGCGCGCCCGTGCTCGTGGCCGGCGCCGCCAGGGACGACGAGATCGACGAGGGCCATCCGCTGGCCACCCTCCGCCACCGCCTGCTGCGCGACGGCTCGGTTACCTCCATCGCCCTCGGTCGCCTCGACCGCGACGCCACGGCCGAGGTCGCCCTGGTCGTCACCGGGCGGGCGCTCGACGCCGGCGCCGCTGCCCGCCTCTGGCAGGAAACCGAGGGAAACCCCCTCTTCGTCGTCGAGGCACTGCGGGCCGGCTTGGCTTCAGACGAGGCCGGGCGACGGAACGTGCTCACGCCGACGGTCCACGCCATCATCGCCGCCCGCCTCGATCGACTCTCTCCGCCGGCTCGGCGCCTCGCCGAGGTCGCCGCCATTATCGGGCGCGAGTTCACCCCCGGAGTGCTCGCCTCCGCCGCCCAGGCCAGCGAGGACGACCTTGCCGACGCCCTCGACGAGCTCTGGCAACGCCAGATTGTGGGCGAGCGGGGGGCCGCCTACGACTTCAGCCATGACAAGCTCCGAGAGGTCGCGCTAGGGGCGATCAGTCCCGCTCGGCGGCGGACGCTCCACCGCCACGTCGCCGCCGCCCTTGAGCAGCACCACGGCCGCGACCTCGGACCGGTGAGTGCCCGCCTGGGCGCTCACTACGAGCGAGCCGGCCTCGACGCCAGGGCGGTCGAGGCCTACGAGCGGTCAGCCGAGCATGCCTACCAGATGTTCGCCCTCGACGACGCCATCGCCCTGCTGCAGCAGGCCCTCCGCCTGCTCGACAGGTCACCGCCCAGCCCCGCGCGCGACGAGACCGAGCTGCGTCTACGGTCGGCGCAGGGGGTCGCCCTGGTCGCCCGGCGGGGCTACGGTGCCGGTGCGGTCCAGCACGGCTACGAGCGTGCCCTCACCCTGCACCGGCGGCTCGGTCGGCACCCCGACCCCTCGGTGCTGCGAGGCCTGGCGCTGCACGCGGTGGTCACCTGCGACTTCGACCGGGCCACCGAGATGGGCGAGGAGCTGCTGGCCGCCGGTCGTGCCGATCCCACGGCCGTGGTGGAAGGCGAGTACGTCCTGGGCGTCACCGCCTTCTGGCGCGGCGACTTCGTGGGTGCCCAGCGCCATCTCACCCGGGCCATCGAGCACTACCGGCCCGAGTCCGCACCCCGGCACATCGCCCGCTACAGCCAGGACCCGAGGGCGGTGTGCCTCTCGCGCCTCGCTCTCACCGAGCTCTTCCTAGGCCTCACCGACCAGGCGCACTCGACCATGGGCGACGCCCTGCGCTCCGCGGCCGAGCTCGACCATCCGATGACCACGGGGTACGTGCGGGCCTTCGAGGCGATCCTCGCTGCCCTCCGCCCCGAGTATTACGACCTCGCCGGATCGGTCTCGGCGCTCGAAGCAGTGACGTCGGAGATGCGCATCGGCTACTTCGAGCCGGTGGCCCGGATGCTCGGAGGCTGGCGGGACGTGCTCGACGGCGATGTCGGCGGGATACGGGCCATGCGCGAGGTAAGCGCCTCGTTCCAAAAGGAGCAGCAGCTCCACATGACCCTCGGGCTGAGCCTGCTCGCCCGTGGCTACCTCAGGGCAGGCGACGCCGGCCGCGGCCGCCTCGCCGTCGCCGACGCCCTGGCGTGGACGGAGGGCCACGGCCAGGCCTACCTGCTGGCGGAGCTGCTCCGCATCGACGCCGAGCTCCTCGACCTCGCCGGTGAGCGCGGCGGCGCGGCCCACGCCTGCCGACGTTCTCTCGACGTCGCCCTCGAGCAGGGGGCCACGTGGCTGCGCGACCGCGCCCTGGCCACGCTGCGCCGCTTGGAGGACGCCGAACCGAGGAGCCCGGAACGGTCGCGGAACGCCCCATCGCTCAAGATCAGCTCCGCGGACCGTTCGACGACAGGGGAGGGACCATGAGCACCATCGCGGAGCTGCGCCAGCGAGTGCGCGGCGCGGTGATCGAGCCTGGCGAGGAGGGCTACGACGAGCATCGGCGGGTGTACAACTTCATGCACGACCGCCATCCGGCGGTCATCGTGCGTGCCACGGCGACGGCCGACGTCGTCGCCGCGGTGGTCCACGCCCGCGACAACGGGCTCGAGCTGGCGGTGCGGGGCGGAAGTCACAGCGTGCCCGGCTTCGGCACGTGCGACGACGGCTTGGTCCTCGACCTCTCCCTGATGAACAGCGTCCTCGTCGACCCGGCCAAGAAGAGCGCCCGGGCCGGCGGAGGGGCGACGTGGGGCGACTTCAACCACGCCACGCACGCCTACGGCCTGGCCACCACCGGCGGCATCATCTCCACCACCGGCGTCACCGGCCTGACGCTCGGCGGCGGCATCGGGTACCTGACCCGGGGCTGCGGTCTCAGTTGCGACAACATGGTCGGGGCCGAGGTGGTCACCGCCGACGGCCGTATCCTGATCGCCAACGAGTACGACAACGAAGACCTGTTCTGGGCCCTGCGGGGCGGCGGCGGGAACTTCGGTGTCGTCACCGCCCTGGAGCTCGGACTCCACCCCGTGAGCGACATCTACGGCGGCCCGATGTTCTACGAGGTGGACGACGCCGCCGCGGTCATGGCCTGCTACGACGACTTCATCGAGGACGCGCCCGACCAGGTCGGCGCGTTTTTCGCCTGGCAGATCGCCCCGCCGCTCCCCTTCGTCCCCGAGGACCGCCACGGCGACCTGTTCTGCGCCATGGTCACGTGTTGGAGCGGCCCGGTCGAAGAAGGCGAGAAGGCCTTGCGGCCGCTGAGAGAGGCAGCGGAGGTCAAGGCGGAACACGTGGGGGCCATGCCCTATCCGGCGCTCAACTCGGCCTTCGACGGCCTCGTGCCCCGCGGCCTCCAGCACTACTGGAAGGCCGACTTCGTGCACGAGCTCACGGCCGAGGCTATCGAGGCGCACATCGAGCACGGCAGGAAGACCCCGGTCGTCAACTCGACCATGCACCTCTATCCCATCAACGGCGCCGTCCACCGCCTCGGGCCCGATGAGACGGCGTTCGGCCACCGCGACGCCAAGTACGCGGCGGTCATCGCCGGGATGTGGCCCGATCCCGCCGACAACGAGGCCAACATCGGGTGGGTGCGCGACTACTACGCCGCCATCCACCCCTATTCCGGGACCGAAGGCGGCTACACCAACTTCATGGCCGGCGACGATGCCGGGCGGGCGCCGCAGAACTACGGCCGGAACTACGAGCGCCTGCGCCAGGTCAAGACTGCCTACGATCCCGACAACGTCTTCCACCTCAACCAGAACATCGCGCCCTCAACCTGAGGACCTGTTCTCGGCTGACCGTCCGCCCCGACGCAATTCCGGCCGGCAGAACGTTGCCGATTCGGCGCGCCTCTCGGAGAAGGTGCGTCGGAACCCGCACCTGACCTGACAGCAGGGTGGCGAGGGGAGGACAATCGCCGGATGGTCGACGTCCGGCGCCTGCTGTTCGGCAGGGAGCTCCTCGTCGCCGAGCGCGGCGGTGGAAAAGTGCCCCTGCGCACCACTTTGCCAGCGCCCCCGGCAGGACTCGAACCTGCGACCCGCTGCTTAGAAGAGTGACACTCAGTCGAGCGGCACAAGGACAAAAGCGCAGGTCAGGAGGGGTATAAGGCCACTACAGAGGACCCGTTCGACCCCTCAACCACGCGGGAACCACGCGGATCGCGCTCGCCGGCCCTGGCCCGGCTCTGGCGGTAGGAGCGGTCGAGGGAGTCGGTGAGCGCTTCTTCGAGGGCGGGGAACAGATGCCCGTAGGTGTCGTAGGTCACGGTGATAGACGAGTGCCCGAGGCGCTTCATCACCGCCAGCGGGTGCGCCGGCGGCTCCGCGTTGATCAGGAGGGCGGCGCAGGTGTGGCGGAGATCGTGGAATCTCATCCGCTCTGGCAGTCTGGCCGCGACCACTGCGGGCCGGAAATGACGGGCGTAGAAGTTGTGGTGGCGCAGCGGGCCGCCGTCGGGGGCGGTGAAGATGAACGCCTCGGGGTCGGCCGGCCGGGTGGCCAGGTAGGCGCCGAGCTCGTCGCACATCGCCCGGGGGATGGGGACGCTGCGCCGCTCGTAGGTCTTGGTCGGCCCGTAGACCAGCCCGTGGCCGGTGACCTCGGACACGGCCTCGACGACGTCCACCCGGCCCCGCAGGAGGTCGAGGCGACCGACCCGGAGAGCGCCGACCTCGCCGGCCCGCAGGCCGGTCAGTGTCACGAACCGGACGAGCAGCCCGTACTCGGGCCGGCGCATCGCAGTGGCGAGGGCATGGACCTCGTCGAGGGTCAGGAAGACCATCTCTTCGCGCTGCGAGCGGGCGAGGCGCACGCCGTCGCAGGGGTTGTGCATGATGGCGTTGCCCTCGATGGCCGTGCCAAGAACCAGGCGAAGCACCTTCCGGGCGGCGCGCTGGGTTCCCACCGCCGAGCCGGCGTCGGACATCTTGGCCAGGAAGGCCCGGACGGCAGGCGTGTCGACGGCCGAGATCTGCCATCCGCCGAAGTGCGGGACGACGTGGACGCGCAGCATCGACTCATAGCCCTGCCGTGTCTTGGGCTTCAGGCCGGCGGTCGTGGCGAACCACTGATCGGCCCAGTACGCGAAGCGAGTCCGACCGAGCGTCGGGTTGAGGTAGTTGCCCCTGACGACGTCGGCGTCGACCGTCTTGGCGAAGATACGTGCGTCGGCTGCCGTCGAGAACCACCGCTCGCGCGGGCGATTGTTCGGGTCCCGGTACCGCACGACCCACGAGGCCCCACCTCGGGCTAGCTGTCGCTTCTGAACGCTGGCCATTGCGCCTCCTTGTCATCCTCAACGATCCGCCACCGTCGGGTGGTGTTGAGCGCCGGGGATCCGCGTCGGGGAGGGTATCGAGCAGCAGAGACAGCCGACCGTGCCGAAGTTGCCACGCGACTGGTCACGAGTCGATTCCCATGTCCATGCTGCGGTCCATGCCTCGGATACCCCGCTCCATGGCCCACCGCTGTGCGCTCGACTGCGGCGGCTCGGGTCGGATGCCGTCGAGTTCCTGACGCTCGATGTCGAGCGCCCAGGCGGCAGTGGCGATCTGCTCGTCGAGGAGGTCAAGCCGGCGCAAGGCCTCGGGGTGCTCGTGCTGGAATCGCATGTAGGCGTTGCGCCGGCCCTGGAGGTCGGCGAGGTCCCGCCTCGCCTCGGGCAGCTCGACCTTCAGCCGGGCGCGTTCCGGCCCGGCCAGGGCCTCGAAGCGCTCCCGGAGCGGGCCTACCTGCTCCGCGGCCTTGTCTGCCCGCTGACGCAGCCGGTGACGCTCCCGGAGTCCGACGTGCTCGGCCTGGGCCAGGCAGGCCCGCCTCTCCTGAACCGCTCTCCTCCAGGCGATGGCAGCGTCACCCACCGGCGTGCTCCGCCATTCACCCCATCCCTCGACCTTGTCCAGGTCCCGGAGCTGGCGCTCCAAGCGCTCCAGCGTGTTGCGGGTGCCGTAGTAGGCGGAGCTCGGGTCGGCGGGGACGACGGCGGCCACCGCCGCCCGCTCGGCCACCAGCCGGGCATGACGCAGGCTGGCCGACGCCGCAGGGACCGCTGGCGCCGGCTCGGGGCCGATGCCCGGCGCCGGCGTGCCCTGGTCGATGGCCCAGCCGATGCGCCGGGATTGGCTCCAGACCCGGCCCAGGTCCTCGGCCGCCTGCTCGGACGAGTCGGCCACCACGTAGACGGTCGAGCATTCCCGGGCCCGGCTCATCTTCACATACGCCAGCTCGCGTCCCCCACCGTCCTCCAGGACATGCGCCCGACCCACGGTCGCCCCTTGGGAACGATGGACGGTGATGGCGTAGCTGTGGGCCAGGTGGGCGGCGTCGAACTCCTCGGGGCCGAAGCGCTGGAGGCGCCCGTCGTCCATGGTGGCGGCCAGCTCGCGTCGCTCCACGTCGACGGCCAGGACCGTGCCGCACTCGGAAGTGACGATCTCCCCGCTGGCGCCCGGTGCCAGGGTGACGATGCGATCCCCCGCCCGGTAGGCCACCTCGCCGACGACCAGCTCCTGGCCCGACAGCCGGCCGAGGCGGTCCCACGCCTCACGTCCTCGGTGGTTCAGCTCGGCCACATTGGCCCGCCGCCACGCGTACATGGCCGCCTGACCACCCTCGGCCGCGTCGGCAGCCCATCCGGCCACGGTGGCGTCCAAGGCCGAGTCCCGATCCCGGGACACGGCGATGCGACCGGCGCCGGCATACCAGGACACGGCGTCAGCGACCTTGCCCGAGCGCAGTTGCGCCAGGGCCTCCCGCTCGGAGCCGTCAACCTGGCGGACGTTCTCGGGGAGCACGTGCACCACGCCTCCGAAGCGCCGCACCACGGCCTGGAAGCCGCCACCGGGGCCGACGGAGGACAGCTGGCGGGGATCGCCCACTGCAACCACCTTGGCGCCGGCGACCTTGGCCGCCTCCAGGAACGCGACCAGGGCGGCGTCGTCGGTCATGGCCGCCTCATCCAGCACGGCGACGTGGCGGGGCGACAGGCGCAGCGTGTTGTGGGCGATGCGGCAGTTGAGCGAGGCCAGGGTCCGGCTGTCGATGCCCGCCTCGCGACTGAGCGTTCGAGCTGCCTGGCCCGAGGTCGATGTGCCCACCACGTCGTAGCCCGCGGCCTCGAACGCGTCGCGCGCCGCGGCCAGCGCCGTCGTCTTGCCCGAACCGGCCACGCCGACGACAAGGTCCACCCCGCGCCCCGACGTGCACACGGCCTCCACCGCCTCGCGCTGGCCGGCGGTCAGCGCCCGCCCGAGTCGCTCCTCAACGCGCGCTGCAGCAGCGCGCGCGTCCGCTACCGATGTTGCCGCCGCGTTGCTCCGCTCCACCTGGGCTTCGACGCAGCGGGCGATGGCCTGCTCCCGGGCGATGGTCACCGCGGTGGCGTAGGCCCGCTCGCTGGCCCCGCCCACGCCGAGCAACGGAACGGCCTCGGGATCGGCCAGGGTGCGGTCCACCACCCGGGTGAGCTCGGCGGGATCACGGCCGTAGAGGGATGGGGCGACGGCCACGAGCACGTCCCGACGAGTGAACACCTTGCGGGCGGCCAGGGCGCCGTCGGCGTCGAGCACCCGGTTGACGACGGCGCGCATCTCCTCGGCGCTCAACGTCGGTGAAGGCCGGCGGCGCTCGGCCGCCTCGCGGTCGACGGCCTGAGCGATGGCCTCGACGCTCCAGCCGACCTCGCCCATCTCTGCCACCCACCGGGGCAGCAGGTCGCCGACGGGCTGGTGGCGCTTGGGCGCCCGGGTCGCCCGGGCGGCAACGTTGCGGGCCTGGTAGCTCGAGTTGCCCGTGCGCTGCATCTCGGCCTCGATCTCCGCCGCCCGCTTGGAGTGGATGTCCATGACGGCCTCGGGAACGCCGGCGATGGCCCAGTGGCCGAGCTTCCCCGACGGCCCGTCGTCGGGAACGATCCCGTAGCCCAGCTCGACGGCGACTCGCGCCGAGGCCACGCGCCCGACCATGGTGGCGGCGTGGAGGTGTTCGGTCCACAGGGCGGTGACGGCGGCCTTCCAGCCGCCCTTGTCGTCGTTCATGCGCAGCAGGTTGGCCAGCAGCACGTGGTCGTGGGGTCCCGGGTCGCCGGTCCGGGAGGTGGCGTGGCGAGCGGTGGCGTAGATCAGCCCCTCTGTCGGGGTGCGCACCTCCGCCTCGCCCCGTCGGCCGCCGAGGCGGCGGGTCAGGTCGTCGAGGTAGGCCAGGGTGGCGTCGCGCTCGGCGTCCATGATCCAGTGCATGTCCTCGGCCCGGCCGATCACGCCCAGCTCGGCCACCGACTTGTGGGCCGAGACCACCAGCTCCAGTCCCGGGCGCTTGGTGTGCACCAGCCGTTCGCCGGTGGTGGGGTCACAGGCGCCGCCGGGGCCGTAGAGGGCGACGTACTGCTCGTCGGTCACTGCACCCTGCAGTCCCAGCAGCCGGGCGCCGGCGCCGCCCCACAACAGCGGCGTTTCGCCCCGGCTGGCGTAGTACGCCAGGGCCTGGCCCGGGTGGTCGTCGCCCCGGGCCAGCACCGTGGCCCGGTGGTAGTCGACCGAATCGGCTCCCATGATCCGCATCCAGGCCACCGCGGCACCGCCTCCTCCCCAAGGGGAACCCTTGAAATCGTGTCCAAGTGATGTTGCAGTATGGGAGCGATGTGGCGGGGTTGTAAAGAGATTATTAGCTGATCGGTCTATCGCGGTATGGGACGGTAGATATGGGACTCTAATGGGTTTTTGGGGTCAATGACGGTTCATTGCGGTTGGTGGTGGTCAGAAGTGGCCAGTTCCGACTCGATGTGACGGCTGGCGTTGAGGCCGACGTCGTTCGGATCGCGGCTCATTCCGATCGGTGCGTCCTGTGGCGTTGGGATCACTCTCCTTGCGCTGGAGGAAGCGCGTCTCAGCAATCTCAGATTTCTTTGTCGCGTTTCGGCTGGAGACACACCAGTAGATGGGTGAGGGGTCATGGTGGCGCCTCAGGAGGGACTACCGATCGTGAACGGCAAGAGGGCAGGATCGAGCACGCAGACGGAGCTCGTCGACATCGAGTGGGTGGCCAAGCGTCTCGGGGTCACCGTGCGCCACATCCGCCGGCTCGTGGCCGAGAAGCGCATCCCCATCGTTAAGTGGGGTCACCTGGTGCGCTTCGACCCGCAGGAGATCGAGCTTTGGATCGATGACGCACGCAGGCCGCGATCGGGATGAGCTTGTCGTGGCGCTGGATCCGGTACTGACAGACTCGCCCGGTGCCCCGGCTGAGCGAGTTCTACGGCATAGTCATCTCCCTGTACTGGGCCGAGCACCCGCCGCCGCATTTCCACGCCCGATACGGGGAACACCGGGCGGCCGTTGACATCGCGACGCTCGAGCTTCTTGCCGGCAGTCTGCCGGGGCGGGCCATGCGCCTCGTGCGTGAGTGGGGCGAGCTGCATCGAGACGAGCTCATGGCGGCGTGGACGCACGCACTTGCCCATGAGCCCTTGGGTACGATTGAGCCGCTGCCATGACCGATCCAATTCCAGTCGTCACTCAGGTGGAGGTCCTCCACGACTTCGTGCTGCGCGTCACCTTCGACGACGGCACCGTGGGTGAGGTCGACCTTCTGCCGCACTTGTGGGGCCCAGTGTTCGAGCCACTGCGTGACGATCAGGAGCTCTTTGCTCAGGTGCACGTCGACGAGGAGGAGGGGACGATCGTGTGGCCCAACGGCGCCGACGTGGCGCCGGAGATGCTCTACCGGGAGTCCGCCGCTGCCCGGGCGTCCTGAGTGACGGCACCCCCGCGATTGCAGAGTGCCCCGCCGGCGAGAATTTGTGGCGCCGTCGAAGGGCCCCACGGAGTCCGGAGATCCAACGGCGGTCCAAGACGGGCGCGTGGCCGCCCATGCGTGATACCGGTCACTTCCGACGGGCGAGGCAGGGCAGTAACCAGGATCCGGCACTATTCATCGGTCCACCAGTCTTCTGGCCGATAGTCTCCCAGCGGCCTTCGTTGTCGTCGTCGAGGAGGCAGAAGACCCTGAAGCTCGACATCAATCCCGCTGGGGGACGACGCCCGCTGCGGCTGCTGGCCGTCGCCGTCCGGTGCTCGCCGTCGCCGGCTGGCCGCTGGCCTCGTCGCTCCTGCGGCCGCGTCGGCGGCTTCGGCGACGGATAAGCAGGTGAGCAAGTTGGTCCTGACCGGAACGGTCTCCGGCGAAGGCCTCATCATTTTGTCTATCATCAGTGTGTTGGTGATCGTGTGGGCGGTAGCCATCTACCTTTTCGCAAGAGATAGATAGCGGTTCCGCTGATGAACGCTGCGCTCATAACCGTGCTATTGATGGTGACGCTTGTCGCCGGAACAGCCTCATCCATCCTTGGATATCGGCTTGCCAAGGACCCAGACGCGTCAGATCGTCGAATGATGTCTGAACGAGAGCTTGCGGTTGCAAGGTGGTTGGTCCCAGTCCTTTGCTTCATATTGGGCGCCGTCTTTCCGCTCTTCTTTTTCGCCCTGCTCGGCATCAGTCACAAGAGGGCGCGATCCACATCGTGAGCATCGAGGACGGCGACCTGACGCGCACGGGTGCGGTGACCGACAACTCTCCGGGGCCACCCGCCGACTAATGCGACGATGAGCCGCGGCGGCCCAACCGGGATGTGCCGCTCCCCCTCGGTCGTCGGTCGGCGGTCACCCTCGCGATAACCCGACTAGTGGTCTCGCGCGTAAGTCATTGTGACTTACGCGACCTTGAGCGGGCGGCCGTCGTAGGTCCAGCGGAACGGCTTGGCTCGACGGTTGTAGTCGTTGATGAAGGCGATGATGCGCGCCGCCAGGTCCTCGACGCTGTCGAACTCGCCGTTGCGCAGCAGACGGCGCTCCAGGATGGAGAAGAACAGCTCGACCTGGTTGAGCCAGGAGGCATGTGTCGGGGTGTTGTGCAGGAAGACCCGAGGGTGGTCGTCGAGGAAGGCCTCGACCTTGGGCGTGAAGTGGGCCGAGAGGTTGTCGACAATGCAGTGCAGCTGCATGCCAGCCGGGGTCTGAACGTCGAGGTCGGCCAAGAAGTCGACGAAGTTCTCGGTGCGGGTCGAGTCGGTGACCCAGGCGGCGACGTCGCCCTCGTGCACATTGAGGCCGGCGAAGAGCACGGCGGTGCCGTTGCGGCGATACTCGAACTCGCGGCGCACGGGGATGGCGGGCACCGCCGGGCGTGTCGGGTTGACCCGGCTCTTGGCCTGAATGCCCGACTTCTCGTCCACGGACCAGACGACGGCGTTGTCGGGCGGGTTGAGGTAGAGGCCGCACACATCGGCAGCCTTCTCCCAGAAGTTGGGGTCGTGGGAGGTCATCCACTGCTCGGTCTGCCACGGCTTGAGGTCAAGCGAGCGGCAGATGCGCCACACCTGGGAGGCGGAGATGCCCACCCCATGGTCGTTCAGGCGCCGGGCGATGGCCTCCATCGTCCAGCGCGCCGCATCCGGCGGCGGCTCGGTCACCGTCTTGACCAACAGCAGCACGTCGTCGTGGTCGTAAACCGGCGGTCGACCGCTGCGTTCGCCGTCGGCCAGGCCCGCCAGGCCGAACTCGGCGTAGCGGCGGCGCCACACGGCGACCTGGTTGTAGTGCATGCCGATGACGCCACCGATGTCGCGGTTGGAGGCTCCATCAGCGGCCATCAACACGAGGCGGGCCCGTTCAGCGGCACGAGCCTCGACCGTGTTCGACCGCACACGGCGCTCCAGCTCTTCACGATCACCGGGCCTGAGAACAAGCGGAGGTAGGCGCATGGCAGCATCGAATCACATCACTGTCATTTGCGCGTGGATCCACTAGGGGTCCGTTATCGGCCACCAGCGCGTTTCTGCCGCCGACGGCGGGCGGCGCCGAGCCGGCATTCGTCTCGGGGCTCGTCGTCTCCGTCTTGGTGCGCTCCTCCTGCGGCACCACGGCGACCGCCGCGATAGCGGAGAACGATGTGTTGCGAGCACGGACCACGTGCGAGATCGGGCACCATAGGCCGGGTGCAGGAGAGAAGAGTCTGGGCCGTCAAGGTTCTCATCGAGGCAACGGAGGATCAGGCTGAGGCGGCCGAGGAGGCGATCACGCGGGCGCCCTGCCCCGACGAGAACCACCCGGGCCACTGCCCGCTGCCCTGGACGTTGGTCAAGTGCGCACTCGGCGATCTTGACGAGGTGGAGCGTGCTGACTGGCAGCAGACATTCGACGAGCAACGGCGGCTCGCTCCGGAGGCGGGCGAGAGCGGGGTCGATTCTTGACGGCGCAGGACATCGTTGACTCCGCCATCAGACAGCTGCGGACGTGGCCCTGGCGCACCGCAACGGCGACTTAGAGCGCGAGCTCTTCGCGGTCAAGGAGGAGCTCCGACGCACCGCTGAAGAACCCGACGCCGCTCGGACCATCAACCGCGAGCTCATGCAAAGGGCGAATCGGCCTGGAGTCCGCCGAGCTACTTGAAGCCGCCATCGGACTCTTCTCGAACCGGCTTCACAAGATGCAGCACGAAGAACACGAGCAGGATCGCACCGACGATGAACATGATGCCGCCGATGAGTGGGTCCGTCTTGGGGTCGTCATCAAGGAAACTCAGGGGGCCCAGCACCAGCAGCGATCCGGTGATGACGAAGAAGGCCCCCCAGCCCGGGTTCAGCGGGTCGAACCGGCGCCGCACTGGCGAGCCGAAGGATCGCGTGAAGTGAACGACTCCAACGATGGCCATGATCGCCAAACCCGGCGCCAGGATGACCCACACCCACGGCGAGACGTCGTGACCGTTGACCCCTTCCCACTTAGCAAATGCCGCCACCGCGGCCCAAGCCAGGAAGGCCACCACGCGAACGGGCGCCGGGATTCGGCGGAACACATGCGTGAGGCCATCGTCCGCGGCGGCACTCGGCATCTGTCCATCATGCCGCCGGGCAACGAACGGGTTCGTCGGAGACACGCGTATCCACCTCCGGGGGACCGAGCCTTGGATGCGAAACGCGGCGGCCCTTGGCCGGCGACTCCCAGAGGAATCATCGGGCGACTCCTCGGTCCCTCAGACTGCCGAAAACCGCCGCTCTCGACGCCGGCGTCCCGCTTCGGGACGTCCAGATCGCCGCTCGTCACGCTGATCCCCGGACAACCACCCGCTGCGACCGGGCGCGCAACAATCTCGACCGACACGCCAGCTACATCGTGACCGCCTTCATCGCCGGCGCCTCGTAGGGCTCGAGGCCAACAGCCATCACTCGATCCGGCCGGTATCGCCATCGGATCACCGATACCGGCCGGATCGTCGGCCGCTGGCGCCGCCGAGGCTGGTCGGCTCCCGGCATTATGCGCCGCCTCTGGCCAGCACCGTGTCACCATCGCGAGGTGCCGGGAAACCCAAGCGAGGTGAGCCCTTGCGACGGCTTCGTCGGCAAGGACGCCGAGGCGCTCGCGCGCGCCCGCGGATCGCTTGGAGTGTCAACCGTCACGGAATTCCCTGACGCTGCCGTCACGGAATTCCCTCGCCCGGCGTGAAGCCGATGTCTACTCGATGGCGTCTCCTTCCCGCCGGGCGCCCGGTTGCAGCAGCGCCCGGAGCTCGCCGGACAGCATGGTGGCGCTGAACCGCCCGAGGTCGCGGCCGACGACGACGGCGATAGTTCCGCGGCGAAGGGTGACCACCCAGCCGCGGCCCGAACCGTCGCCGTCGTTCTCCTGCTGGTCGACCTCGACGCTGACCTTATCGCGGCCGACGCAGCCCGTGCGCGACGGCCGGCACGCCGGCGAGCAGTAGATCGGAGGTCGGCCGACCCGGCCTGGGTGGCGCTCGACGACGTTGTCGCACCCCGCCGCCGCGCAGGGCCGCCCGCTCACGTCGTCTTTCCCTTCACGGAGCCCGGCCGCTTGTTCGGCCGGAACGACCGGCCGTCCATGTGGACGTGATGGGCGGAGTTCACGATCCGGTCCAGGATCGACTCGGCCACCACCGGGTTGGGGAACAGCGTGTACCAGTCGGAGGCCTGGCGGTTGGCGGTGAAGATGGCGGGACGAGGACCTCGCACGGTCACCAGCTGATAGAGGGCGTCGGCCTGGGTCAGGGTGAAGTCGCGGATGGCGAAGTCATCCAGGATGAGCAGGCCCGGGCGGGCCCATCGGCGCAGCCGAACCTCCCAGCTGCGATCGGCATGTCCGCCGGCCAGGTCGGCGAGCAAGCGGGACGTCTTGGTGAAGACCACGCTGTGGCCCCGCCGGCAGGCGGCATGGCCCAGGGCCTGGGCGATCATCGACTTCCCCACGCCGACCGGGCCGTGGAGGATGACCGACTCTCCGGCGTCGAGGAAGCGCAGGGTGGCCAGGTCGCGGATCTGGGCGCAGGGAATTTTCGGGTTGAAGGAGAAGTCGAAGTCCTTGATGGTCGTGGTCTGCTCGAAGCGGGCCGCCTTCAGGCGGCGCTCGAGGCCGGCGGTGTCTCGCCGGGCCGCCTCATCGGCGCACAGCACCCCGAGCAGCTCGACGTGGCCGAGCTCACCGGCGCTGGCCTGGGCCAGGCGGGCGTCCAGTGTGTCGAGCATCCCGAACAGCTTCAGCGCCCGCAGCCCTTCCTCCAGTTGATGGGTCTTCATCCGGCCACCTCCGATCCGAAGAGAACCTCGGGGCCGTGGAGGTGGGCCGGGGCCGACGGTGGGGCCGCTGGCGCGTCCTCTCCGTCGTGCTCGGTGCCGGCGGCCAGGATGCCCTTGACCGTCTTGTAGGACGGGTCGCCGACGGCGATGGCCCGGCGGCAGGCGGCGTCCAGCCGCTCGGCGTCGTACTTGTCGGCCAGATGCACCACGCCTTGGGCGCTTCGCAGGCGATAGAGGGAGTTGACCTCCATGAGCAGCCCGACCAGCTCGGTGACGGATTCGCCCAGCTCAGCGGCCCGGCGCCGGCACCACGCCGGGGTCCGCATCATGAAGGCGATCTTCTCCGGTGGGTAGTCGGCGTTGTCGGTCTGCTTGCCTCGCTCGATGCGCACGTGGGTCTTGATGAGGGCGCCCTCCAGGTAGACCTCGACGGTGCGCACCCCCTCCCGGGCGTCGACGGTGCGGCCGGTGTTCGGCCACGGCACCGAGTACAGGCCTTGCCCACCTTGATGTGGATGTCGGGGCCGACC
>JBHELO010000057.1:0-34253 GCA_046263055.1 Acidimicrobiales bacterium | reverse complement strand
ACCGCCCGGCTGGGAGCGACGGATCTACAGAAGTTCGGGGTCAAGTATCAGACCAGTGCTGGCCAAGCTCGGACGAAGATGCAAAACGAGATGCAGCCCTGCAACAACGGAACCGCCTGATGGCCGGCCAGCGCCCCCCCGATCGTACCTGGGGCGTCCACAAGGACGACCGGCGCGCCATTCTGAAGGAGCGGTTGGTGGAAGCTGGGTTAGGGTCCCATGCGGATACCATTCTTGCTGCTGGCCAGCCCTCCATTCGGCTGCGAGCGACGCGAGAGGTCGAGACGGAGCCGGCTCCCCGTCTAGTGGGCCGAACCAAGCTCGGAGGCCGACCTGACGTCGGTCCCGCGTTCGCCTGGCCCTACCACCACGTCGGGCGCCCCCTCGGTTTCGTGGCCCAGGTCAACCTGGCGGAAGCGGCGCCTTTTGATCCGGACTCGGTTCTACCCGAGTACGGACTCCTGTCATTCTTCTCCTACGTGGACATGTCGCTCGCTGCCAGCGCGGTTGTGTTCACCGATATCGACGTGCCGTTTTCTGACGACGGTGAGCCCATGCGATTGGCCGAGTTCCCTCGCGAGCTGGAGGATGAGTGGCGATTTCGGGGAGTCCGGCTCCGGCCCGAGGCGGACTTTACGCCGTTTCCCTGGCCACCGGGCGATGCCTGGAGGTACTTCGACTTCTTGCCCACCGGGATTGACGGCTTGTCTGAGGCGGACTGGAAGGCCTGGTCCGCCCTCCAGCAGGAGAAGGAGGACTTGGATGAACCGCTCGACCGAATGCTCGGCTATCCAGACCTGATTCAGGATACTCCTACCCCTGGCCAGGACATTCTGCTATTACAAATCGACAGCGACCTCGCCGGCGTGCATTCGATTCAGCATGGCCGCCTCTACTTTCTCATCGCGGAAGCTGATCTCCAAGAGCGACGGTTCGATCGTGCCTATGTCGACTGGGAGTCGTGACGGCGCAGCTGTATCCGACTGTGACTGTTCATGTCCCTCAGCCGGGTTGACTGGGCAGGGAAAGAGTCTTAAGACCTACTTCGTTAGCACCTTTCGCCCTTTCAGCACGAGCAGGTCAACCTCACGTGCGCTATGTGTTCTCGACGCCAGATCATCTCCGCCAGGCGCTTCTCAGACCGCTCACACTCAGCGTGGTCGCCAGCGCGAATCCTGTACGACTGCTACGGGAGGGCTACCCGCCGACGGCGGCGGCCACCGCCGCCCAGGCCTCGGTGTGGCGGGCGACGTTGGCGGCCCGGTCGGTGGGCACCACCACCACCTGCAGGCCACCCGCGGCGCGAGCGTCGTGCACCGCCGGCACCAGGTTGGCGGCGGCCGTGATCCGGCGGGCGGGGACGCCGAACGCCGCCGCCACGGCCACCAGGTCGAGGCCGTGAGGGGTGCCGAAGAGGCGCTCGAAGTGCTCGGGGTCGGCGGCCTGGGGCAGGAAGGAGAAGATGCCGCCCCCGTCGTTGTCCACCACGACCATGGTGGCGTCGAGGTGACGGGCGGGGGCGCCCACGAGACCGCCCAGGTCGTGGAGGAACGTGAGGTCGCCGCACAGGGCCGCCACCGGGGACTGCCTGGCGGCGGCGACCACGCCGAGGACGGTGGAGGTGAAGCCGTCGATCCCGCTCGCCCCCCGGTTGCCGATCACCGTGAGCCCGTCACGGGCCCGGGCGAAGGACTCCAGGTCCCGCACCGGCATGCTCGACCCCGCCACCAGCACGGCACCGCCGGGTAGGCAGTCCACCACGTCCCGGGCCACCCGGCCCTCGAACGGCTCGTCCCACGAGTCGAGCAGGCCGTCCAGTGCGGCCCGGGCGGCGGCGTCGGCGGTCAGCCATCGCTCCACCCACGCCGTTGGCGTGACGGTCCCCGGGCCCTGGGCCCCCGAACCGTCACCAGGACGGGACCCGTCGGGGTCGTCCACAAGACGGGCGGCCACCGCGTCGAGCAGGGCCGACGGGTCGGCCGCCACCCGGTCGGCCGCCACCCGGCGGGGGTCGGACCAGGCCCGATCGGGGTCCACGAGGACCTGGCGGACCGACTCGTCGAGCCACTCGGCGGCGGCCCGCCCGGTGGGGGCGGCGCCTAGGCGCAGGACGAGGTCGGGACGGACGGCGCCGGCAAACGGCCGGTGGCGCAGGAGGGCGTCGTAGGTGGAGACGGCCAGCGGGCCGGTGCGCAGGCCGGACACCGCATCGGCCAGCACCGGCCACCCGGCGGCCGCCGCGAAGCGCCCGACGCTCGCCGGGTCGGCACCGGAGCCCCACCCGGCCAGCACGACCCCCCGGGGGTTGGCGGCCACTGCCGCGGCCAGACGGTCCACGTCGGCGGGGTGGGGCGGAGGAGGCCTCGAGGTGGAGGCCACCCACGGGCGGCCGCCCTCCCGGCCGGGGGCCTCCACGACGGGGTCCCCGGTGGGGACAAGCGGCTCCCGGAAGGCCAGGTTCAGGTGCACCGGCCCGGCCGGGGGACCCAGGGCCTCGGCCACCGCCCGGGCCGCCACCGAGCGCCAGTAGCGGCCGGCCCCGGGAGCGTCCTCGGGCACCCCGACCTCCGCGAACCACCGGACCGTCGAGCCGAACAGCTTGAGCTGGTCGACGGCCTGGCTGGCGCCCGTGTCGCGCAGCTCGGGCGGGCGGTCGGCGGTGAGCGCCAGCATCGGGGCCCGGGCGTAGCGGGCCTCCACCACCGCTCCGTACACCAGGGTGGCGGCGCTGCCCGAGGTGGTGAGCACGGCCGTCGGCCGGCCCGACGCCTTGGCCGCCCCGAGGGCGAAGGCGGCCGCCGAGCGCTCGTCCAGGAAGACCTCCACCCGCAGGCGGGGGTCGGTGGCCAGGGCCAGGGCCAGCGGCGTGGAGCGGGAGCCGGGGGCCACCGCCGCCACCGACATGCCCGCCCGGGCCCACTCGTCCACCAGCGCCCGGGCCAAGCCGGTGGCAGCGTCCCGGCTCACCCGGCCACACTCGCCGGGTGCTGCACCACGAGGTCGGGGGCGACGGGGCCGGGCCCCGGGTGGTGCTGGTGCACGGGTTCACCCAGACCCTGCGCTCCTGGGACGCGGTGGCGGAGGCGCTGGCCGCCCGCCACCAGGTGGTGCGGGTGGACCTCCCGGGCCACGGCGGCTCCGCCGGCGTGCGCCTCGGCTTCGAGGAGGCGGCGGCCGCCGTCGGCGACGCCGGCGGGCGGGCCGCCTACGTCGGCTACTCCCTGGGCGGCCGCCTGGCCCTCCGCCTCGCCCTCGACCGGCCCGACCTGGTCACGGCCCTCGTGCTGCTGGGCGCGTCGCCGGGCCTGGCCGACCCCGCAGCGCGGACCGCCCGGCGGGAGGCAGACGAGGCCCTGGCGGCGTCCGTCGAGCGGGACGGCACCGACGCCTTCCTCGGCCGCTGGCTGGCCCAGCCGCTCTTCGCCCGGCTGCGGCCGTCCGCCGCCGACCTGGCCGGCCGGTCGGCCAACCGGCCTGAGGACCTGGCCGCCGCCCTGAGGCTCCTCGGCACCGGCACCCAGGCACCCCTGTGGGACCGCCTCGCCGACCTGGCCATGCCCGTGCTCCTGCTGGCCGGCGCCGAGGACGCGGCGTTCTCCGACGTCGCCCGGCGGATGGCGGCCGCCGCCCGACCGGGCCCGGTTGGCGGAGGCCGGCCCCTCCCGGCCGACGCCGGCCTCCGGGAGAGCGAGGTGGCGGTGGCCGCCGTGCCGGGCGCCGGCCACGCCGCCCACCTGGAGCGGCCGGACCGGTTCGTCGCCCAGCTGGAGGCGTTCCTCGACCGCCACCGCCAGCCGTAGGCGGGAGCAGGGCGGACCCCAGGCGGCAGGCGGAGGGGCCGTCGTCCGGGCTCGGGTGGGCGTCAGAAGCGGCGCACCGGCACCGCCGGCCGTCGGGGAGGTCACGCCGCGTAGCGGGCGAGGAGCCGGGGATCCGGCTCGGGGCGGCGGACAGCCAGTTCGCCCCCCACCGGCACGAGGGGATCTGCCACCACGTCGGCGGCCAGGAAGGCGGCGGTACCCAGGCCGCAGGCGTACGGGAGGTCGGGCAGGGCGGCGGCGAGGGCCACGCCGGCGGCGATGCCCACCGAGGTCTCGTAGAGCGACGACACCACGGCCGGCACGCCGGCCGCCTCCACCACCGCCATCGCCGCTGCCACCCCGCCCAGCGGTTGCACCTTGACGACCACCACGTCGGCCGCCGCCAGGCGGGCCAGCCGGCGGGCGTCGCCGACCGACCGCACGCCCTCGTCGGCCGCCACCGGGACCGGGGACCGGCGCCGGACCCGGGCCAGGTCCTCCAAGCCCGCCACCGGGTCCTCGGCCAACTCCAGGTCGTAGGGGGCCAGGCGGGCCAGCACGGACAGCGCGGTGTCGACGTCCCAGGCGCCGTTGGCGTCCACCCGCACGCCGACAGCCGGGCCCACCGCGTCACGCACGGCCACCACCCGGTCCACCCCAAAGCCGGGCTCGGCACCCGCCTTCACCTTGACGCACCGCGAGCCCTCGGCCACCGCGGCGGCGGCGGCGGCCGCCGCTGCGTCGGGCGCCAGGGCCGGCACCAGGGCGTTGACCGCCACCCGGTCGCGCACCGCCGGCGGCCACTCGACGAACGCCGCCTCGTCGGCCGCCCGCCGCCCGGCGGCCGGGTCGGCCGGGTAGCCGGGCGGTGGCTCGGTCCACTCGCCCCAGCCCGCCGGCCCGTGGACGAGGGTGGCGGTCACCGACGTCAGGCCCCCCACCGCCACCCGCAGCGGCAGCACCACCCGAGCGGCGGTCAGAGCCACCACAGGCCGAGGGCGAGCAGGGCGGCCAGCACCAGCTGGAGGCGGGCGGTGGCCACCAGGGCCGACACCAGGGCGGGCGGGTCCGAGCGGCGGGCGACGGTCCGCAGCGGGTAGGCGGCCAGCGGCACCGCCCCCAGGGCCAGGAAAGCCCCCGGCGCGACCCCGCCGAGGGCGACGGCGGTGGCCAGCCCACCCACCACCGAGGCCTCGTACAGGTCCCGGGCCCGCTCCCGGCCTACCCGCACGGCCAGGGTGCGCTTGCCGGCGGCGGCGTCCGAGTCCACGTCGCGCAGGTTGTTCACCAGGAGGATCGCGCACGCCAGCAGGCCGACGGCCACCGATCCGCCCACGGCCAGGAGCGGCACCCGGTGCAGCTGCACGTAGGCGGACCCGCAGGTGGCCACGAACCCGAAGAACACCAGCACCGAGACCTCGCCCATCCCCCGGGAGGCGTAGGGCTTCGAGCCGCCGCTGTACCCCCACGCGGCGGCGATGGCGGCCAGGCCCACGGCCACCAGGCGCAGGTCGACGGCCACCGCCAGCATCAGTCCGGCCCACGCCGCCACCCCGAAGGCGGCGAAGGCCGCCATCTTGACGGCCTGGGGCGAGGCCAGGCCCGACGCCGTGAGCCGCACCGGCCCCTTCCGCTCGGCGTCCACCCCCCGCACCCCGTCCGAGTAGTCGTTGGCGAAGTTCACTCCGACCTGCAAGGCCAGCGAGACGACCAGCGCCCCCAGCGCCCGCCAGGCCAGCACCGGCCCATATCGCGACGCGCACGCCGTCCCCACCAAGACGGGCGAGATGGCCGCCCCCAACGTCCTCGGCCGCGCCCCCTGAACCCACAGGGAGACGCCCGCCTTTCCCTTCTCCGCCTCAGCCATGGCGGAGCACCCGCCCCACCGGGCACGACCACGAGACGAGCATCAGGGCCGGCGGGGAAAGCGGGAGAAATCCGGCCGCCGCTTCTGCACGAAGGCGTTCCTCCCCTCCTGTGCCTCCTCCGACAGGTAGAAGAGCAGGGTGGCGTCGCCCGCCAGCTGCTGGACGCCGGCCAGCCCGTCGGTGTCGGCGTGGAACCCGGCCTTGAGGAGGCGCAGGGCCAGCGGGCTGTGCTCGAGGATGCGCCGGCACCAGGCCACCGTCTTCTCCTCCAGCTCGGCCAGCGGGACCACGGTGTTCACCAGTCCCATGTCCAGGGCGGCGGCGGCGTCGTACTGCTCGCACAGGAACCAGATCTCCTTGGCCTTCTTCTGGCCCACGGTGCGGGCGAGGAGCCCGGCGCCGTACCCCCCGTCGAACGACCCCACGCGAGGCCCGGTCTGGCCGAAGCGGGCGTTGTCGGCCGCCACCGTGAGGTCGCACACCAGGTGCAGCACGTGCCCGCCGCCGATGGCATAGCCCGCAACCATGGCGATCACCGGCTTGGGCAGGCGCCGGATCTGGATCTGCAGGTCGAGCACGTTGAGGCGCCCGACGCCCTGTTCGTCCTTGTAGCCGTCGTCGCCTCGCACCCGCTGGTCGCCGCCCGAACAGAAGGCCAGCGGCCCCTGGCCGGTGAGGATGACGACGCCGATGGACGGGTCGTCGCGGGCCACGTCCAGGGCCTCGGCCATCTCGAACAGCGTCTGGGGCCGGAAGGCGTTGCGCACCTCGGGCCGGTTGATGGTGATCTTGGCGATGCCGTCGGCCACCTCGTAGCGGATGTCGCCGTAGTGCCCCCGGCGCTCCCAGGCCGCACCGGGCCGGATGGTGTCCTCGTCCACGGGTGTCATCACTCCTAGAGCGGTCACTCCTACGGTCACCGCTACGCTAGCGGGCGTGGCCGGCGACGGAGCCCTCACCGCCATCTGCCTGCCCGCCCCCGAGGCGGCGGCCGCCATTCTGGCCGCCTGGGACGCCGGCCGGGCCGTCCTGCCCCTCGACCCCCGGGCGCCCGGCCCCGAGCGCCGCCGGGTGCTGGCCGCCACCCGCCCCACCTTCCTGCTCGACGCCGCCGGCCGCCACCGGCTCCCCGACAGCGAGGCGGTGGCCGACGGGGTGGCTGCGGTGGTGGCCACCTCGGGTACCACCGGAGGGCCCAAGGGCGTCGAGCTGACCGTCGACGGGCTGCGGGCGTCGGCGGCCGCCGTCACCGCCGGCGTCGGCGCAGGCGACGACGACCGCTGGCTCTGCTGCCTCCCCCTCTCGGCCGTCGGCGGCCTGGCCATCGTCGCCCGGGCATGGTCCACCGGCCTCCCGCTGGAGGTGGTGAGCCGGTTCGACACCGCCACGGTGGCCGCCACGCCCGCCACCCTGGTGTCACTGGTGCCCACCACGTTGCGCCGCTGCCTGGACGCCGGCCTGGACCTCGGACGCTTCACCGCCGTCCTGGTGGGCGGGGCCGCACTCGACCCAGCCCTGCGGATCCGGGCCGAGGAGGCGGGGGCGCCGGTGGTCACCACCTACGGCATGACCGAGACCTGGGGTGGCCTGGTGCACGACGGCCACCCGCTGGCCGGTGCCGAGGTGCGCCTGGGGGAAGAGTCCGAGATCCTCGTCCGGGGCCCGATGGTCATGCGGGCCTACCGCCTGCGCCCCGAGGAGACGACCGCCGCCTTCGTGGTCGGTCCCGATCGCCGGCTCTGGCTGCGCACGGGCGACGCCGGCGCCTGGGACCCGGCCGGCGCCCTGGTGGTGGTGGACCGCCTGCGCGACCTGGTCCTGACCGGCGGCGTCAACGTCAGCGCCACCGAGGTGGAGTCCGTGCTGGGCACCCATCCGGGCGTGGCCGACGTGGCGGTGGCCGGCGCCCCCGACCCGGAGTGGGGACAGGTGGTGGTGGCCCACGTGGTGGCCGCCGATCCCGCCCGGCCGCCCACGCTGGCCGAGCTGCGGACCTTCGCCGCCGAGCGGCTGTCGGCGGCCAAGCTGCCCCGTCGCCTGGAGCTGGTGGACCGGGTCCCGCGGACGCCGGGGGGCAAGCCCGTGCGGCGGCTGCTGGGGTCAGGTCGGTGACAGCCTCGAGCGGCGATACGGTCTGGCCATCATGTCCAGCTTCTCCATGCCCACGCGGGCCAACCAGCCGAAGTCCCAGCAAGAGGAAGAGATGGACGAGGAGGAACGGCGCAAGGCCGAGCAGTTGGACGACGACGGGACCGTCGACGCCGAGAGCGAGCGCCAGGAAACCCACACCGACGAGATCCTCGAGCGCCTGGACCGTGAGCTGGTCGGCCTCGTCCCCGTCAAGACACGGATCCGTGAGATCGCCGACCTGTTGGTCGTCGACCGCCTGCGGCGCAGGTACGGGATCGGCTCCACCCGGCCGACGCTGCACATGTCGTTCACGGCAGCCCCGGCACCGGCAAGACCACGGTGGCCATGCGCATGGCCGAGCTGCTCAAAGGGCTCGTTACCTGGGGAAGGGCCATTTGGTCAGCGTGACCCGCGCCGACCTGGTCGGCCAGTACATCGGCCACACCGCCCCCAAGACCAAAGAGGTCCTCAAGCGGGCCATGGGCGGAGTGCTGTTCATCGACGAGGCCTACTACCTGTACCGCCAGGAGAACGAGCGGGACTACGGGCAGGAGACCATCGAGATCCTTCTGCAGACGATGGAGAACAACCGCGACGACCTGGTCGTGATCCTCGCCGGCTACAAGGCCGGATGAACGTGTTCTTCCAGTCCAACCCCGGCATGGGCTCGCGCATCGCCCACCACATCGACTTCCCCGACTACACGGCCGACGAGCTCATGGGCATCGCCAAGCTCATGCTGAAGGAGCAGCACTACTCGTTCTCCGAGGAGGCCGAGAAGGCCTTCAAGGAGTACCTGGAGCTGCGCATCGGCCAGCCCCGCTTCGCCAACGCCCGCAGCGTGCGCAACGCCTTGGAGCGGGCCCGCCTCCGCCACGCCGCCCGGGTCGTGTCCAGCGGCAAGACGGTCGGCAAGGCGGAGCTCATGCGCATCGAGGCCGAGGACATCCGCAAGAGCCGGGTGTTTGACGAGATCGAGGACGGCGCCTACGACCGGGTCCCGTCCGGCCGGGGCGACGACGCCCGCGACCGTGACGGCTCGGACGGCAACGACGGCGACGGCGGGGGCACCGGCAAGACCTCGACGGGGGACGACGGGCCGACGGCCGACGACAAGGGTGGCGGCGGGAAGGCGTCCGGCTCCGACACGTGCGGCGGCACGACCTCCGGCTAGGCCATGGTCGATCCCCGCTTCCCCTGGGGTCCGGCCACGGCCACCGGGGTCGGCCCGGTGCCGGGTACCGACCCCGAGGAGGGTGCCAAGCTCGTCTTCGGCGAGATCGGGGACCTGCCCCACGTCCCTGAGCTGCCGTCGCGCGGCGCGGGAGCGGACCCGGTGGGGCGGACGGCGGCCCTGCTGGTGGACATGGCCGTCGAGCTGCGGACCGGGCGGTGGCGGGTCGCCAGCCGGCCGGGAGCGGACCAGCGCCGGGCCGCCGACCTGCTCCTTCGGGACCTGGACGCCTTGGAGGCGGCGGGCGAGGCCCACCAGGGCCCGGTCAAGGCCCAGGCGGTCGGGCCGTGGACCCTGGCCGCCAGCCTGGAGCTGCCCAACGAGGCCCGGCTGCTGTCCGATCGGGGGGCGGTGGCCGACCTGGCGGCATCGCTGGCCGAGGGCCTGGCCGAGCACGCCGCCGACCTGCGGGAGCGCCTCCCAGGCGCCACCGGCGTCCTGGTGGAGCTGGATGAAGGCCTGCTGGCCGACGTGGTGCGCGGCGGCGTCCCCACGGCCAGCGGGTGGGGCCACCTCTCCCCAGTCGAGGAGCTCACGGTGGAGGAGCTGCTGGCCCAGGTCGTGTCGGCTCTGGCCGGGGACTCGGCCGGCGCAAGCGCGGGCGTGGGCGGGGGCGTCGACGTGGGCGTGCGCCTGGGCCCGGGCGGCCCGCTGGGCCCCGCCCATCGAGCCGGCGCCCGCTTCGCCGGCCTCTCGGCGGCGGTCATCGAGACGCTGGACGAGGACTCGATCGGTGAGGCGGTGGAGGACGGCATGGGTCTGCTCCTGGGTCTGCTGCCGCCGACCCCGGCGGGCGTCGCCGCCGCCCTGTCCTCCGTCGCCGCTCCCGCCCGCCGCCTCTGGCGCCGCCTGGGATTCGACCCCGGCCTGCTGGGCCGGACGATCGTGGTGACCCCGACCACTGGCCTGGACGACGTCGGCCCCGAGCAGGCCGTCGCCGTCCTGGCCCGCTGCCGGGAGCTCGCCCTCTACCTCGCAGAAGCCCCCGAGGACGAATCTGGGTGACCGACTCTGGGTGACCGACTCCGGGTGACCGACCCCGGGTGACCGCCTCGCCCGCCGGCCGTCACACTCTTGCCGCCCATTCCGTCATGGTGGTGACCGACGAACCAAGAGGGGACGCACGCGATGCTTGGCCGCAAGGACTACACCCAGGAAGAGCTGGACAACGCCCGGTCGGCGGTGGACCGCCAGCTCGCCGCCTACCGGGCGCTGGCCGACGCGGTGGCCGCCGCCGGCGACGACAAGGCGGCCTCCGCCCTCGACGACCTCGAGGTGCCCTTCTTCAACAACATGGTCCTGGTCCTGGACCGGCTCTTCGTCCACCGGCTGCGGAGTGCCACCGGCAAGGACGGCAACGCCCTCAACGAGGTGGAGCTGCTGGCCGAGTCGTTGATGAACAACCACGGCGTCCTGCGGGGCAACAACGTGGTCAAGCTGGTGCCCGAGCAGTCGGTCCTGAAGCTGCAGATCGGGGACCCCATCCGGGTGACGGCCGGGGACTTCGAGCGCCTCGCGGCCGCCTTCTTCACCGAGATCGAGCGCAAGTTCCTGTAGGCCGGTAGCCCCGGCGGGCGGAAGGCGGCGCGTAAGTCCTCAGGTGGACCAGGGGGTGCGGGGGCGGTCCTGCACGACGCCGTCCACCTCCAGGTCCACCTTCTCGTTGAAGAAGGCCACCAGTCCGGCGATCCGGGGGCACTCGGGGATCGGATCCGGATAGCTCCAGGCGACGTCGGGATGCTCGGCGCCTCCGGCCCGGACCGACCAGTACCGGGCGGTGCCCTTGTACGGGCAGCGACTGGCCGTGGCGGACGGGACGAGCAGGTCCTGGCGGACGTCGCCGGGCGGGAGGTACCAGCGGGTCGGGAGCATGGTCTCGAACAGCGCGTGGGGGCGACGGGAGTCCGCCACCACCTCGCCGCCGAGGCGCACCACGACGTGGCGCTCGCTCGGCACCGCGTCCACCCGCTTGGACGGGTCGCGGGCATGCACGTGGACCTCCTGGGCCTCCTCGAACCACGACATTCCGGCATCCCACGTGAACGTCCAATAGCCGTCGACGGCGTCCAGGGGCGGCGGCGGCGCATGGAACAGCGTGGCCGCCCCCGCCACCACCGTAGCGTCCACCCGAACGTCGTGGGCCACCTGGAAGCCGTCGGGGCGGGGCTCGGCGGCGGGCATCAGCAGGTCGGTACGAACGTCGTCGGCGGGGAAGCAGTACGTGGGCAGCCGGCCCGGTCCGAACCACACCAGCAGGAGCGCCCGCCGGCTGTCGGCCACCACCACGTCCCCGGCCCGCACCCGCACCCACCGGGGCGACGGCTCGACGCGCATCGGCGGCCCCTCGAACCTCCACGTGGCCACCGACATGGGCCAGACGCTACGCCGACGTCCGGGGACGGCGCCGGCCCGCACCCGGGCGGCGGGAGGTCAGCGGCCGCGGCTCTCGGGGAACAGAAGGTCCACGAAACGAGCGGCCGTCGGCCGGGGCTCGTGGTTGGCCAGCCCGGGCTGCTCGTTGACCTCTATCACCGCGCCGTCGGGCTTGTCGACGGCGTCGGCGATGATGTCGACGCCGGCCACGGGGATGCCCACCGCCTCGGCCGCCATGACCGCCAAATCGGCCAGGGCGGGGTGAAGGTCGTCCGTGACGTCGACGATGGACGCACCGGTGTGCACGTTGGCGGTGCCTGACACGACCAGCTCCCGCCCCTGGGCCAGCACCGACGTTGGGTCCAGCCCGGCGGCCCGGACCAGGCCGTCGTCGAGGGACACCCGGGCCGCCCCGTCGGTGGCCTCCCGCCGCCGCCCGTCGGCCCCGGCGACCAGCTCGGCCACCGTCCGCCGGCCGTCGCCGCGAACCGCCGCCGGGCGGCGGACGGCGGCGGCCACCAGGTCGCCGTCGATGACGACGGCCCGCACGTCGTCGCCCCGCCGCTGCTCCTCCAGCAGCACCACCGGCCAATAGCGGCGGGCGGCGGCGCACGCCTCGGCCAGTTCCTCGCCCGTGGTCACGCCCACCGAGACGCCCCAGCCCTGCTCGCCGCGCGCCGGCTTGACCACGACGGCGCGGTGCTCGCGGAGGAACTCCAGGTCGGCGTCGTCGCCGGTGGCCTGCCGGCCGGCGGGCACCGTCAGGCCGGCCCGCTCCAGCACCGACCGCGTCAGCAGCTTGTCGTCGCAGCGGCGGAAGGCCACTGCGCTGGTGAGCTCGGATAGAGACTCGAAGGTGGTGATCGTCCGCCCCCCGTACCAAAGCCGCAGCTCGCCGCGCGACGGGTCGCCGATCTCCACGTGGATGCCCCGACGCACGGCCTCGTCCACGATGATGCGGGTGTAGCTGTTCACCTGCTCGTAGCCCGGGGGAAGGGGGGCCGCTCCGTCGGTCACGCCACCTGGCCGACCGTGGCCGGCGGCGGACCGTCGGCGGGCACGACGGCCAGGTCGGCGGGGCGCCCGGCCACGGGGACCAGGGTGGTCCCGGGCCGCAGCGACCGCCAGGTCTCGGCGGCTCCCACCAGCCACCGCCACAGGGCGGCCTGTGCGGGGTCGGCGGTGAGCAGCTCGGGGTGCCACTGCACGCCGAGGGTCCGGCCCCACCGGGTGTCCTCCACCGCCTCGACCACGCCGTCGGGAGCCCAGGCCACGGCCTGCAGGCCGGCCCCCAACCGGTGGACGGCCTGGTGGTGCAGCGAGTTGACGCCGCACATCGGCCCCGTGAGCCCGAAGAGCAGGGAGCCCTCCGTCACGCGCACCTCGTGCACCGCCTCGCAGTCCCGCTGGCCGACCCAGTGGGCCACCTCGGAGACGTCGGGCAGGTGCGGCACGAGGGTGCCGCCGGCGGCCACGTTGAGGGCCTGCATCCCCCGGCAGATGCCGAGCACGGGCACCCCCGCCTCCTCGGCCGCCACCACCAGCGCCAGCTCCCAGCGGTCGCGCTCGGGGTCCACGCCCTTGAGGTCGGGCCCCGCCGTGCCGCCGTAGGTGGCGGGGTCCAGGTCGCCCCCGCCGCTCACCACCAGGCCGTCGAGCTCGGCCACCATGGCCGGCGCATCGGCCGAGTCGAGGGTGGGCACCACCACCGGCAGGCCGCCGGCGGCCCGTACCGCGCTGACGTACACCCGGTTGACGGCGTGGACGGGGAAGTCCATCTGGCCCGGTGCCGCCGCCACCCCGATGCGCGCGTGCATGGGTGGTTCCTATCCCCGGCGCGTTTCCGGCGGGTTACGCGGGGGGGACGGCTGTGTGACGCCGGCGGTGCCGGCGCCTGGGGCCCGTCGTGGCGGTCCGGCCCGTCGGGCTGCCGTCACAGGCCGTGCGCCTGGAGCCAGAGCTCGAGCACCCCGAGTTGCCACAGCTGATTGTACTTGAGGGGGGTCAGCGTCTGCGGGTGGGCGAGCAGGAACTCCACGTGCCCGGGGTCGAACAGGCCTCGGCGGGTGGCCACCGGGTCGGTGAGGGCGTCGGCCAGGAGGGCGACCGCCGCGTCTTGGAGCTGCACGAGGGGCGGCACCGGGAAGTAGCCCTTGGGGCGGTCGATCACCTCGGGCGGCAGGACCCGGCGGGCGGCATCCTTCAGCACGCCCTTGCCGCCGGAGGCCAGCTTGAGCGGGGCCGGGCAGGCGCCCGCCAGCTCGACCAGCTCGTGGTCGAGGAACGGCACCCGAGCCTCCAGTCCCCATGCCATGGTCATGTTGTCCACCCGCTTGACGGGGTCCTCGACCAGCATCACTTCGGTGTCGAGGCGGAGGGCCCGGTCCACCGCCCGGGTGGCGCCCGGCCGGGCGAAGCGCTCGGCCAGGAATGCTCTGCTGGGGTCGTCGCCCACCCGGTAGGCGGGCCCCACCACGGCGTTGACCTGGTCGTGGGTGCGGTCGCAGAAGAGTGACGCGTACCGCTCGACGCCGTCGTCGCGGGGGCCGTCGCCACGGGGGCCGTCGCTCTTTGGGCCGTCCCCGTTTTCGCCGGCCATGGTGGCATACCAGTGGTAGCCGGCGAAGACCTCGTCGGCGCCCTGGCCCGACTGCACCACCTTCACGTCCCGGGCCACCTGCTCGGCCAAGAGGTAGAACGCCACCACGTCGTGGCTGACCATGGGCTCGCTCATGGCCCCGATGACCGCCGGCAGCACGTCGAGCACCTCGGCGGTGGGGACCCGCCAGCGATGGTGATCGGTGCCGTAGCGCTCGGCCACCACGTCCGACCAGCGGAACTCGTCGCCCTCCTCATGGCCCACGGGCTCGAAGCCGATGCTGAAAGTGGCCAGCCGCCCCTGGCCCTCCTCGGCCACCAGGGCGGTGATGAGGCTCGAGTCCAGGCCTCCGGACAGCAGCACGCCCACCGGCACGTCGGCCACCAGCCGGCGGCGGACGGCCCGGCGCAGGGCTGCCTCCACCTCCTCGGCCCACTCCTCGGGCGTCCGCCCCGCCCGCTCCGGGTCCTCCTCCACCCTCAGCGTCCAGTAGCGGCGCGAGCGGGCGTGCCCGTCGGCCTCCACCCGCATGACGGTGGCCGGCGGCAGGCGCGTGATCCCCGCCAGCAGCGTGCGCTCCTCGGGGACGACGGCGTGGAACGTGAGGTAGTGGTGCAGGGCGACGGGGTCCACCGCAGTGTCCACATCGCCCGCCGCCAGCAGGGCGGGTAGCGTGCTGGCGAAGCGCAGCCGGCCGGGCGTGCGGGCGAGGTACAGCGGCTTGATCCCGAGGCGGTCGCGGGCCAGCAGGGCGGCGCCGCCGGAGTGCTCCACCACCGCGAAGGCGAACATGCCCGCGAAGCGCTCCACGCAGGCCTCGCCCCAGGCGGCGTACGCCTTGAGGATGACCTCGGTGTCCGAGGTGGAGGAGAACCGGTGACCGGCCGCCTCGAGCTCGGCCCGCAGCTCGCGGTGGTTGTAGATGCAGCCGTTGAAGACAGCGGTGAGGCCCAGCTCCCGGTCCACCATGGGCTGGTGGCCCCGCCACGAGAGGTCGATGATCGAGAGCCGGCGGTGCCCGAGGGCCACGGAGCGGGAGCCCCAGACGCCGGTGCCATCCGGCCCCCGGGACGACTGGGCATCGGTCATGCGGGCGACGGTGGCCACGTCGGCGGCCTTGCCGTCGAACCGCAGCTCACCGCTGATGCCGCACATGGGACCCGTCCTTGGTCGGTCGTCGGCCGGTTCTCTGCCGGCCGTTGCCAGAACTATGACGGCATCCCCGTGGCGGCCGCCGCCCGGCCCGGCGCCGAGATCCTGGCAGCCGGGTGCGAGCACTGGACGCTATCGGGGCGAGGCCCCCGGTAGCTGAGCCGCCGATCCCGGGCGTGCAGGAGCCGTGTCCCGGGACACGCCGCCAGCGGCGGCCCCTCGCCACCGGTCTGTCCCACCCACGGTCGAGCGGGAGTGTTGGCGCCGTTCCCGAGTCAGCACATCGGGAGCGCCGTACCGGGCAACGATTATAGGCTCTCGCCAAGGAGTGCCCGAGTGTTCGGTGATGCATCGATAGAGGGAGAGCCGATGCCGAGCCCCGATGAGATCCGAGACGTTCAGCGGGCGACGTGGGCCGGGCTCTCTGCGGGCTGGGAGAAATGGGACTCGGTCATCATGGATCAGCTGGGCCCCGTCAGCGCCGCCATGATCGAGCGTCTCGACATCGCCGAAGATCATCAGCATCTCGACATTGCCGCCGGCACGGGTGAGCCGGGTCTGAGCATCGCGAGACTGTCGCCGAAGGGACGCGTCGTGGTGACCGACCTGGTAGCGGAGATGCTGGACATAGCCGCCCGACGAGCCAGGGCGCAAGGTGTCGCCAACATCGAGACTCAGGTGTGCAGCGCCGACGATCTGCCCTTCGACGACGCCACATTCGATAGCGTCTCTGTGCGCTTTGGGTACATGTTCTTCCCTGACGTGGCAAAGGCGACGGTCGAGTTCGGGCGCGT
Source organism: Acidimicrobiales bacterium (assembly GCA_046263055.1). GTDB lineage: Bacteria > Actinomycetota > Acidimicrobiia > Acidimicrobiales > AC-14 > DATAQC01. The sequence continues at coordinate 18,303 of JBHELO010000057.1, read as the reverse complement.
ACTCAAGCCGGGGGGACGTCTCTGCTCGTCGGTATGGGTCAAGCCCGAGGAAAACCCGTGGACCACGATCGCCATGGAGGCAATCGCGGCCGAGGCGGTGGTGGCGCCACCCGACCCGGACGGGCCGAATATGTTCAGGTGCGCTGCCCCGGGATATGTCAGTGCTCTGTACGAGGGCGCCGGGCTGCGCGACGTTGCCGAGTGGGACGTCGACGTCGAGCTGGTGACGCGATCGCCCGCGCAGTATTGGGAGATGATCAGCGAGCATGTCTCGCTCGCAGTTGCGGCGCTTCAGCAGGTCGACGAGCCGGCGCGAGAGCGGATTCGGGCGAACGCCATTGCGAAGGTGAGCGCCTTTGAGAAGGACGGCGAGGTCCGGGTTCCGGGCGTGGCCCGGTGCATCGTGGGGACGAAACAGGATGCGAGCGCCACGCGCCCTGCCCGGCTCGCCAATCCCGGTCTCGAGTGACTCAGCCCGGGGGCGACGGCCGCTCCCTGGCCGCTCCGGTCGCCGCCGGGGCCTCCGGACCAGACGCGGCCACCAGGCTGACGTCCCAGGGAAGGCCGAGCTGTACCACCCGATCGGGACGACCGTTCTCGGCGCCCTCGAGGTGGATCGAGACCGCGTGCTCGACCCAGGCGAACTGCTCGAAGTCGGTCCCCACCCACACGCCGACGATGTAGTCACCGCTGTTGAGCAGCGGGGGGATCCGCAAGCGGGCGACGTACCGGCCGGGCTGGTCCAGCGCAGCCGACGGCCGCTCGGCCAGGGCCTCGTCGAGCACCCGCAGGCCCCTCTGGCTCTGCACCGACACCGCCATGTTGAGGTCGGGCACGGGCGTCCTGACCACGAGGCCCAGCTCGATCCAGAACGGCTCGTCCCTCCGCAGCACCGACGTGCACTCGCCGACGGGGTTGAGCACGCCGACGGAGCGCAGCCCGACGGGCTGGTCGTCGGGGATGTCGAAGGTCTGGCGCTCCAGCTGCTCGACCCCGGCCGACAGGTACGCGTCCACGACCTCTGTCGCCGGGCCGAGGGCGCGCAGGGAACCGCTGTCGAGCCAGGCGCAGGTGGGGCAGAGACGGACGATGGCGTCGAGGTTGTGGCTCACGAACACGATCGTGCGACCCTCCCCCCGCACCGACGCCATGCGTCCCAGGCACTTGCGCTGGAACTCCGCGTCACCCACGGCGAGGACCTCGTCGACGAGGAGGATGTCGGCGTCGAGATGGGCGGCCACCGAGAAGGCGAGCCGTAGGTACATCCCCGACGAGTAGCGCTTGATGGGGGTGTGGAGGAACCGCTCGACCCCCGCGAACTCGACGATCTCGTCGAACGTCCGCTCGATGGCCCGGCGCCCCATGCCCAGGACGGCACCGTTCAGGAAGACGTTCTCCCGGCCCGTGAGCTCGGGGTGGAACCCGGTGCCCACCTCGAGGAGCGACCCCACCCGGCCCCGGGTCCGGGCGACACCGGAGGTGGGTTCGGTGATGCGGGTGAGGACCTTCAACAAGGTGCTCTTGCCGGCGCCGTTGCGCCCGATCACTCCCACCGCCGCGCCCTCGGGCACCTCCAGGGTGACGTCTTGCAACGACCAGACCTCGTCGCGCGAGGCACGGTCCCGGCCGAAGCTGCGCACCCTCGTGGCAAGGGTCTCCCGGAGGTTCCGGACGGCGGCGTGGTCCTCACCGAGGAAGTACCGCTTGCTGAGCGCCTCGACCTCGATGGCGTTGCGACCCATCAGATGACGTCCGCGAACCGGCGTTCACAGCGCAGGAACACCCGGACGCCGACCATCAGCAGCACCGCGGTCACGGCCACCGAGACCAGCGCCTCAGGCCCGAGCGGGGGCCCCCCGAGCAGTGACCACCGCCATCCGTCCACCACCGTCACCATCGGGTTCAGCCGGTACGGCCATCGCCAGGCACCCGTGACGACGCTGCTGGAGTACCCGACGGGGGTGGCGAGCAGCCAGAGCTGCACGACCAGGCCGAACACCTGCTCGACATCCCGGTACTGGACGGTGACGGCCGCGAAGAGCGTGCCCGCGGCGAAGGCGACGACCATGGCGGCGGCGACGAACAGGGGCGCGGTGACGATGGCGATGCCAGGCGCCAGGCCCATCACCGCCATCACGACGCCCAGCACGACGAGGGTGACGGCGAGGTCGAGCAGCCCGGGCAGCACCCCGGCCAGCGGTGCCACCATTCGGGGGAAGTACACCTTGGTGATGAGCGCGGCGTTGCTGACCAGGCTGCTGCGGGAGTTGTTCACCGACGTGGCGAAGTACCACCACAACGAGAAGCCGGCGAAGGCGAAGGCGAAGTACGGGATCCCGTCGCTGGTGAGCTTGGCCACCCGCCCGAACAGCACGGTGAAGATGGCCGCGCCTGTGAGCGGCTGCACGACGGCCCAGGCGCCGCCGAAGACGGCCTGCTTGTAGCGGACCTTCACGTCCCGGAGGGCGAGGAAGGCGACGAGCTCCCGGTAGCTCCAGAGCTCGTCGAGGCGAAGCGCCCTCCGGCCGTGTGTCGGCCGGTTCTCGACCCACTCGTCGGCGCCGCTGGTTGGTCCGCTCGGGGCCCCTCGCATCTCCCTCGATGGTACCGGCAGTCCCGGGGACCGTCGGTAGCGTGGTGGGATGCCACAAAGCCCGCCTCGCCTCGCCCGCAGCGGCGCCCGGCTGGTGCGGTCCGGGTCGGCGCGGGCACTCATCCGCCGGGCGCGCGTGCAGCGGCACCTGGACCGTGCCTCGGGGAACGTCGCGCTGACCTTCGACGACGGCCCCGACCCCGAGCACACGCCGGCGGTGCTGGACGAGCTCGGACGGCTCGGGATCGTCGCCACCTTTTTCCTCGTCGGGCACCGGGCCACCGCCCACCCTGGGATCGTGCGGCGGATCATCGACGAGGGGCATGCCGTCGGGTCGCACTCGAACAGCCACCCGGAGCCGTGGGGAATCCCGATGCCCGACCTCGTGCGGGAGTACCGACGGGGCCGGGTGCAGGTGGAGCGGGCCGCCCGGCGGCCGGTGCCGTTGTTCCGGCCACCGAAGGGCTACGTCGACGGGAGGGGGGCGGCGGCCATGCTCGCGGCCCGGCTGCGCCCGTGGCTCTGGACCATCGACCCGCACGACTGGGTGCCCGGCGTGCGCCCCGCCGAGATCCTGGCCGGGCTCGCCGACCTCGGGAGCGGCGACGTGGTGCTCCTCCACGACGCCATCCAGGGCCCCCTCGATCCTTCGGCGCTCGACCGCTCGGCCACGGTCGCCGCCCTGGACGCCGTGGGTGCGCTCGCCCGCCAACGGCAGTTGCGCTTCTGCACCCTCGCCGGCGCGCGTCGGTGAGGAGGGCCGGACCGTGACCGGCCCCGTCCTACCCGGGGCCCCGACCCGCGGCCCGATAGCAGCCGATCCACCACCCTCGCCGGTTGACCGGGTTTGCCCGGTTGCGCACGGCCACCCGGTCGACCAGGGAGAAGGCCTCGTCGAGGATGCGCCACAGCGAACGATCACGGGGGTGCCGCCACATCGACACCACCAGCAGCCCGTCGGCGTGGAGCGCCGATCGGGCCCGTTGGAGGAACACGCGCGCGTCGGGCGCGTAGTACAGGACCTCGTTGAGGACGACGACGTCGAAACGACCGAGGTCGAGCTCGGCGATGTCACCTTTGACGAAGCGCGAGCGAGCGTGCATGCCGGTGGTGGCGGCCTGGATGGCGGCCCCGCTGAGGTCGACACCGACGTATTCGGCGAAGGGCGCGCCCTCCAGGTGCCGCCGCAGCAGCCCGGCACCGCAGCCCACGTCGAGCACGGTCGGTGGGCGGTCGGGACGCTCGGCCGCGAACCACGCCACGTAGCCGGCGATCACGCTGTAGCGGGCCAGCTCGCCCAACCCGCCGTAGTACCCCAGGCTTCCGGCCGCGTGTGCCGCGTCCCACTGCTCCGTCGTCCATCGCTCGGGCCGGTAGGCCAGCACACCGAGCCGCCGGCCCCATACCGCCGCCGTGCGGGCCGCTCGTCGCGCCATCCGGCGCCAGGATCTCGCCACCGCCGCAGACGCTATTGCCAGGCGTGGTCGTAGAGTCGCCGAGCAGATGGACGGGATGACGATCGCCATCGCGTCCCACCAGCGGCGGGAACCACTGCTCCGGCTCCTGCGGGCCCTCGACCGCGAGCTGCGAGCCGTTCCCGCGCTCCGCCACGACCTCGATGTGGTCGTGGTCCTCGACGGCTCCGACGACGGGTCGAGGGAGGCGGTGGAGTCGACGACCTGGAGCGTGCCTCTCCGGGTCCACTGGCAGCCCAACCGCGGCCTGGCCGCGGCCCGCAACGTCGGTCTCGCCGCCGCTCGCGGGCGGCTGGTGTGGTTCCTCGACGACGACCTCGTCCCGTCCGAGGGCCTGGTGGCCCGTCACCGGAGCGCTCATGGCCGGCACCCCCCTCGCATCGTGGTCGGCCCGTGCCGGATACCGCCCGAGGCACCCGCTCCGGGCGCCCTGGTCGAGTGGTGGGACGCGTTCTACGTGGAGCTGGAGCAGAAGGGGGTCATCGACCGTTTCGACCGCTTCACCACCGCCAACGCCAGCGGGCCGGCCTCGCTCTTCGCCGCGGTGGGCGGCTTCGACGAGACGTTCGTCGGCTACGGGTTGGAGGACTACGAGCTCGCCATCCGGCTCCTCGCCGCCGGGACGCCGCTCTGCTTCGACGCCCGGGCCGTGGCCTGGCACCCCGACATCCCGGAGGTGTCGGTGCTCGTGGCCCGCCAGCGAAGCCTCGGCCGCAACGCCGCCATGGTCGCCCACCTCCACCCCGAGGCGGTCGACATGCTGTTCCCCCCGGGGCGGGTGGGGCCCAGCAGGCGCGTCCTTCGCCGGCTCCGGCTTCGCCGCCCCCGGTCGCTCATGGTCGTCTCCCACGTGGCCTTCGCCCTCTACCGGGCGACCAGGCGCCTGCACGCGGAGACCGCCCGGCGCGCCCAGTACCTCTCCCGAGCCGCCGCCCACGCCGCGGGGGTGGCCGAGGGAGACCCGGCAGGGGCGCTCCTGGAGCGGGTCCTCGGCTATCCCGGCGACGCTGACCGCGAGCCGCGGTAGCCGGCGCGGTCGAGCGCCCGGGCCTCCCGCCAGCCCTCCACCATCCCCACCAGCAACCCGACCGGCATCTCCCGGTACGGGTCCTGCCAGCGCGGCTTTCCGCGCAGCCTCCCCAACGCGACGCTCCGAAGCCCCTGGCGCACGTCCCATCGCAACAGCCGCAGGATCCGGAGGTCCCGGGCGTAGAGGTGCTTGGCGTAGTAGCCCCCCTGGGCACGGGCGTAGGTCACGTGGGTCCGGACCAGCTCCTCGGGCGTTCGCCAGTCGTGGTGCCAGACGACGAGATCCGGCTCGTAGCGGAGGATGCGGCCGGCGGCCAGCCACCGGTAGCAGAGGTCGTTGTCCTCTGCCGCCAGTCGCAGGCTCGGCCGCTCGTCGAAGCCGCCGATGGCCTGGATCGCGGCCCGGCTGGCCACCATGTTGGCTGGGTACAGGACGCCGCTGGTGAGGGTGCCGGTGAAGTCCCGGGGTCTCGGATCGCTCTTGGTCGACGGCACGTAGGCGGAACCGTCGGGCGGCAGCACCCGACCGGTGACGATCCCTCCGGGATGGGCCCGGGCGTGACCCGCGGCACGCTCCACCCAGTCGGGGGCGACGGTGCAGTCGTCGTGGGTCACGAGGACGGTGTCGTGGCGCACCTCGGCCAGTCCCCGGTTCATGGCCCGGCTGATGCCCACGCCGTCGCAGCCGACCCGCCGCAGCTGCGGCACGGCGAGGCCGTCGATGAGCCTGGCCACGTCGTCGGACGGGCTCTGGTCCACCACGACCACCTCGGCGGCAGGGGTGGCGCAGTGCAGGACCGACAGGAGGCACTGCTCGAGCAGGTCTCGACGCCCGACGGTGGGGACGATGACCGACACGGGGGCGGGGGGTCTCACCGACCGGTCAGCGCCCCACCACGAAGGCCCGCAGCCGGGCGCCGACGGCCTCGAGGGAGAGCTCCTCCTCGACCCGCCGGAGGGCCCGGTCGCCGAGGGCGCCCGAGCGCTCCGGCTCGTCGAGGAGGCGGCCAAGCTCCCGAGCCAGGGCCCGGGCATCGCCTCTGGGCACCACCACGCCTCCGGCCGCCTCGCCGTGGCCCACGACCGCTCGCACACCGGGCGCATCCGTCGCCACGACCGGCAGCCCCGCGGCCATGGCCTCGACGGCGGCGACGGGAAACCCCTCGTGGCGCGATGGCAGCACGAACACGTCGGCCGCCGACAGGTGGGTGCCGATGACGGCCCGGTCGAGCACGTACTCGTTCCGCCACCTCACGTCGTCGAGGCCCAGCTCGTCGATGCGGCGCTCGAGCCAGCTCGCCCCCGGGCCGGTGCCGAGGAGCAGCAGCGTCGGGCGGCATCGGCACGTCTCCCGTACCTCGCACCACGCCTCGACGAGCGTGTCGATGCCCTTGGGGTCGATGTCGACGCGGCCGTGCCAGGCGGCCACCCGACCGTCCTGGCCCAGGCCCAGCGCGGCGCGTGCCGCCGGCCTCGGGGTGCGGGGCAGCGTGGCCGGATCGAAGGGGTTCGGGATCGGCGCGATCCGCTCGAGGGGGACGCGGTACCGGTCGTGCACCCGCTCGCGCTCGGGTTCGGCGGCGACGATCAAGCCGGTGGCCGACCGGACCGTGTGGGGGCGCACCCACCGCTCGATCCTCGTGCGGGTGTGGTCACCCCCCTGGAAGGTGGCGAAGACCGGCAGCCGCAAGAGCCGGGCCAGCGCCGCAGACACGTCGAAGCGGCCCTCCTCGTACTCCTGGCAGAGGACGGCGCGACAGGCCTCCCGCCGCAGCACGGTCGCCAGGCGCACCGGCGGGGTGCTCAGGTAGGGGACGAGGGCGCGGGCGACGATGCTGGCCACGGCGGCGGCGCCCCGGCGGCCGCCCACCGCCGATCCGAGGGTCCAGCCGTAGGGGTCGTCGAGCCGGGCGCGGGCGGCGAGGTAGGCGGGCGAGGGCGGGAGGAACCAGAGGGTGGCGCCGCTCGGCAGGTGGATCCGGCGGGTGGGCCGGGTGACGGCCCGTGACCAGCAGATGATCACGGTGTCGACCCCCGCACCGTTGAACGCCTCGGCGAACCCGAACAGCCACCCGCCCGACAGCCGCTCGGCGACGTCGTCGAGCGACAGCCCGATGGGGTCGGTGTAGTCCTCGATGACGTTTCCCCAGGGGAGGATGGCAACGGTCGGCCTGCCGTACGCCCGGCGACGACGCCGGGACCGCCGCTGCGACCGGCCGTAGGTGCCGGCCAGGCCGGCCAGGCCCCCGCGCAGCTCGGCCCAGGCGGCCTCCCGCGTGTCGGGGCGACCGGTGACGACCCCTCGGCCCACCTCACGGAGCTGGTGGACGAAGAACCACCGCACCAGGCGGCGCAGCTTGGGGCGCCCCGATGGGTCGCGCCGGTAGGTCTTAACCGCGTAGGCCATCAGAGAACGGCCCCACGACTCGTATTGGCGGCGCAGGGCCTCCGCGTCGCGACGGTGGCGGTGGAAGACGACGGCCCGCGGCTCGTAGACCAGCGCCGACCCGGCGCGCACGACGCGGTGCATCATGTCGATGTCGCCACCGCCCGGGAGCGGGGGGCCGGTGTCGAGGGCCTCGTCGAACCCGCCCAGCCGCAGGGCGAGCCCCCGGCGAACGGACATGTTGGCGCCGGCGCCGAACATGCCCGGGGCGTAGGGGTAGATGGCGTTGCCGTCGAGGTGCTCGCCGGCATGGCGCACGGTCCGGTTGCCCCCGCGGAACCCGCCCCGCCGCTCGAACGCCACCTGGGCGTCGGTGGCCAGCTCGTGGGGGAGGACCTGCCCAGTCACCGCGCCGGCATCGGGGTGCCTGTCCCAGGCCGCCCGGAGGCTGGTGAGCCAGTGCCGGTCGGCGACGACGTCGTCGTCGAGGAAGGCCACCACCTCGGTGTGGGCCCGTCGGAGGGCCCGGTTGCGCGCGAAGTCCAGGCCCGGACAGGGCTCCACGTCGTAGCCCACCCCGAGGCGCCCGGCCAGCCGGCGCGTGCGGTCGTCGGAGGGGGCGTTGTCCACGACCAGCACCTCGTCGGGTGGCGCGTCCAGCGCGGCAAGGGCGGCGAGGCACTCGCCCAGCAGGTCGGGGCGGTCCCTGGTGCAGATGGCGACGGTCACCGTAGGGCCCCCATCTGCGGGCCCGTCGAGCACCGCGGGCTCGACGGGGGCCGGGTCGAGGAGGGGTCCCAGGTCGGCAGGGCGCACGCGCCTCCCCCGGTCGAGCGGGTGCAGCGAGAAGCCGACGACGTGGCCGTGGCGTCGGGAGACGATCGCCAGGCCGGTGTGCTCGGTTGCCAGCCGCAGCTCCGGGAGCGGTTCCGTCAGCTCGACGTCAACCAGCGCGTACGGCATGACCCCGCCTCCCGGCCTGGGCGCCACCGGGGCGGTCCCCACCGAAGAACGGGCAGCGCCCCGTCGACAGCAGCACGGCGACGCGGGCGGCCCCGATGCAGCGGCCCCACTCGTAGCTGGCGGCCAGCAAGGCGTCGCGGCGCGACTCAGGACCCCTCACCGCCCGCGTGGCGGCGGCGATGACCGAGACGAGGGAACCGACGAGGTCGTTCGACTCGGCTCGGAGCCACGCCCGACGGGACCCGTGCCAGGTCAGCGCCCGAGCCAGGCTGTGGGACACGCCTAGCCCGCGCGTCATGCGCACGAGGTAGGCCACCTCGGTGCGTCGAGCCGGGATCAGGTGCTGCAGCTCGCAGGCCGGCGTGTACCACAGCGGGCGACCGGTGCCCGCCAGGCGCAGTGCGATCTCGACATCCCCACCGGAGACCAGCCTCCGGCCGACACGGTCGGCGAAGTAGGGGCCGGCGGCCCATCCGCATTCAGCGAGGGCCGTACGGTTCACCACCATGCCCGCGCCGACGAGGCAGTCGACGGCCGCGGGCCCATCACCGAGGTCCTGCTCGGCGAAGGCCCAGCCGTAGCGGGCCACGAAGGCGGGAGGGACCTCCGCGTAGGTCGGCACCACCCGGCCTCCGAAGGCGCCGCAGCCCGGGTTCGACCGGGCGAATTCGATGGCGCCCCGGACCCAGTCCTCGCCCAGGAGGCAGTCGTCGTCCACGAACGCGATCCAGGGGGCGGTCGTGCTGTGCACGCCCCGCACCCTCGCCTGAGTGAGGCCCTGCGCCGGCTCCGCGACCCGCCGGAGGCCCGGTACGTCTCCACGGGAGATGTGGCGGTCGATCACGTCGCGGGTGGCCGGGCCGCTGTTGTTGTCCACCACGAGGACGTTCCACGGGCCCGGTGCGCCTCGCTGCCGGGCGAGGGCGCCAAGCGCCCGATCCAGCAGGAGGTCGTTGTCGAAGGTGCAGATGACGACATCGAGCTCCGAGTCGCCGTTCGTCATGCCGATCGCTTCACCCGGTCAGGACCGCCCGGTGGCGGCCGGCCATGGATGCCCACTTCCTTCCCCGGCTCTGGCGGGCCCGTCGGCGGCGCCGTGATGGTACCTGCGGCGGCTCCTGCAGAGCCACTCACGGTGGCGCCCCGAGGTCGGTGGGAGGCGCTCGGGCATCGGTGACGCGTAACGTTGCCGACCATCCCCGATGTGACCGTTCGGCCTCTCGTCTCCGTGGTCATCCCCACACGCGACCGGCGTCGCCTCGTGAGCCGTGCCCTTCGGTCGGCGTTGGGCCAGCAGGGTGTCGAGGTCCAGGTCGTGGTGGTCGACGACGCGTCCACCGACGGGACCGCAGGCCACGTCCGGAGCCTGGGTGACCGTCGGGTGACGGTGGTCAGCCAGCCCGAGGCACGGGGCGTCGCCGTCGCCCGCAACATCGGGCTCCGACGGGCGACGGCACCGTGGGTGGCTTTCCTCGACGACGACGACGTATGGGCGCCGACCAAGCTCAGCGCCCAGCTCCAGGTGCTGGCCGACAACCCGTCGGCCCGATGGGCCTGCACCGACGCGGTGCTCGTCGATCCGGAGCTTCGGATCATGGGCCCGCAGGCCGGCCCACAGGTGGCAAACCTCGCCGACTCATTGCTGGCGCGCAACGTGATACCGGGCGGAGCATCGGCGGTCATGTGCGCCACCGACCTGCTCGACGAGCTCGGAGGTTTCGACGTGGAGCTGAGCAGCCTGGCCGACTGGGACCTCTGGATCCGGCTCGCGCTTGTCTCACCCACAGTGTGCGCTCGGGCACCATTGGTGGCATACCGGGTACACCCCGGTGCGATGGCCCACGATGTGGATCGGGCGGAGGCCGACTTGCACCACATCATCGGCAAATACCGCGACGAACGGGCGGCGCGCCATGTCGAGCTCGACGACGCCTTCTGGCTGTGGTATTTCGCCCAGCTCCACCTCCGGGCCGGTCGTCGGTGGGCGGCGGCCCGCTGCCAGTCCCGCTTGGCCTGGTCTCACCGCCAGCATCGCCGGTGGCCCTTGGTCGCCGTCGGCCTCGCCTGGCCGGGTGTGCAGTCGGTCCGGGACCGGCACGGAGGAGCGCGGATGCCGCCCGCCTGGCGGGACGCGACCGAAGGCTGGCTCGCCCCCCTCCGGGCCATGCCCGACGACGTCGACGGGTCCGACGGTCCGCCCCCGTGAGCCGGTCGTCGTGATGCCCTACGGGCGCAGGGATGACAGGCCGCCTACTCGCGGTCCACGGACAGGGCGACCGCGAGCTGGCGGGCGACCGCCGCCGGTGAGCAGCGTTGCTCCCACCATGCCAGTACGGCCCGGTGGCGCGCCTCGAGGCCGATCGGGTCGGCGAGGAGGCGATCCACCACCGCCGGCAGGTCGGACCAGTCCCGAACGGTGACGGCCGGGGAGCCCGAGTAGAAGCTCCGTTCGGGGAGCCGTTCGCAGACCGGGATCGTCCCGCTCCGCAGCGCCTCGAAGAACCGGTAGGTCTCGAGCGACCCCCCGCGCGGGCAGAGCGCGATCCGGCTCTGCATGAGCGCCCGGGAGAAGGTTGCGCTGTGCACGCGAGCCTCCCGGAAGGACTCGATGGCGCGAAAGACGAGCCTGGTCTGCGGACGGACCAATCTCAAGGCGGCAATCGACTGTTCCAGATCGAGCCTCGACCGCATCTTGCGCGTGGGAAGCAGTCGTTCCGACTGCCCGGGCCGGTTCGTCCGACTACCGACATATGACACGTCGAACGGTCTCTCGGAGAAGGGGACGAACTGCTCATCTCGGAGAAGGTACGTGCCCAGGGGAAGATCGATGACGTTGGGCCGGCGGCCCGACCAGGCGGTATGAAGAGCGGACTGCGCCAGGCTGGGCAAGCGGCGAGCCTGGACGAAGCCTTCCTGGGCAAGAGTCGTGGCCATGACCGGAAATGAGGCCGCGCCAGGGGTCGGGAGGTCAGGCGTGTGCCGGACACCGTAGGTCTTGCCGACCAGGCGGACGTCGTGCGCATATGCCGGCACCCGGGAAAGCTCATCCTTGATGCAAATGACGACGACATCCGGACCGGCGAGCGCTCTCACTCGGTTCACGCGGTCGGTGAGGACGAAGCGGAGCCCCTTGCTCGGGTACCCGCGGTCGAAGGCGGCGAGGACGTCCCTGAAGTAGCGGCACTCCGGCCACGCGACGACCGCGCCGTCGTCGAGGTCCCACGAGCGGAGATCGCCGTCGAAGACGTGGAAGCTGTTGGGCGTGCCCAGGCACGGGAACTGGGGGTGGTGCTCGAGGACTGTCACGGCCCGGGCGTCAGCGCCCACGACGGGGGAGCGGGAGCGGCCGGTCCGTCGGGCACAGCACGCGGCAGCCGGAAGGGCCGCGCCCTGCCGCGGCCACCTTCGCGGCCGCGGTCGTCGGGGCACCGAAGGGCGCCTCCTGGGCCACGCGCCGTCTCCACGGGAGGATGGGAGCAGGGCGCGGTCCTTTGCCGGGCCTCCACCGCCGGCGAAGCGGCGAGCACCCGGACACGCCCGTCTGGGCGGCGGCGAGCCCGCCGTCCACGGCTTCCTCCTCATTGACCCATTGGGGAACTTACCTGAGACACCGGTGGAGCTCCGCCCAGCGTGGGCCACCTGCGAATTCGCAGTTTACCGCCGGATCCCATTCCTGTCGAGGCGAGAACCGGGGTCCGGCGATCGGCCGGTGGCCCGATCCATCGCCGAGCAACCGGCCCAAACCGGTCATTTCGGATGGCGGAGGTGTGGTCCCGGCGGCCGTCCCCGGATGCCGCTGCCGCCGGCGGTGGCGGGCTCGCCCGCCAGTGCGCGTGCATTCCGGTGACCGGCTCGGCGGTTCCATTCGGCTTCCACCTCTGACGCGCGCGGTCTTAGATCCGATCGGGCCGTCCTGTGCCGGTCGTCACGTGCGGGGCCCCCTCCGGCCCGTCCCCGTGCATGCGGTCGTGTGGCCGGCGATGGCCAGTGAACAGAGCCGCTGCCCGGCCCGGGCATCAGCCATGCCGCGGCAAGGAGATCGAGCGCCGGGTCCAGCGCCGGGCCAGGGAGATCTCCCTCGACATGGCCGGGGCCGACGGGCGGGCCAAGCTGCGGGTCCTCATCGACGACGAGGTCGACGCCTGGTCGGCCGACTACAAGCGGGCCGTTAAACGGGGCCTTGCCGGACGACCAGGGCACCTACCTTGTCGGCGTGGAGCGGCTTGTCGACCTCGCCCGGCGGGCCAAGACGCAAGCGCCGCCCCCATGGGTGGTCTGGGAGTCACTTCGTGATCCGTGGGCGTCGGAGAATCGCGAGTGGTTTCAGGTCCGGCCCGGCGAGGTTCCGCCGACCATCCTTGACGGGGTACGGCCGAGCCTGATCGTTTGGACCTCAATTTGGGCCGACCACCCTGAGCTCCGGATCCGATTCGACATCGAGCCGGCCGGTACGGGGTCATTAGTGACCTGGACGCTCCAGGGGCGGCAAGAGCTCGACGACGACGATGTGAGGGGTCGCCGCCACCGACTGAACCAGCTGATCAACGGCAACCTTCGGGAGACGTTCGATCAGTGAAGGGGATACCCCGCCGCCTGCGCCATCCATCCGGCGGTCTGGGGCACTTGCGCGGGCACCATGCTGCTGTGGTTATGGGACGGCCTTCTGTGGAGACCTCCTTCCGCGCAGCTCACAGAGGCCATTCGCTCTGCGCCACCAGCGAGAACGGGACAGCACCCCAAGGGATTGGCAATCCTGGCGCTGTGGCCGACTCCGATAGGGGGGTCGTCGGGGCGTCAGATGGTCGTCAGGCGTCCTCGGCGCGGTGGAGCGGGCTGGCGGCCCAGACGTTCTCGAACCCGACACCGGCGGTCCGGTAAACGCGGCGCACCGCTTCGGCGTTGTCGGCCTCGTACACGCACACGCACCGGGTGCCGTCGCTTGCGATGTACGAACTCAGCCAGGTCACGCCGTAGACCGGCAGGCACGGTGACACCTGCTCGGCGATCGGGCTGCCCTGGCTGAGGTCGATCGGAGGGTCGAACCGCTCCTCCACCATGATCACCGCCACGCGTCCACTCCTTGTTCGCCCAGTCCTGCATCGACGAGGCGCTCCGCTTCCAGCCGCAATCCTTGCACATGTCCGGGAAGCTTGTCCGAGCGGCTGACAACAGCGTCGATGTGGGAACGCGCGTCGTCGAAGTCACCGCGTTCGGCCGCGAGGCACGCCAGCAAGGCGTGGGCACGTGCAGCCTCGAACGGTCGGGCAGCGTCGTCTGCGACCTGCGCTGCCCACTCGGCTCGATCGCGAGCGAGATCGGGATCGCCAGCATGTCGGTGTATTTCGGCAGCGACGCCGAGGAGGTCCGGCACGAGGAAGCGGGCGTCGATGCGCTCGAGCGAGCGGATGGCGTCGTCGAGCGCCGTCTGGCCGTTAGGGTCACCGCGCGCAATCCTGGCGATGGCCCCGATGGCGGCGGCGTAGGGCCGTTCGCTCCCGTCGCCGAGCTTCGAGGCGAGCGGAGCGAGCTCGGCGGACAAGGATTCGGCGGCATCGACCGCACCGGCTTCGAGCTCGAGGAGTGCGAGTCGGGCGGTGCACTCGAATGTCGCCCAGTGGTCGGCGCGGCCGGCGGCGAGGTCGATGGCGCGGCGCATGGCGGCGCGGGCGGCCCGGAGGTCACCTCGCCACGCCTCTACGAGACCGAGACCCCACTGGTACTGGAACGACGTCGAGGCGAGGGCATCGAGCGCACCCAGTTCGTCGAACAGGCGAGCAGTGCGGTCCATGTCCATCTCGAGGTAGGCGAGGCACCGCGCGCCTTCGAGGAGCGGCTCGAGGCTGGGCTCTTCGGCGTTCTCGATGAGCTGGGCGGCGCGCTGCATCAGGGCGCGGGCGCGCGGAAGGTCACCCCAACCCCAGTGGTAGGCACGGGCGAGCAGGCTCAGCGCGCTGGAGAGCACGGGGTCCAGGCCGAGGCGCTGTGCTTCGGCGCACAGCTCGGTCAGGTCTCGGGTCAGCTCACCCGCATCGCGCAGACGGAGGGCGGGGTGCAGGAGCACATGCAGGAGCTCGACCTCGGTCTCTACCCGCTCGGTCGGCGGCAGGCGCTGGGCGTGCGTGCGGCCGAGCGCGACGAGGTCCTCGACATCGCCATAGGCAAGCAGGCGCAGCGATCGTCTCGCGGCGCGCACGCTTGCGGTGGCGCACGCTGCGCTGTCGCCGCCTGCGTCGGCGTGCCGCGCCGTCTCGGCCGCCAGGCTGTCGTCGGGGTCGGCCAGTGAGGCGAGCACAGCGGCGATCCGGGCGTGCACTATCGCGCGCCTCGGCGTTGAGAGGCGCTTGTACGCCGCCGTGCGGACGAGGTCGTGCACGAAGTCGATGCGGCCTTCGCCGTCGGCGTAGATCACGCCGTGGCGTTCGAGGTCCCCAAGGGATTCGAACAGATCGGCCGGCTCGCGTTCGACGAGCGGGGCGAGCACGCTGGGCGGCACGCCGTGGCCGAAGGCGGCAAGCCATGGAACGAGTTTGGAGGCCCGCTCGTCGATGCGTGTTAGCCGGTCCTCGATCAGTGCATCGACGCGGCTGGTAAGCGGGTCGTCGCCCCGCGCCAGGGCACGCGCCATCTCGAGGGCGAACAGCGGGTTGCCGTGTGTCGCTTGCGCGATGCGTTGCGAGTCGGCGCCGGGCGCGATCGGACCGGTCAGATCCGCGATCGTGGCGGCGGTAAGCGGACCGACGAACAGCTCGGTGACGGCGTCGTCGCGCCGAAGGGCGTGCAGTAGTCGAGCGCTCGCCCCGTTGTCGCCGAGCTCGGCCGGCCTCGCGGCGGCGACGAACGCGACGTCCACATGGGCGAGGTGTCGGATCACGAAGTGCAGCAACGAGGTGGAGGGCTCATCGAGCCATTGCACGTCATCGAGGAGAACCGCGACGGGCGCCTTCACCGCGAGCGCGCCAACGAGACGCGTGACGGCGTCGTAGAGCAGGTTCGGGTCGTCGAGCTCGGCCGGTTCGCCGGACAGTTCGGGGAGCAACGTCGCGAGGACCCGTCGTTGGGTTCCGTCAAGCGGCGGGAGTGGTGTGCTGCGGAGCGCGTCGATCCAGGGGCCGTAGGACCGTCGCCGTTCGGCCTCGAATGCTCGGCCGGAGATGACGATCCCACCCATGGCGTCCATGTGGTGACGCGCTTGCTCCAGGAGGCGCGTCTTGCCGATGCCCGGTTCGCCGACAAGGAGCAGCAGTCCCCCCGCGGTGGGGTCCGAGCCGACGAGAAACGCCTCGACCGCCGACCATTCCTCAGTCCGCCCGAGCAGGGGCGTGTCCGGCCGGGACCGGCGCCGGGGGCGGGCTCGCTCAACTGTGGTGACCAGCAGGTTGTCGAGGTCACCGCGTTGATCCAGGATCGCTCGCTCGAGGTCCCGAAGCTGGCCGCTGGGCTCCAGGCCGAGCTCCTCGGCGAGTGTGGCTCGGGCTCGCTGGTAGGCACGAAGTGCGTCGGCCTGCCGCCCCGAGCGGTACAGAGCCAGCATGAGGAGCCACCACAGCCGCTCGCGGAATGGATGGTCAGCGACGGCTGCTTCCAGTCGCGGCGCCGCCTCCCGATGACGCCCGGCGCTGATCTCGGCTTCGAGGTGGAGCTCGACCGCGACCACCCGCCGCTCGCGGAGCCGACCGATCTCGGCCTGGGCGAAAGGCTCGTCGGCGACGTCGACAAGGGCGTCGCCCCGCCACAACTCGAGCGCCCGTCGAGCGGCCTTCGCCGCGCTCGACGGGTCGCCCGCCCGCAGCGCCGCTTGAGCGTTGTCCACCATCGCGTCGAAGCGGACGCTGTCGATGGCCGTCGGGTCCACGTCCAAGGCGTAGCCCGGACCTCTGGTGGCGACCACATGCGCGCCGAGCGCCTTGCGAAGCTGGGAGACGTAGTTCTGCAGCACCCCGAGCGCGGTCGAAGGAGGGCTGCCGGCCCACAGGTCGTCCATCAACCGGTCCCGGGACACGACGTGGCCATGGTGGACGACGAGGTTCAGGAGCAGCGCGCGCTGCTTAGGACTGCCCGGCTCGACCGCCCTGCCATCGACGAGCACCTCCAACGGCCCGAGGATCCCGATCTCCACGGTAACGAAGCGTAGGACGACCTTCGTTGGACGTCCCGGGCGAGGCGGTCTGGCCTGAAGCGTGCCGAGAGTGAGCCTGAAGCGGCGTATCGCACTATCTCCGCTGGAGCGGGCACATCGCTCGCCCGAACGACAAGGAGGAAGGCATGGCCGAAACGACGAGCGTTGACCGGACCACCGACGTCAGGGAGTTCCCCAAGGGTCGGGTGGAGGTCGTCACGGTGGGATCGACGACGGTGACCCGCTCGACGATGCAGCCGGGGTGGCGGTGGTCGGAGTGCGTGAAGCCCATCGCCGGCACCGAGAGCTGCCAGGTGCAACACAACGGCTACGCCGTGTCCGGGCAGATCCGCATCCGTCCGGACGACGGCACCGAGATCGAGATCAATCCCGGCGACGCCTACTCCATTCCCCCGGGCCACGACGCCTCGGTGATGGGCGACGAGCCGTGGGTGGGCGTCGACTTCTCGCCGGCCATGGCCGCCGACTTCGCCAAGTCCCGATGAGCGCGACCGCGGTGACCGGCACGGTGTACGACCTCGAGGGCACCCTCCTCGAGGCGTGCTCGTGCGGCGTGCTGTGCCCGTGCTGGGTCGGCGCCGATCCCGACGGTGGCACCTGTAGCTCGTTCAACGCCTACAAGTTCGACAGCGGCGTCATCAACGGCGTCGACGTGAGCGGGCTCTCGTTCGTCAATGTCTGTTACATCCCCGGCAACGTGCTCACGCCAGGCAGTTGGAAGGTCGTCAGCTTCGTCGACGACCGCGCCAGCGACGACCAGCACGACGCCATCCTCGACGCGTACCACGGCCGGCTCGGCGGACCGCTGGCCGACGTCGCCGGACTGGTTGGCGAGGTGCTCGGCGTCGAGCGGGCGCCGATCGAGCACGAGACCAACAGCGGCAACGGCGTGCTGCGCATCGGCGACTTCGTATCCGCGGAGATGGAGCCGTTCCGCTCTCCCGACGGCGAAACCATCACCACACTGCGCGACTCGCTGTTCTCGACAGTGCCCGGCTCGCCAGCGTATGTGGCCCGGGCCCACACGCACACCGTCGAGCTACCGCGCTACGGGATGGTGTGGTCATTCGAAGGCCGCAACGCGATCCAGTCCGACTACCACATCACCCATCGGGCATGACCGTGCTCGCCGGGTCCCCGGCTGCGACCCGGCGAGTGCCGGTCACGGTCGTAGCGGCGATCGGCCTCGCGTGGGCGGCGGCGATCGCCGCTCACGCCACCGGTCACACTCACGTCCTCGACCACGACGCTCTGCTCGGCGACGGTGGCGCTCCCGGGCTGGGCGCGGTCCTGGCGTACGCCGGCGCCTGGATCGTGATGATCGTCGCCATGATGCTGCCCTCCGCGGTACCACTTCTCCGGCTGTTCGCGGCGGCGTCCTCGCACCAGCCGCGACCGGGAGTCGCGCTGGCGGCGTTTACGAGCGGCTATCTAGCGGTATGGACGGCATTTGGCTGGCTGGCGCTCGCGTTCGACGCCACCGTCCATCGTGGTGTCGACGCCTGGCCGTGGCTTGACGCCCACCCGTCCCTCGTCGTCGCCGCCGTCCTCGCGCTGGCCGGCGCCTTCCAGCTGAGCCCGTTGAAGGACCGCTGCCTCGACGTCTGCCGGCATCCCGCCGCCTTCCTGCTCGCGCACTACCGCAGAGGCAACCGCGAGGCGCTTCGCCTCGGGTGGAGCCACGGGCTGTTCTGCCTCGCCTGCTGCTGGGCCCTCATGC
>JBHELO010000056.1:0-13034 GCA_046263055.1 Acidimicrobiales bacterium | reverse complement strand
GCAGATGGAGCCGGCCGACGACGGCCCGGCGGTGGGATCGGCCGCCCGGCGCGGCCCCATGGCCACCCCGCCCCCGCCGCCCGTCCCGGGCGACACGCGGCTGACCGCCGGCTTCTGGGTGGAGAGCGTGGCCGGGGTTCTGTCCAAGAGCGGCACCCCGTCGGCCGCCGACCTCGAGCGCCAGGCGGCGGCCGAGTTCCAGACCGCCATCATGCCCGGGCTCCTCGGCCTGCGCGACGCCGTCCCCGACGCGGCGTCGCCCGACGACGCCATGCGGGCCCTGGCCGAGCAGGAGGCGGCCCACGAGTACCCCGACGACGCCGAGGGGGCGTCCCTCCGCGACAGCGACATCTACCGCAGGGACGCCAGCATCTACTACCGGATCCGCAACCACTTCGAGCGACCCCGGCGCCGGGTGGGTTGGGGCGACCCCTGGCGGCCCCCTCCCGGGCTGGCCAAGCCCGACCCCCCCACCCGCAAGGCCCTGAACCGCTAGTCCGGTTCATTCGGGCCTCCAGCGCCGTCGCCATCGGCGAGGAGGGTCCGGGCCCGCGGCAAGTAGCTTCGGTCCGACTCAAAGGGCGGCGCCACCCGGGCCCGAATGTCGCCCGGGGCAGGGTCGGCCTAGGATTCCCGCCGGCCGGGCAAGCGGTGCCCGGCCCTGCGAATTGAAAGGTTGGTTGCACGCGCGCGATGACGGTGAAGAGCGGCACACACTCGATCGGCCCCGAGAACGGGTCGCTGACCATCAACACCTACGTGGGGGGCATGGGCGCCAAGATGGGCCATGACCTCGTACTCGAGGCCAAGCGGTGGAACGGCACCGTCAACGTCGACTCCGACAACCCGGTGGCGTCCAGCGTCCAGGTCACCGTGGACGCCAGCTCCCTGGAGGTGGCCCAGGCGTCAGGCGGGCTGAAGCCCCTTTCCGAGAAGGACAAGGGTGACATAGCCCAGAACCAGGAGAAGACGCTCCAGTACGGCAAGCACCCCCAGATCACCTTCCAGTCCACTGCCGTCAGCGGGAGCGCCCCCCGCCTCTCGGTGCAGGGCAACCTCACGATCGTGGGCACCACCCGCCCGGTCACCCTGGACGTGACGGTGGAGGACGGCCCGGGCGAGACCCGGCTCATCGGCAAGGCCCAGCTCGTCCAGACCGACTTCGGCGTGAAGCCCTACTCCAAGATGGGCGCCCTCAAGGTGAAGGACCCTGTCGACTTCCAGGTCGTCGTCAGTCTGCCGTCGGCCTGAGCGTCGCCCTCTCGCCCTGCCCGCCGGCGGTGGGCAGGGCAGGACGCAGACCGTCGTCCCGGGACCCTCAGTGCCGGGACCCTCAGTGCCGGGACCCTGTGCCGGTGACCCTCAGTGCCGTTGACCCTCAGTGCCGGGCGCGGGCGGCGATGGCGGCCTGCCCCACGCTGATGGCGCCGTCGTTGGGGGGCAGCTGCTCGTGCACCAGCACCGCCAGCCCGGCCGCCTCGACCCGCCCGGCCACCACCGCGGTGAGCCGGCGGTTCTGGAACACGCCGCCCGACAGGGCGACGGTGCCCAGGCCGTTGGTGGTGGCCAGGGAGACGGCGGCGTCGGCCACTGCGCGGCCCAGCCCGTCGTGGAAGCCGGCCGCCAGCTCGGGGACGGGCGTGCCAGCCTCCCGGCCGGCAACCACCCGGGCGACGAGGGCGGCTGGGTCCAGAACGGTCATGCCGTCCCGCCCGGTGGCGAGCTCCACGTCCCATCCCGGTGCGTCGGTCACCGGAAGCCCGGCGCACGCCGCCTCCAGCTCGATGGCAGCCTGGGCCTCGTAGGTCACCCGGGGCCGGAGGCCGCACAGTGCGGCCACCGCGTCGAACAGCCTCCCCGCGCTGCTCGTGCGCAGGGCGTCCGGCCGCCGCCCGAGGGCCGCCACCGTGGCCCACCGGGGATCGACGCCCCGCCCGTAGCGCTCGGCCGCCTCCGGCCCGAGGGTGGCGTCCAGCCACGACACCGCCATGCGCCAGGGCTCGCGGATGGCGGCGTTGCCCCCCACGAGGGAGACGGGACGGAGGTGCCCGACCCGCCGGAAGCCGTCCAGGTCGGCCACGAGCAGCTCGCCGCCCCACAGGCTGCCGTCGGGGCCGAGGCCCAGGCCGTCGAAGGCCACGCCCAGCACCGGCCCCTCGTGGCCGTGCTCGACCAGGCACGAGGCGATGTGGGCGTGGTGGTGCTGCACGGCCATCGTGGGCAGGTCGGCGTCGGCCGCGAACTTGGTGGACAGGTACTCGGGATGGAGGTCGTGGGCCACCACCTCGGGCGACGTGCCCGTCAGCCGGCACAGGTGGTCCACCGCCTGGAGGAACGACCGGTAGGCGGCCAGATGCTCCAGGTCACCGATGTGGTGGCTGGCGATGACGTTGGTGCCCTTGGCCACCGACACCGTGTTCTTGAGCTCCGCCCCCACGGCCAGCACCTGGCGGTGGGCGGGGCGGGCCAGCGGGATGGGCTCGGGGGCGTACCCCCGCGAGCGCCGGACCATCTGGGTGCCGGTGGGGGCGGCTCGCACCACCGAGTCGTCGCACCGGATGTGGATGGCCCGGTCGGACGTGAGGACGGCGTCCACCAGAGGCCCGAGGCGCGCCAGGGCGTCGGCGTCGTCGTGGGCGATGGGCTCGTCGGAGAGGTTGCCGCTGGTCATCACCAACGGCCGGCCGACGCGGGCGACCAGAAGGTGGTGCACGGGCGTGTAGGGCAGCATCAGCCCCAGCTCGGCCAGGCCCGGGGCGATGTCCTCTGGCAGCGGGCCCCCGGGCCCTTCGGGCCACGCCCGCTGCCGGCCGCCGGGGGCCCCGTCCCCGCCGGCGGGCCCACCGCTGGTTCCCGGGCCGAGTCCCCGTCTGGGGACGAGGACGATGGGGCGGCGGGGAGAGGTGAGGGCGGCCAGCGCTGTCGGGGTGAGGTCGCACAGCGCGGCTGCGGAGGCGGCGTCGGGCACCATCAGGGCAAAGGGCTTGTCGTCGCGGGCCTTGCGCCGGCGCAGCTCGGCCACCGCCGCCGGGGAGGCGGCGTCCACCGCCAGGTGGTAGCCGCCCAGGCCCTTCACCGCCACCACCTGCCCGGCGGCCAGGGCGGCCGCGGTGGCGTCCAGGGCCTCCTCCCGCTCGGCTCGCACCGTGCCGTCGGGGGCCAGCAGGCGGAGCTGGGGCCCGCACACCGGGCAGGCGTTGGGCTCGGCGTGGAACCGGCGGTTGGCGGGGTCCTCATACTCCTTGCGACAGTCGTCGCACATCTCGAAGGCGGCCATGGTCGTGGCCGCCCGGTCGTAGGGGACCGACAGGATGATGGTGTAGCGGGGCCCGCAGTTCGTGCAGTTGATGAACGGGTACCGGTAGCGGCGGTCGGCGGGGTCGCCCAGCTCGGCCAGGCAGTCGGCGCAGGTGGCCACGTCCACGCTCACCGCCACCGCCGGCGCCCCCTCGGCCCGGCTGTCGACGATGGAGAACCCCCGGTGGCCGAGCCGCGCCAGGGCGGTCACCTCCACACCGGAGATGCGGGCCAGCGGGGGGGCCTCGACCGTCACCCGCCGCACCAGCTCGTCGAGGTCGGCAGCGGGGCCCTCGGCATCCACCGTCACTCCGCGGCTGTCGTTGGCCACCGAGCCGGCCAGGCCCAGATCGGTGGCCAGGCGGTAGACGAAGGGCCGGAACCCCACCCCCTGGACGGTGCCCGTCACCCGGACCTGCCGCCGCTCGATGCCGGCCCCGCCGGCTGGGCTCAGCAGATCCGTGGCAGGGGGTCGCCGACCAGCATGTCGACGATGCGGTTGCCGCCGAACCCGGTGTTGAGGATGACGATGCCGGGCGGCTCGTCGCGGATCTCCCCGATGATGGCGGCGTCCGCCCCTACCGGGTGGGCCCGCATGGCGGCCAGGGCGTCGTCGGCCTCGGCCGCCGGCACCACCGCCACCAGCTTGCCCTCGTTGGCCACGTACAGCGGGTCGATGCCGAGGATCTCGCAGGCGCCGTTCACGATGTTGCGCACCGGGATGGCAGACTCCTGCAGGACCACTGCCACCTCGGCGGCCCGGGCCAGCTCGTTGCACACGGTGGCCACGCCGCCCCGGGTGGGGTCCCGCAGGAAGCGGGTGTTGGGGGCGGCGGCCAGGAGCTTGGCCACCAGGTCGTTGAGGGGCGCCGAGTCGGTGGGGATGTCGGCCTCCAGGGCCAGGTCCCCCCGGGCGATGAGCACGGCCACGCCGTGGTCGCCGATCTTCCCCGACACCAGCACCTTGTCCCCGGGCTGCACGGAGCGGGCGTCCAGGTGGACGCCGGCGGGCACGGTCCCGACGCCGGCGGTGGTGATGTACACGCCGTCACCGGCGCCCTTGTTGACCACCTTGGTGTCACCGGTGACCACCTGCACGCCGGCGGCCAGGGCGGCCTTGGCCATGTCGGCCACGATGCCCCGCAGCTCCTCGATGGGGAAGCCGTCCTCCAGCACGAAGGCGGCCGACAGCCACCGGGGGGTGGCGCCCATCAT
The DNA here is from genome assembly GCA_046263055.1 of Acidimicrobiales bacterium. Lineage (GTDB taxonomy): Bacteria > Actinomycetota > Acidimicrobiia > Acidimicrobiales > AC-14 > DATAQC01. The sequence goes on along the minus strand of JBHELO010000056.1, from coordinate 8,522 downwards.
GGCCAGGTCGTTGACCGTGCCGTTGACGGCCAGGTCCCCGATGGAGCCGCCCGGGAAGTGGCGGGGGCTGACGACGTACGAGTCGGTGCTGAAGGCCAGGCGCCCGCCCCCGTCGCCGGGGTCGACGACGGCGCCGTCGGACAGGCTTTCCAGCGTCTCGTTGCGGAAGGCCTCGAGGAACACCGCGTCGATCAGGGCGGCCGACGCCTTGCCCCCGGCGCCGTGGGCCGAGTTGATGTAGTCGTCCTTGAGCTTGGGCCGGCGCCGGCGGAAGGCCTCGATGCGCTCGAGGACGACCTCCTCGCGGGACGGCCCGTCGTGGGAGTGGCCGCCCGCCTCGCCGGCGCCCGCCTGGCTCATGCCGAGGGGACGGGTTCGCGCGCCCCGGCGGCCCGCACCGGGATGGTGGCGGCCCGCGTGAACCGGCCGTAGTTGTAGTAGGCGGCGCACGCGCCCTCGGAGGACACCATGCACGTGCCGATGGGCGTCTCCGGGGTGCAGGCGGTGCCGAAGACCTTGCACTCCCAGGGCTTGATGACGCCCTTGAGGACCTCGCCGCACTGGCAGGCCTTGGGGTCGGCCACCCGCACGCCGGGGACCGAGAAGCGCAGCTCGGCGTCGAACTGGGCGAACTCCTCCCGCAGCTTGAGGGCGGACTGGGAGATGAACCCCAGGCCACGCCACTCGAAGTGAGGCCGCAGCTCGAAGACCTGCCCGAGGATGGCCAGGGCCCGCGGGTTGCCCTCGTCGGCCACCGCCCGGGTGTACTGGTTCTCAACCTCGCAGCGGCCGTCGCGCAGCTGGCGGAGCAGCATCACGATGGCCTGGAGGATGTCGAGGGGCTCGAAGCCGGCGGTCACCAGTGGCTTGCCGTAGGTGGCGGGCACGAACCGGTAGGGCCGGTTGCCGATCACGGTGGAGACGTGGCCTGGGCCGAGGAAGCCGTCGAGGCGCAGGTCGGGCGACTCGAGGATGGCCTTCAGGGGCGGCACGATCGTGACGTGGTTGCAGAAGACCGAGAAGTTGGTGACCCCCCGCTCCTTGGCCTTGAGCACGGTGACGGCGGTGGAGGGGGCGGTGGTCTCGAAGCCCACCGCGAAGAACACCACCTGGCGGTCGGGGTTGGCCTCGGCGATGCGCAGGGCGTCGAGGGGCGAGTACACCATGCGCACGTCGGCGCCCCGGGCCTTGGCCTCGAGGAGGTTGCCCTCGGCGCCCGGCACCCGCATCATGTCGCCGAAGGACGTGAAGATGACGCCGGGCGTCTCCGCCACCGCGATGGCGTCCTCCACCCGGCCCATGGGGATCACGCACACCGGGCAGCCCGGCCCGTGGACCAGTTCCACCGACGGGGGCAGCACGTTCTCGATGCCGTGCTTGTAGATGGTGTGGGTGTGACCGCCGCACACCTCCATGAACTTCAGGTGGCGGTCGGAGCCGCCGGTCACGGAATCGGCCAGGGCCTCGATCTGGACGACGGTGGCCCGGGCGGCAGCCGGGTCACGGAACTCGTCGACGAACTTCATGCGGCACCTTCCTCAGTGGCGGCGGTCGGGTCAGGCACGGGGAGCGTCGGCGGCGCGGCTCAGAGGGGAGCTTCGGCGCTGAACTGCGCCCGCTCGTCGTCCCACACCTCACCCATGAGCTTGAGGAAGGAGAGGGTGCGCTCGGCCTCCTCCTCGTCGATCTTGCTCATGGCGAAGCCAACGTGGATCAGCACCCAGTCACCGACCTTGATGCCGCCGGCCTCACCCAGCACCAGGCCGATGTTGATCTCCCGCCGCACGCCGTCGATGTCGGCCATGCCCCGGTGCTGCTCCTCGTCGATGATCTCCACCAGTTGGCCGGGGATCCCCAGGCACATCACACACCTCGTCTTCCTCCGCCCCCGCCCGACGGGCGGGCGGTGCGGAACGCAATCGTCGGGTTCAGTCTCTCACCAGGTCGGGCGATCCCGGTCCGGGCGATCGTCACGGCCGTTGGCCGGCGCTGGCGCCCTCGGCCAGGGAGTCGTAGCGGTCGAGCAGCCCCACCAGCAGCTGGCGTACGTCGCGCAGGGAGTCCACGGATGCCCGCAGGGCCCGCCGGCCGGCGTCGGTCAGCACGTAGGTGCGCCGGGCGGGGCCGGCCTGCGACGGCTCCCACCACGAGCTGACCACCTCCTCCTTCTCCATGGCCCGCAGGTAGCGGTAGAGCCCGCCGGGCTCCGCCCCCTGGATGCCCAGGCGGCGCACCTGCTCCAGCAGCTCGTAGCCGTGCGACGGGCCCTCGGCCAGCAGGAGGAGCAGGCACGGCTTCAGGTAATGGCGGGGGAGCGTCCCGCCGCCACTCTCCTGGTCGTTGGCGCTCATGGGCGGCGATCCCCCTTCTGGATCTGGAGCGGCCGCCGACCACTGCACGCGTCTTCCTCGGCACTCGACATCCGGCACCAGCACTCGTCGCTGCACAGGCCCGGCTCGGGGCGGGCCAGGTCGGCGAAGTAGGTGGTCAGCTCGACGTCGATCTCGGCATCGGCCAGCCGGGCCGGCGACAGCGAGTACCACGAGCCGTCCCGCACCACGTCACCGTCGGCCACGAGAGCGGCCAACCGGGCCCGGCACTCGGGCGCCCCGATCTCCAGGTAGCGACGGATCATGGGCACGTCCACCAGGTCACCCAGGCCCTCGCCGCGCAACCAGTAAAGGACTCGCAGGATCTCGCTGCGCCAGTACAGGGCGCGCACCACCTCGGATTTGGGGGTCGAGCTCAGCTGCTGTTCCTCCCGGCAACGTCGGCCGCACCTCCCCGGCGAGCCGGCATGGCCGGACCGGTAGGTGGCGACCGGATAAAGACATTCTACATCTAGGCAGGGCCTGGTCGCCGGAAGAACTTGGCACCCATCGTGCAGAATGGAGCGCCGAACCCCGTGTCCCGGGGATTCCGTCCGGAAGGAGCAGTGTGCCCATGGCACGACGCTGAGCGAGTCGTGGATCGTCGTTCGGTCGAACGACGACGACCGCCGGAGCCGTGCCCCTGGAGGCGCGCTCCACCTGAGGGTGCCGCCGCTCCCGCGAGCGGCCCCGGCGGTGACAGACGCTGGCCGGCCGGCCAGCTCCCGCAGGTCCCGCCCCACAGGAGGAGCAGCGCACGATGACGTCCTCACCCGTCGACGCCCCCGTCGACATCCGCCCCCGCTACCTCATCGACCTCGAACCGGTCGTCGCCCAGGTCGTCGCCCCTCGGGCGGCCGACATCGACCGCACCGGCGCCTACCCGCGAGAGGCGCTCGACGCCCTGGGCCGGGCCGGCCTCCTCGGCCTGGTCAGCGCCCCCAACGTCGGTGGCCGGGGCGAGGGTCACCGGGCGGCGGCCGCCGTGGTGCAGGAGCTGGCTCGCCACTGCGGGTCTACGGCCATGGTCGTGATGATGCACTATGCGGCCACCGCCCTCATCGAGGCCCACGGCCCCCGAGACGTGCGGGAGGCCATCGCCGCCGGGCGCTACTTGGCCACCCTGGCCTTCTCGGAGGCCGGATCACGCAGCCACTTCTGGGTCCCCCTGAGCTCGGCCTCACCCGACGGCGAGGGCCGCGTCCGCCTCGACGCGGCCAAGAGCTGGGTGACCTCGGCGGGCGAGGCGGACGGCTACGTGTGGTCGAGCCGGCCGCTGGACGCCGACGGCGCCAGCACCTTGTGGCTGGTCCCCGCCGACGCTCCCGGCCTGTCGGTGGGCGCTCCCTTCGACGGCCTGGGCCTGCGGGGCAACTCGTCCAGCCCCATGGCGGCGGACGGCGTCACGGTGGCGACCTCCGCCCGGCTGGGCCCCGACGGCGGTGGGTTCGACCTCATGATCGGCACCGTCCTCCCCTGGTTCCAGGTCATGAGCGCCGGGTTCTCGGTGGGGACGGCCGACGTCGCCACCACCCGGGCCGCCGCCCACGCCGCCGGCACCCGTCTCGAGCACCTGGACCAGTCGCTGGCCGAGAACCCGGTGACCAGGTCCCACGTGGCCCGCATGCGCGTCACCACCGACTTGGCCGAGGGCCTGCTGCTCGACACGCTGACCGCCCTGGAGGTGCGCCGGCCCGACGCCATCTTACGGGTGCTGGAGGTGAAGGCGGCGGCCAGTGAGGCGGCGGTAGCGGTCACCGACCTCGCCATGCGGGTGTGTGGGGGGTCGGCGTTCCGCAAGGAGGTGGGCGTCGAGCGCCACTTCCGCGACGCCCGGGCGGCCACCGTCATGGCCCCCACCACCGACGCCCTCCACGACTTCATCGGCCGGGCCGTCTGCGGCCTGCCGCTCTTCTGAGGCGGCCGCCGTGGCCGACACGCTCACCGTCGGGGCCGTCGCCTACGACCCCAAGGTCGTCACCATCTGGGAGGGCTTTCGGGACTGGTTCGGCGGTCGCCGCCTCCACGTCGATTACGTCCTCTACTCCAACTACGAGCGCCAGGTGGAAGCGCTGGTGGCGGGGGAGGTGGACGTGGCCTGGAACTCGCCGCTGGCCTGGGCCCGGGCCCGGCGGATGGCGGACGTCACCGCCCTCGCCATGCGCGACACCGACTGCGACCTGACCTCGGTGGTGGTGGTGCGGGCCGACTCCGGCATCTCGTCGGTGGCCGACCTGGCGGGGGCGACGGTGGCGGTGGGCGCCGTCGACTCGCCCCAGGCCACCCTGATCCCCCTGGCCCACCTGCGGTCGGCGGGCCTGGAACCGGGCCGGGACGTCCGCGTCCGCCGCTTCGACGTGGCCGTCGGCAAGCACGGCGACCACGTGGGCGGCGAGCGAGAGGCGGCCCGGGCGCTGATGGCCGGGGAGGTGGACGCCGCCTGCATGATCGACGGAAACCACCTGGTGTTCACGACCGAAGGCACCCTGCCCGCCGGAGCCACCCGCGTCCTGGCGACCACACCGACCTTCGACCACTGCAACTTCACCGCCCTGGCCTCGGGCCCGGCCGACCTCCTGGACCGTTTCCGCTCGCTCCTGCTCGGGATGTCCTACGACGACCCCGACGTACGGCCGCTGCTCGACCTGGAGGGCCTGACCGAGTGGCGGCCCGGCCGCATCAGTGGGTACGGCCCGCTGGAGGAGGCGGTGGCGGCCACCGGCTTCTACGACGAGTCGGGGGCGGTCACGGCCTCCGGCTACCGGCCGTGACCGCCACCGGCGACCGCCCGGCCCCTCCCGGAGGCCACCGCCGGGCCACCATCCACGGGAACGCCCCCCCGGCCACCGAGGCGCCGGCGGCCGGCGTCGACCTGGGCGACCTGGGCCTGGACCGGGGCGGGCACATGCTCCTCAGGCGGGCACTGGCCGCCGTGGCCCCCGGCCACCGGCTCGAGGTGCGGGCCCGGGCCCCCGAGGCCGGCCCCCACCTCCGAGCCTGGTGCCGCGACCGCGGCCACGCGGTGGAGCTGGCGGCTGCCCTCCTTCCCGGGCCGGCATCGTCCGGCACCCGAGACTCGTCGGGTGCCCACGCCGGTCGCGCCCCGGAAGGGCCGAGAGGCAGCCCGGTGGTGGGATGGGTGACCCGGGGGACGGCGGTGGACGCCCGACGCAGGGGCGCCGAGCGGGCGACAGGCCCCCACGGCGGCGTGGCCGACCGGGCGCCGGGCACGTGGGGCCTGGCCGCCCGGGGGGCGCTGGTGGAGGCCGGGGGGCCCGACTTCCGGTTCCCGCTGGCCACCCGGGACTCCGTGTGGGCGGACACCGCGGCCGGCATCTACCGCCAGGCGGTGGCCAACCAGTGGGACCCGGCCACCGCCGTGGACTGGGACGCGCCGCTCGACCTGCCGCCCGAGGTGGAGGCGGCGGTCGTCACCGTCATGACGTACCTGGTGGAGAACGAGAACGCCGCCCTGGTGGTGCCCGCCCGCTTCCTGGCCCAGGTCCACCCCCACTTCCGGGAGGTGATGGGGGCGCTGGCCGTACAGGTGGCCGACGAGGCGCGCCACGTGGAGGTGTTCACCCGCCGGGCCGAGCTGGGCGGCCAGCCGCTCGGCCTGTCGAGCGCCGCCGGCCAGGCGTCGCTGCAGACGCTGGTCGAGGAGCCCGACTTCGCGGTGGCCCACTTCCTCCTATCGGTGCTGGGGGAGGGGACGTTCCTGTCGCTGCTGTCCTTCCTGGAGCGCCACGCCCCCGACCCCGTGACCCGCCAGGTCACCCGCCTGGCCCTGGCCGACGAGGCGCGCCACGTGGCCTTCGGCATGGCCCATCTGGAGCACGTGGTGGGCGCCGAGCCGGCCCTGAGGGGGCGACTGGGCGCCGCCGTTCGCCGGCGCCACGACGCCCTGGCCCACACCGCCGGCCTCAACGAGGAGGTGTTCGACGCCCTGGTCCTGATGGCGGCCGGGTCGTGGGACCCGGCGGCGCTGGCCTCCGGCTTCGCTCTGGTGCAGGAGCTCGAGGCGGAGATGGCCGAGGGCCGTCGCCGGCGGCTGGTGCGGCTCGGCTACGCGCCGGAGGAGGCGAACGAGCTGTCGTCGCTGCACACCCGGAACTTCATGTAGGCGGGCAGGCCCGGATCAGTGCCCGTTGCGCAGGGAAAGGGCCAGCAGGCGCCCGGCCACCTGGTCGACGGCCGCCACCACCGCTCCCTCACGGTCGTAGTCGTACAACGGGACGCCGGCCAGGTCGGCGTCGAGCACCGCGTCGCCCCAGGGCAGGTGGCCGTCGAAGGACAGACCGTGGCGCTCGCAGTACTCGGTCATGGCCTCGAGGTGCTCGGGCTTGCGGATCTTGTTGGCGATGACGCCCACGTGGGCGATCGGCAGCTCGGAAGCCAGGGCGGCCATGCGCCGGGCCGTCTCGTAGGACCGGTAGTAGGGCTCGACCACCAGCTCCAGCACGTCCACGTGGCGGGTGGTGCCCCGGCTCAGGTGCTCGGGCGACGCCTCCAGGTCGAGGATGGTCACCACGTCGGCCTGCTCGCCCACGTCGTTGAGCAGGCCGCTGACGGTGGCGTGGGCCGAGCACAGGCAGCCCTCGTCGGCGTGGGAGGGCATGGCCATGAGGAGCACGTCGATGCCGTCGGTGGTGCGCGCCCCGTACTCCTTGACCACCGTCTCCACCGGGTCCTTGAGGGCGGTGCCACCGGCCAGGCGCCGGGAGACAAGGCTGGTGGGCAGCGGCTCGATGGCCGCCGCGTCGTCGCGGCCCACACCCAGGGCGATGGCCACGTTGGGGTTGCTGTCACCGTCGATGACGATGACCTGCTTGCCTCGGGCCGCCATCAGGCGGGCGAGGGTGGCGGAGAAGGTGGTCTTGCCGGCTCCGCCCTTGCCGGCCACGGCGATGCGCAGTGTGCTCATGGGCTTACTCCAACCGGGTCGGGCACGGGCCAATTCCAGGCCGACCGGGCCGGGAGCCCGTCGGCGGCGACGGGCGGGGCCGGCCGGACCCGCGTACCCGCCGCCGGCAGCTCAGCGCAACGCCTCGATGGTGGCCGGCTCGGAGATCTCGGAGATGGAGTCGTAGCGGTCCAGGTAGGCGGTGAGGTAGCGACGACCTTCACGCAGGGCGCCGGCCCATGCGTGCAGCCACTCCACGCCATCCTCGGTGAGGCGGTAGCTGCGGCGGGCGGGGCCGGCCGACGAGTGCTCCCACCAGGATTCCACCAGCCCGTCCTGCTCCATCACCCGAAGGGCCCGGTACAAGCCGCCGGGGTCCACGTTGGCCAGGCCCAGCTCCTTGATGTGCTCGAGCAGGTCGTAGCCGTGGGCCGGCGACTCGGCGATGAGGAGGAGGAGGGAGGCCCGCAGGTAGTTGCGGGGCAGGCCGCCCTGGGGCTCGTCGAAGCTGCGAACCTTCACTTGCTGCGCTCCTGAGTCATCTGCTGCGCTCCTGGGTCATCTGGAAGGCGGGGCAGCCCTCCGTGCAGTCGGTCTCGTCGGGGTCGGCGGGGAAGCAGTGTGGGCAGTCGGGGCCGCACTCGCCGTGCGTGCCGTGGGTGAGCTCCTCGAAGGACTCGGCGAACTCGATGCCGCCCTCACGCCGCCCGAGGTCGGAAAGGCTGAACCGATCGCCGATGCAGTCGATCAGGCCCTCCTCGACCAGCTCGTCGAGGTACCGGATGCCCACCTCGGCGTCCACCCCCAAGAAGCGCTGGATCACGGCCACGTCGATGTCGTCACCGAAGCCCTCACCGATCAGCCAGTACATGACCTGGAGGATCTCGCTCCGCCAGAACATCGACTTCAGCGCACCGCACGGGGGTGCGTCCAAGGTGTCGCTCATGTCCACCTCCCAGACCTTGCCGACCGCCGCCGGGCGCTTCCCGCCCGGCCCAACGACCACCTGACGGACCACCTGACGGCCGATTCAGATAGGTGTAGTCTACATCTACTTCACCGGATCGCATCAAAGACTCAAACTCACAGGGGGGACTTCGCGAATATGCCCACTGAAGGACGCAGGACCCGGGCCTCGAGTCGCACCAACCAGACGCCGCCGGGGCGCTCCAAGACCACCGAGCTGGTCAGCGGCCAGGGCGGTCCCAGCTTCACCCAGGGCGGGATCATGCCCGGCGGCGGCCAGATGG
>JBHELO010000055.1:0-7410 GCA_046263055.1 Acidimicrobiales bacterium | reverse complement strand
ATCACGCACAGCGATGCCCAGGGCTGGCGCCGCAGGTTGCGCACCTTGTAGGCGGTCTCCCGGATGCTGATCACGGCTCTTCCCTCGCCGTCCACCCCCACGCCGACCGGCGACAGTTGGGGCCGCCCGTCGGCCCGGATGGTGGCCAGCACGGCCCGGTGGTTGGCGGCGAGGAACTGGCGGGCGTCGTCGATGTCCATCCCGCCAGCCGACCACGCGTGGCGGCCGGAGGCAACCCCCATTCGACCTGGACCGGGGCCCGGGCCCGGCCCCTCAGCGCGGCCGGGTGAGCGGGAAGGGCAGGGACGGGAGGGTGGGCACCGAGGTGGGCGGGTGCAGCGGGCGGGTCGTGGTGGTGGTCGTGCGGGCCAGCGAGGTGGACGGGCGTGAGCCCACGGTGGTGGGGGCCGTGTAGGGCGTGGTGGTGGTGGTCACGACCCGCTCACCGGCGTCGAGCGGGGTCGTCCCCCGCACCTCGCCCAGCGACGACACGTTCGACACCGACGGGTGGGAGCGCCCTGCCGGCCCCAGCGAGAAGGCGTCGAGCACGTTGAGCGTGATGCGCAGGGCGTGCTGCTCCAGGCAGCTGTCCGAGGGTACGCAGGTGAGGTTGAGGCGACTGATCCACCAGTTGCTGCCGGTGGCGAACACGCCCGCCCCGCTGGCCGTGGTGTACCAGGTCATGTCCGAATAGCTCGCCTGCCCCCCGCAGTGAAGCGGTGAGTGGGTGAGCACCTGCACCGGCCCGGGCGGCTGCGGGGCGCTCGGGTCGTACCGGTCGTACTCGGGGCCGACCAGGTCCTTCAGCTTGTCCCCGGCCGCCAGCCCGGTGCCGGCGAAGACCCAGGCCGAGGGGTCGGCCACCACCATGTCCGCCTTCACCGGGTTGCACTGGTAGTAGTCGCCCACCAGGCTGCTCTCCGGGCGGTTGACGGGCGGCTCCCGCCAGCCCACCGTGACCCGGCTGTTGTCCACGCCGGTCATGGGGTCGTCGCGGGCGATCCGGTAGTTGATCTCGTGGCGGAGGTCGCCGAGGTCGGAGGGCGCCAGGCGGATGGCCCGGTAGAGGGCGTTGGCCCCGAAGAAGGCCACGTTGACCCCGGCGTCACGCGCCCGCTCCACCGCCGCCCGCATCTCCGCCGACCAGTACTCGTCGTGGCCCAGGCTCAGCACCGCCCGGTGGTTGGTCAGCAGGGCACCCCGGCGGTGCACGTCGATGTCGGTCTCGTAGGTGACGTCGTAGCCCGACTTCTCCACCAGCGAGACGAGGGGCAGCTCGTTGCCGAGGAAATCGCCCGCCCCCGAGTCGTTGGCGTAGGGCCGGTCGAAGGACGCGATCTGGGAGCGGGCCTCGGGGGTGGTGGCGCCCAGGCGGTCGACGCCCTCGTACAGGCTGTGGCCGCCCCACTTGTTGTAGGCCTGCCAGGTGGTGACGGCGTTGACGACGACCAGGGCCGCCTTGCTGGTGTCGTCCCGCACGGCCAGGGGCACGAACTGGGCGTAGCCGTTGTCCCCCACCAGCTTGAGCAGGTAGTCGCCCGGGGGCCAGGCCTTGTCCAACGTGATCGACAGCGTGGGCGCCCAGTGGGCCTCCACCGTGTTGGTCAGCGGGTCCACGCTGGGCGGGCCCTGGCGGAACCCGGTCTGCGGGGGCGACCGCCACACCAGGCGGCCCTGGGTCCCGCCGTACCATCCCATCCGATAGGCGTCGACGCGGTAGGTGGCGGCGTCGGTGGAGACGAAGAGGCGCACGGTGTCGCCCGAGACGGCGCTGGTGGTGTCGGCGTAGCCCTCGATGTTGCCGTGGTCGACGGGTCCGGTGATCTGCCAGTCGGTGGTGCCCGGCTTGGCGTTCTCCCCGGCCACCCACCGGGCGTGGCCGGCGGCCGCCGTCCTGGGCACCTCGGGGCCGGCCGGGCGGGAGCCGATCAGGGTGGCGGTACGGGCCGCCGGGATCAGCACGAACACCGCGCCGACGGCCATGCCCACGACGACGGCAACGATGGCGACCAGTCTCGTGCTCGTCCCCGGCACAGGCGGTCGAGGGTAGCGGACGGCCCTCCGGCCAGAGGTGCACCCCGCCAACCGCCCCGGCCGACGGCCGCACCGGCGGCGCCGGACGGCGCGCCAGTCGGGAGCCCGGGTGGCGGTCAGGCCCGGGACACCTCGAAGGCCACGGCCCGCTCGATCTCGGCCACGTCGGCGGCGTCGGTGACCTTGGTCCCCGAGGCACCCACCACGTAGAAGGTATCCACCACCTCGTGGCCGGTGGTGGACACCTTGGCCGAGCGGATGTCGAGGTCGAGGTCGGCCAGGGCCCGGGTGATCCGGTACAACGCGCCGAGGCGGTCGGGCCCGTGCACCTCCACGACGGTGGCGGTATCGGAGGCGTCGTTGGTCACCACCACCTGGGGCCGGGGCGGGGTGGCGGCCCGGGGCCGTGACCGACCGGCGTAGAGCCGGGCCCGCTCCGCCAGCCGGGCTTCCAGGGCCAGGCGCCCGCTCAGGGCCCGGCGCAGGTCGGATTCCACCCGGGCCCAGTCGGGCTCGCCGAACACCGGCTCCACCCGGAGGTCCTCGACGGCGGTGCCGTCCTCGTCGGCCCACACCCGGGCGGCCAGCACGTCGAGCCCGTCCACCGCCAGGGTGCCGGCCACCCGGCAGAACAGGCCGGGCCGGTCGGGGGCGGCCACCACCAGCGACTGCCCGTGGACCTCGGCCACCACCCCACCCTCCTCGCGGGCACGGGCCGCCACCGCCCGGTGGTGGGCGGCGGGGAACTCCCGCACGGGCACCGGCTGGCCGGCCAGGGCGGCCGTCACCCGGAGGACCAGACCGGCCACCAGGCCCGCCTTCCACGTGCTCCAGGCGGCGGGGCCGGTGGCCAGGCTGTCGGCTTCGGTGAGCGCGTGGAGGAGCTCCAGGGTGGTGGCGTCGCCCACCGCCTGGGCCACCGCCCCGATGGTGGCCGGGTCGTCCAGGTCGCGCCGGGTGGCGGCGTCGGCCAGCAGGAGGTGGTGGCGGACGAGGGTGGCCAGGGTGGCCACGTCGGCGGGCGGGAAGCCCATGCGGGTGGCCAGTCCCTCCACCACGGCCACACCGGCCACCGAATGGTCCTCGTCGTGGCCGTCGGTGCCGGCGTAGCCCTTCCCCAGGTCGTGCAGCCAGGCGCCCACCACCAGGAGGTCGGGGCGGCCCACCCGATCGGCCAGGCCGGCGGCGTTGGCCGCCGCCTCGCACAGATGACGATCGACGGTGAAGCGGTGGTAGGCGTTGCGCTGGGGCCGGTGGCGCACCGCCGCCCACTCCGGGACGGTCCGCACGAGAAGCCCTGTCTGGTCCAGGGACTCCAGCACGGCCACCGCCGGCCGGCCGGCGCCCAGTATGCCCACCAGCGCCTGGCGGGCCTCGTCCGGCCAGGGGTCGCCGGGGGCGGTGGCCTCGGCGGCCAGGCGGTCCAGGGTCATGCGGCTGAGCCGGGCCCCGGTGGTGACGGCGGTGGCCGCCGCCCGCAGCACGAGGCCGGGGTCGGCGGCCGGGTCGGCGTCGGGGGCCAGCTCCACCGCCCCGTCCCGCAGGACCAGGCCGCCACCCAGGGCCCGGTCGTGGGCCATGACCCGCCCCGGCGGCCGCCACCGGAAGGCGACCACCCGGCCCCAGGTCTCGTCGCTCGCCCAGGCCACCGCCCGGCCGGCGGCACCCACCCGGGCCATGAGGGCGTCGGCGTCGTCGTCGCCCAGGGCGGCGGCCACCGCGTCCTGCTCTTGGAGCAGGAGCTGGTCCCCGCCCTTGCCGGTGCGGCGGTGCAGCTCCACCCGGGCACCGAGCAGCACCTCGGCGGCGGCCGCCACCGCGGCGGCGTCGGGCGGGCGCAGGACGGGCAGGGCGGCGTCGGCCCAGCGCAGGGAGTGGACGTCGCGGAGCCCGCCCCGGCTCTCCTTGAGGTCCGGCTCCAGCAGGAAGGCCAGCTCGCCGGCCGCCCGGTGACGCTCGGCGGCCGAGTCGGCCAGCGCCCCCAGCCAGTCGGTAGGGCGGGACCGCCAGGAGGCGCGCGCCCGCCCCGCCAGGTCGGCGGCCAGGGCGGCGTGGCCGGCGATGAGCCGGCAATCCAGCAGGGCGGTGGCGGTGTGGAGGTCGTCGGCGGCCATGGCCAGGGCCTGGGCCACCGTCCGCACCGCGTGGCCCACCTTGAGACCCGTGTCCCACAGCGGGTACCAGAGGTCGTCGGCCAGGGCTGCCACCTCGTCCTCGGGAAGGGCGTGGAGGAGCAGCACGTCCACGTCCGACCCCGGGCAAAGGTCCCCCCGGCCGTAGCCGCCCACCGCCACCAGGGCGACGCCCCGGCGATCGGGCACCAGGGGGGCGAGGAAGGCGTCCACCAGCGACGTGTAGGCCGGGCAGAAGGCGGTGCCCCGGGGCCCGTCCTCGACCAGCTCGGCCCGTGCCGCCCGGAAGGCCCCGGGGCTGGCGGGCGCCGGGAGGGCGGTGGCAGTGCCGGTGGAGCCGGCACCAGGGCGGGCGGCGGCGGTCGTCCTGGCGGTCGTCCTGGCGGTGGCGGTGTCGGCGTCAGCGCCGGGCACGGCGGTTTGGGCGTCGGCGCCGGCCACGGTTTGGGCGGCGGCGCCGGCCGCGGTTTGGGCGGCGGCGGCGGCCACCGTGGGGCCGCCGCCCGCGGGCGCGGCCGCTCCCGGCCGCCGGTCAGAGGGCGTCGTGGCCCATCTCCCCGGTGCGGATGCGCACCACGTCGTCCACGGCCACGACCCACACCTTGCCGTCGCCGATCTTGTCGGTGCGGGCGGCGGTCACGATGCCCTGCACGACGGCGTCGGCCTCGGCGTCGTCGGTGAGGATCTCCACCCGCATCTTGGGCACGAATTCCACGGTGTACTCGGTGCCCCGGTAGACCTCGGTGTGGCCTCGCTGGCGGCCGAAGCCCGAGGCCTCGGACACGGTCATGCCCTGTACGCCAAGGCCCCGCAGGGCGTCCTTCACGTCGTCCAGCTTGAAGGGCTTGATGATGGCCGTCACCAGTCTCACGATCCGAGCCTCCCCATGCCCAGCTCACCGTAGGCGTACGCGGTCTCCGAATGTTGGGTCACGTCCAGTCCCTCGGCCTCCTCCTCGGGGGTCACCCGCAGTCCGATGGTGGCGTCGATGACCCGGGCCAGGGCGTAGGACACGACGAACGACCAGGCCAGGGTGGCGGCCACGGCCAGCGCCTGCTTGCCCAACAGCGCCAGCCCGCCACCCCAGAACAAGCCGTCGGCCCCCGCCGGGTTGACGGCCCGGTCAGCGAACAGGCCGAGGAGCAGCGACCCCACGACGCCACCCACCAGGTGCACCCCCACCACGTCCAGGGCGTCGTCGTAGCGGAAGCGGGCCTTGAGCTGGATGGCCAGGAAGCACAGGATTCCGGTGACGAACCCGATGGCCACCGCCGACAGCCCGCCCACGAACCCCGCGCACGGGGTGATGGCCACCAGGCCGGCCACCGCCCCCGAGGCCGCCCCCAGGGTGGTGGGGTGGCCCGTCCGCCCCCGCTCGATCACCAGCCACCCGAGCATGGCGGCGGCGGCCGCCAGGTGGGTGTTGACGAGGGCCTGGGCGGCCAGGCCGTTGGCGCCGAGGGCGGAGCCGCCGTTGAACCCGAACCAGCCGAACCACAGGATGCCGGTGCCGAGCAGGGTCAAGGGGAGGGAGTGGGGCGGCATGGCCTCGTCCGGCCACCCCCGGCGCCGGCCGAGCACGATCACCAGGGCCAGGGCGGCGATGCCGGCGTTGACGTGCACGACGGTGCCTCCCGCGAAGTCGAGCGCCCCCCGCTTGAAGAGCCAGCCGGTGGGGCTGAAGACCCAGTGGGCCACCGGGGCGTAGACGAGCACCAGCCAGAGGCCCAGGAACACCGCATAGGCGCTGAAGCGCAGCCGGTCGGCGGTGGCGCCGGTGATCAGGGCGGGGGTGATCACCGCGAACATCATCTGGTAGGCGACGAAGGCCAGCGGCGGGATGGTCAGGGCCAGGGGACCCGTGTAGCCGGGCAGGGTGTGGGCGACGTCGCCCAGGCCCTTCAGGCCGGCCAGCCCCAGGCCGCCGATGAGGCCGCCGCCGGCGTCGGGCCCGAAGGCCAGGCTGAACACGAACAGGGCCCACAGCACGCTGACCAGGCCCATGGCGAAGAAGTTCTGCATGAGCATGCCGAGCACGTTCTTGGACCGGACCATGCCGCCGTAGAAGAAGGCCAGGCCCGGCGTCATGAACAGCACCAGGCCGGCCGACGCCAGGACCCACGCGGTGTTACCGGTGTCCACCTCCGCCCCCCTCCTCCGATGGTCAGAGACGTGCAAGCTAACCGCGGCGGCGGGCCCGGGGACGGGTGGCGGCGACCCGCCGGTACGATGCCGGCCGTGGCCCCCCACCCGTGCTCGCCGGAGAGCCGGGCCGGCCGGTGAGGGGCCGCCGGGCCCAGCCCGAGTGGCGGCGCGCCATGGTGACGGGCGCGTCGAGCGGAATCGGCCGGGCCTTCGCCGTCGCCCTGGCCGCGGCGGGGACCGACCTGGTCGTGGTGGCCCGCCGGGCCGACCGCCTGGAGGCCCTGGCCGCCAAGGTGCGCGGCGAAGCCGCCGTCGACGGCGGAGACGGGACTGGCGGTGCCCGCCGGCCCGACATCGAGGTGCTGGTGGCCGACCTCACCGACGACGCCGACCTGCGGCGGGTGGAGGCCCGCCTGGCTGACGCCGACCGCCCCGTCGACCTGCTGGTCAACAACGCCGGCTTCGGCACCAGCGGTCCGTTCGCCGACTCGTCGCCCGAGGTCGAGGACAGGGAGATCCTCCTCAACGTGCTGGCGCCCGTGCGCCTGTGCCGGGCGGTGCTGCCGGGGATGCTGGAGCGGGGGCGGGGCGGCATCGTGAACATGTCGTCAGTGGCCGGCCTGCAGCCGCTCCCCCACTGGGCCACCTACGGCGCCACCAAGGCCTACCTGACCAGCTTCAGCGAGGCCCTCCACACCGAGGTGCGGGGCGGCGGCGTGACCGTTCTGGCGCTGATGCCGGGCTTCACCCGCACCGAGTTCCACGTGAGCTCCAGCCCGCCCGGCATGGGGGTGCCGGGGCCGATGTGGATGACGGCCGAGGCGGTGGTGGAGTCGGGCCTGTGGGCGCTGCGCCGGCGGCGCGCCGGTCACGTGGTCGGCGCCCGCAACCAGGTGGTGGCCGCCATGTCCCGGGTCACCCCCTGGGCGGTGTCCCGTCGGGTGGTGAACCTGGCGCGTCCGCGCTGAGCTCGCCCTACTTCTTCCTGGCCGCCGCCTTGGTGGCCGCCTTCTTACGGCTGGACTTCACCGCGTTGCGCGCCTTGTCCAGCACCGCCGCCCCGGCGCCGGCCACCACGTTGCCGGGCGGGGTGTCGGGG
>JBHELO010000054.1:0-8016 GCA_046263055.1 Acidimicrobiales bacterium | reverse complement strand
GGCCGGGGCGGCGGGCGCCGGGGCGGTGGCGGTGGCGCCGGCGAGGGGGACGGCGTGGTAGCGGGACCCGTCGAAGGACAGCCGCACGCTGCCCCCCGGGGAGGCGACCACCGGGAAGCCGGGCGACTGCGGCCCCGAGGGCGCGTCCAGCACCTGGCCGCCCCCTGGGAAGGCCACCACCACCGAGGGGGCGGGGGCGTCGAGGAGGGTCACGGAGACCGTGCCGCTGCGGCTGGCCACGGCCGTGCCCGGGTAGAAGGCGGCGAGGATCTGGGCCGTGCCCGCCCCCGCCCGGCCCAGGGCTTCGGCGCCGTCCTCGGGCATCCCGACACCGTGGCCGAACCCGTGCCCGTCGATGACCAGGGCGGTGCTGGTGGCGGCCGGGTCGGCCGCTGACTCCCGCGCCGGGGCGGCGAGAGGCGGGGCCCCGGCCGGCGTGGCGGCAAGGGCCGGGGCGGCGAGAGGCGGAGCGACGACGACGGGCGCCGCCATGGCGGCGGCCAAGGCGCTGAAGGCGGCCAGTGCGACCATGGGGACGCCGGGGAGCCGGTGCACCCGTCCATGGTGGCCGACGCCCGCCGGCTGTGCGCCTCACCGCCGCCGCCTACCGGCGGACCGCCCCGCTATCGGGCGGTCGGCGAGAGGTCGGCCAGGGCCTTGGCGATGTTGAGCCTGAGCAGGTCGGCGATGGCCCCGCTGATGGCCGAAGAGGCGGGGGCGGTGGCCGGCGGCGGCGGGGCGGCGGCGGGCAGCGAGGTGCACACGAGGTCATGGTCGAAGTGGCCCTGGACCCACTGGACCATGGCCACCGGCCCACCGGTCACCGTGTGGGAGGGGGCGCAGAACTGGGCCGCCTCGCCGGCATTGCGGGCCCCGGCCACCCACGAGGGCAGGTCCAGGCGGGCGCCGCCCGTGATCCGGCCCCACTGGTAGGACGTGGAGTACACACCCACGGGGACACCCTTGTTGCGCAGGAGGGCCACCGCGCCGACCACCACCGCGCCGTTGAGGGCCTGGTCGGACGACCAGGAGTTGCCGGTCTCCACGTCCAGCCACCAGCTGTGGCGGGCTGCCGTCCCGGTACGGGCCAGGGCATAGCCGTAGGCGTGGGCCGCGGCGCCGTAGCCGTAGTCGAAGGCGCAGGCCGTCTCCTTGGCCGGGCTGCAAGTGGCGTCCGGCGTGCGCTGCCCGTACCAGTTCACCGAGGTGCCGGCCGGCCCGGGGTTGGCGGTGTTCATGTAGAAGGCCAGCTCCCGGCCGGCGGACGACGCCCAGCCATACTCGCTGGCCAGGCAGGGGTTGTCCTCGTACGGCCGGCCGCCGCTCACCCCCAGCACGGCGACGCCGCCGTCGGCGGGGAGGGCGGCGCCGCACTGGGGCCACGACACGTCGTAGCCGGTGCCCCCGACGGCCCCGGCGGCCAGCACGGGAAGCGTCATGGCGGCGACGACGGCGACTGAGGCCAGGATGGCGAACCGGCGGAAGGGTCCCATGTGGGCGGCAACGATAGAAGGCGCCGGCCGCCGATGCCATCCTTCTCGACCTCGGAGGGCGCCGTTCCCGGCGACCTCGGATCGTCACCCGCTCGGGGAGGGCAGCGGGAAGCACTGGCCCGGGCCGCCGAGGCCCGGCGGGCAGGGGAGCGCGGGCAGGCCGGGCGGGAGCGGCAGGGTCGGCCCCTTTCTCATGGTCTGAACGGGCCAGGGCGGCGCGCCGGGCGGTGGGCGCCGGCAACCGGAGCGCGTCGGGTACCGGAGCGCGTCGGGAAGGAGACCTAGGCGCGGCGGCCCATGCGATGGCGGACACCGCCGCCGAGGTCGTCGATCTCGGAGCCCGGGCACGTGCCCGGACCGAGGAGGTTCTCGTGGCGCAGGGGGAGCACGGCGCCGTCGGCGGTCGGCACCGAGAAGGTGACCTGCGACGGCGCCAGGTCGGCGCAGTCGGCCAAGGGGCCGCCGCGATACTCGGTCCACGACACCGACCGGCTGGCCAGGCGCCGCCAGCCGCCCGGCACCTGGGCCCGCCCGATCAGCACCGGGCCCCCACCGCCCTCGTCGGCCACCTCGCCCGACCACCAGCCGTCGGCCTCCGTCCGGACCCGCAGCCGGTAGGTGCGGCCCGCCTCCCAGGGACAGGGCAGGGTGCACGCCCATCCCGGCTCCGGGCCGGCGGTGGCGGTGGCCCCGTGGCCGGTGGCCCCCACCGCGCCCCGGACGACGAACACGGCGGCCTTGTCGCCGCCTCCCGCCCCGTCGCCCGACCGCAGCCCCAGCCAGCCGCTGCCGCCACCTACGAAGGAGAACTCGTGGCCCCATGCGTAGGGGGTGGGGGAGGGGTCGATCTCGGGGACGAGCAGGTGCTCGAAGCTGAGAAAGCCGGCGGGGATCGTGCGGAAGATCGTCGGCGACGGCGGCCACCACCACTCGGTCCGCGTGGCGGCGGCCGACGGTGGCGACGGGCGACGGCGCAGCAGGGCCGACCTCCTAGAAGCGGCGCCGGGCCCGGCGCGGCGCCGGCGCCGGGGTCTCGGTCGGGTCCACGCCCGCACAGTACGGGGCACCGGCGCCCGTGGGGGGCGGCGTCAGGCGGGCGCCGGAGCCGCGGGGTCGGTGCCCGCCGGGGATGGCGGGGGAACGGCCACCTCGAACCAGACCCGCTTCCCGGCGCGGGTGGGCACCACGCCCCAGTCGGTGACGAGGCGGTCCATGATCTGCAGGCCCCGGCCGTGGAGGGCGTCCTCCCGGGCGGGACGGGGCACGGGAAGCTCGGGCGACGCGTCGCCGACCTCCACCCGCACCACCGCGCCCAAGTAGCGCACGATGACGGTGAAGGTGGACTCGGCGTGGAGGACGGCATTGGTGGCCACCTCCGACGCCAAAAGCTCGAGGTCGCCACCCACCAGGTGGTCGAGGCGCCAGCTCAGCAGCAGCCGGGCCAGGAAGGCCCGCACGAGCCGCACGTTGGCGGGATCGGGTTCGAGGCGGATGCGGGCTTCGCGAGGTGGCGTGGGCGGATGGCGCCACAGGTCGGGTTGCACGTCGCCCAGCGGGTAGCCGGGGAGGCGCAGATCGGCGGCGTCCACGCCGGTGGCCCGGGCCACCCGGCCGAGGGGATCGACGGTGGCGTCGTCCGGCACCCGGACGACGAGGACGGCCACGTCGTCCCGGCGGCGGCCGGCGGCAAAGGCGTCGGCCGCCTGGAGCAGGCGGTCGGCCGTCGCTTCGGCGTCGAGCCCCGCGCACTCCAACAGCACCTCGAGCAGGCGCTCTTCGTTGAACAGCTCCCCGGCCGGGTTTCGGGCCTCGGAGATGCCGTCCGAGAAGACCACGAGGGCGTCCCCCGGGCCCAGCCCCACACGGTCGTCGGCCGGGGCGGCGTCGGGGAACATGCCCAGCGGAAGGCCGACCTGGCCGCGGATGTCGATCCAGCCGGCCCGGCGCACGACGACGGGACGGGGGTGGCCGGCGCTGGCCAGGGTCACCCATGCCCCGCAGGTGTCCAGCTCCACCCGGGCGAACACGGCCGTGCAGAAATGGTGGTCGTCGTCGGGGTCGGCGTCGGCGGCCAGCAGGGTGTTGAGGTCGGCAAGGACGGCCGACGGCAGGAAGTTGTGCACGGCGGCGGCCCGAATGGTCCAGCGGGCCAGGGCGGTGAGGGAGGCGGCGGCCGCGCCCTTGCCGCACACGTCGCCCAGGGCCAGGCCCCAATCGTTGGCGCCCAGGCGGAACACGTCGTAGAAGTCGCCCCCCACCTCGAGCCCCCGCTCGCCGGGCTTGTACCGGCTGGCCACCTCCATGCCGGGGACGGTCGGGGGCGTGGGCGGCAGCAGGCTGGCCTGGAGGGCGGTGGCCAGCTCCTCGGCCTGGCGGCGCAGCTCGGACTCCTGGTGGACGGCGGCCCGGCTGGCCAGCCGCAGCTCGAGGGCGTCCACGACCAGGGCGGCCAGGCCGGAGAGGGCCGCGACCTCGTCGTCGGTGACCCGCCGGGGTGCCCGGTCGATCACGCAGAGGGTGCCCAGGTTGAACCCGTCGCTGGTGGTGAGGGGCACGCCCGCGTAGAAGCGCAGCCCCATCTCGCCGGCCACGAGGGGGTTGGCCAGCGTTCGGGGGTCCACCCCGGCGTCGGTGACGATCCAGGCCTCGGACTGGAGGATGGCGGAGGCGCACAGCCCCGGCTCCCGGTCCACCTGCTCCACGTCCGGCAGCCCGTGATGGGCCTTGAACCAGATGCGATCGCTGTCGACCACGCTGATGATGGCGATCGGCACCCCGAAGAGGCGGGCGGCCAGGGCGGCGATGCGGTCGAACGTGCCGTCGGGCGGGGTGTCGAGGATGTCGAAACGGCGAACCGCCTCCACGCGTTGCACCTCGGTGTGTCCCCCGATGGCAGGGGCCCACGCTGCGCCCGATCCCCTCACGCTCGGCCCCTCCGTCGGCATCCCGTGTCGCGCCATCGTACGGCGCCCGCCGCCGTTGCGCGAGCCACCCCGGACGGGCCGGGTGCAACCCGCGCCCGTGCCCCGCCGGGCACCGCCTGCGATGCTGGGGCCGTGCGGTTCACGGGCGGGGGCTGGCTACCGGCCTCGCCGCCGCCGTGTTGGCGATGGGGGCTGCACCGGCGCGTCCCCGTCGGCCGGGCTGACCCGGGTCTTGGGCCGCGTCCCACCCTCAGCTTCAACGCGCCCCCGGAGATCGCCGTCGCCCTGCGCCACGCCGGCTTCGACGCCTGCGACACCGCCTCCAACCACACCTGGGACCGCGGGCTCGACGGCGTGAAGGAGACGGACGAGGTCCTCGACGCCACCGGCATCGGCCACGCCGGCGGCTCCCGGTCCCAGCAGAAGGCTGACTCCCCGCCGACACGGGTGGTCCTGGCCGGTCACCGGATCGTGGCGGCCACCGACCGGTTCCCGCGGTCCTACGCCCGCACGGTGGCCAACATGGGCCTGCTGGGCCCCGACGCCTGCGACGCCCGGCCGGCGTTCTGAGCAGGTCGATGGCCCCCGCCTCCGGAGCCGACCTCCCGCCGTTCCTGTCCTCCACGGCCCCCGACGGCACCGCCATCGCGCTGCACCTGGCCGGCGACGGCCCACCGGTTCTGCTGGTGCACGGTGCGGCGGCCGACGCCCGCCAATGGGCGCGCGTCGTACCGCTGTTGGCCGCCACCCACACGGTGGCCACCATGGATCGCCGGGGGAGGGGTGGGAGCGGGCCCTTGCGGCCCGACCACTCACTCGCCACCGAGTACGGCGACGTGGCTGCGGCGGCGGCGACGCTGGCGGCGGCCGGCGGTCGGGTGGCGGTCGTGGGCCATTCGTCGGGTGCCCGCTTCGCGTTGCACGCCGCCCTGCAGGCCCCCGACCTGGCCGCCCTCGTGCTCTACGAGCCACCCCCGCCCGAGCACCTTCCCCGTCCGGTCCTCGACGACCTGGCCGCCCTGGAGGCGGCCGGGGACCGGGAGGGGATCCTGCGGACGTTCCTCCTGGAGGCCGCCGGGAACGACGAGGCCGCCCTGGCCGAGCTGCGGGCCCGGCCCATCTGGCCGATCATGCTGGACAACGCGCTGACCCTGCCGGCCGAGCTGCGGGCCGTCGCCCCCTACCGGTTCGACCGGTCGGCGGTGGCCGACCTCGCGGTCCCCACCCTGTGCCTGCTCGGGGAGGAGAGCGGGCCCGAACTCCGGCGGGTGACCGAGGAGATCGTGGCCGCGCTCCCCGATGCCTCGTTACTGGTCCTGGCCGGCCAGGGCCACGGGGCCATGATGAGCGCACCGGCACTCTTCGTGGCTGAGGTGCGCCGCTTCCTCGACGTCCATCCCGGATGACGAGCCGGCGCCGGGGCCGGGAGACGCCGAGGTGGCGGGATCGCCGGCCAGGGGCGGGACCGGGCCCACCGCCGACGAGGTGGCGGACGGTCGCGAGGCCGACCCGCCATCCCGTCAGCCGGGCGGGCGGGTTCCGGGCCGGCCGGTGTGGGGCAGGCCGGTGCGGTCGTCGGTGTCCAGCGTCTGGCTGGAGAACTTGACCAGCCAGGCCATGAGCTCGCCGTCGGGGCGCCGCCACACGACGGCGCCGTCCTGCCACACCCCGTCGTCGGCCTGGTGGGAGGATCCGTCGGGCGACGTCGGCGGGTCGCCCTGATTGCAGTGGACGTCGTGGACGCCCGGCCCTCGTGGCCCGGTCAGGAACAGGGAGCCGAACATCCAGATCCGGTCGGCGCCGGCCAGCGCCCCCTCCAGGGCGGTCAGGGCGTTGGTGCCGTCGCTCGTCCGCCAGGCGTCGGCGGCCGGCGAGCCCAGGACCGGCGACCGGACGTAGTCGAGGGCGCCGGATGCCGGCCCGTCCTCGGGCCCGGTGGCCAGTGGGTGGCGCCCGGGACCGAGGGCGCCCGCCACCGCGAACGCGCCGGTGTCCACGGGGCCGACCAACCGGTACTGGACGCCGACGCCGGCCGCCGCGAAGACGTCGAGGGCGCCGACGTCGACCGCGTCGGGCAGGTCCACGTACAGGTAGCCGTGAAACCACCGACCCTGATGGACGCCGCCCCGCTCGAAGCGGTTGAACGAGCCCACCACCACGCCATAGCCGTCGAGGGGCATTTGCTCCCTCCTCCTCCCGTGCGCACCTGGCCAGCCCAGAGGCTGTCACCCCGGCGTGCCCGCCGGCGACCGGAAGCGGTCCGATGGCTCTCGTCGCCCCGGCAGTCGGGTCGGCCACCTGACCTGGGTGCAGCCGGCCGGCCCGAGACCCGACTGGCCTGACCCTCGGTCAGCAGCCCCCCTATCAGCGTCATTTGCCTATCGGAGAGACTTAACCTCACCATGGAGTCATGTCCACACAGACTGAAAGAGTGAAGGACCATGTCTCTACAGGCTGATGGCTCCACGTTCGTTCTGTCGGAGGAGGTGTCCCGGACTCCCGTCCGTCACACGAACCGTTACGGCACGGAGATCGCTGCCGATCTGTACACGGTGTGGCGACCATGACGTTCCCCATCACCGGCACCGGCATCTGGAGTCCCGCGCTGCGCTACAGCGATCCTGGCGTTGCCGCCGACCTCGCCGCTGAGCTCGAGGTTTTGGGCTATGCGGCCCTCTGGATCCCCGACATCGGCGGGGACGTGTTCGGGCCGCTCGAGAACCTCCTGTCGGCCACGACGACCGCAACGATCGCCACCGGGATCCTCAACCTGTGGATGCACGAGCCCGAGGAGACCGCCGCCCAGCATGCACGGCTCACCTCGTCCTACGGGCGCCGCTTCCTCGTCGGGATCGGCGTGAGCCACGCGCCGCTGATCGACGCGACGGAGCCCGGGCGGTACCGCAGGCCCCTTGCCCGCACCCGTGAGTTCCTCGACGGCCTCGACGGCGCACCGACGCCGCTGCCCGTCGACGATCGGGTGCTTGCTGCGCTGGGACCGAAGATGCTCGAGTTGGCGGGCGACCGGGCCGCCGGCGCCCACCCGTACCTCGTCACGCCCGGGCACACGGCGGCCGCCCGCCAGGCCCTCGGAGCGGGGAAGCTGGTGCTGCCCGAGCAGGGCGTCGTGCTCGAGACCGACCCCGACCGGGCGCGGATGATCGCTCGCACGCACCTTGCCGGCTACCTCGGCCTGCCGAACTACTCGAACAACTGGAAGCGGTTCGGCTTCACCGACGACGACGTGGGCGACGGCGGCAGCGACCGGCTGGTCGACGCGCTCGTGGCGTGGGGCGACGAGGAAGCCATCGCGGCCCGCGTGCAGGAGCACCGTGACGCCGGCGCCGACCACGTGTGCCTGCAGGTCCTTTCCGAGGACGCGAGCGTGCTGCCGATCGACGACTGCCGCCGCCTGGCGGCCGCCGTGACGGCCTAATCGCTCGTCGCTCGCCGAGCGCTTCACCCCAGTTGGCCAGCGCGGTGAGGGCCTCCTGTGACGGCGATCCCGCCTCCGCGGCTTCGGCGACGATGGCGAGGCCCACGTCGGCGGTGAGCTCGAGCGCCTCGTACTCGAGGGTCAGATCCCCTGCCAATGGATG
>JBHELO010000053.1:0-16973 GCA_046263055.1 Acidimicrobiales bacterium | reverse complement strand
TGCCCGTGCGGCTGCCGCTCGAGGAGCTGGTCTTCTTCGTCGTCATCCCCATCTGCGGGCTGCTCACCTACGGCGCCGTGGGCCGCATCCTGCGGCGCAGGTAGGGCCGCGGGGCCAGGGGCCCATGCCCGAGTACACGCTGGCGTCCCTCCTGGGCGTGGTGGTGGTCGTGGCCGTGGAGCTGCTGTGGCTGCGCACCGGCGTCTTCGCCACCGCCACGTTCTGGATCTCCTACGGGATCATCGTGTTCTTCCAGTGTCTGGTGGACGGCTGGCTCACCAAGCTGTCGGCGCCCATCGTGATCTACAACGCCGACCGCTACAGCGGCTGGCGGGCGCCCTTCGACATCCCCGTGGAGGACTTCGCCTTCGGCTTCGCCCTCGTCACCCTCACGATCATGCTGTGGGAGTGGGCGGGCCCCGACGGCCGGGGTCGCGGTCGGCGGCGGCCAGGCGGCGCAACGAGTGGGCCAGGAGGAACAGCGCCGACCCGCCCACGATGACGACCTGGCCCCACAGCGCGGCGACGGCCAGGAACGGCAGGCCGAGGCCGACCGCAGTCAGGACGATGCGGGTCGGCCGCTCGCCGGGCGTGACGAGTTGCCTGGTGCCGGCGGGGCGGGGCGGGCCGACCTCGGCCAGCAGGCTGCGGGCGCGCACGTACTCGAGCCACCAGGCGGCGGCGGTGGCGCCCACCGCCAGCCACGCCGCCGTCCTCGTTGCCGCCACCACCGCCAAGGCGGCCGGGAAGGCGGCGTCGGCCAGGCGGTCGAGGGCGGAGTCGAGCAGGAACCCGACCCTGGTGGCCCGGCCCGCCTGCACGGCCACCGCCCCGTCCAGCGAGTCGAGGAGCCCGGAGGCGGTGACGGCCACGCAGGCGGCGGCCGGCCCGGGCCAGCCGGCGACTGCGGCCAGGGGCACGGCGGCCATGGCAGTGACGAGAGCGGCGACGGTCACCGCGTCGGGCGAGATCCCGACCCTGGCCAGCGGCCGGGCCACGACGGCGGCCGCCCGGAGCCAGCCGCCCACGAACCCGGTTGGCGCCTCGGTGCCATGGAGGCCGGCCCACTCCCGGAGGTGGTCGTCGCCGCTGCGACCGGTGCTCACCCGCCGATCCTGCCCCACCCCCGCCGCCGCCACCGCCCCGACTCGCGCAATTGGCCCATGGAGGGACCTGTTGCGCGGGCGACGGCGAGTGCGGGCGGCGCATCCCGGCTGTGCTCGCGCAATTGGCCCATGGAGGGACCTGTTGCGCGGGCGACGGCGAGCGGGAGCCCGCTCCAGGGCCGCTTGGGCACGCCGGGGCGGGCGGCGGTGAGGCCGGCCACGGTCGCCAGCCTGGTCGGTCTGGCGCGCATGGGGATGGCGGCCAGCCGGTTCCTGGGCCCCGACTCCGACGCCCCCCCGATCAACGTCCGGGTGGTGATCCCGGCGCGCGACGAGGCGGATGTCATCGCCGGGTGCATCGCCAGCGTCCGGGCGCAGGCCACCGAGGTGGTGGTGGTGGACGACGCCTCGTCGGACGGTACCGGCGCGCTGGCGGCGGCCGCGGGGGCGACAGTCGTGAGCCTCCACGACGACCCACCCGCGGCGTGGGCGGGGAAGCCCCGGGCCTGCCTGGCCGGGGCCGACGGGGCCAGGACCGAATGGCTGGCCTTCGTGGACGCCGATGTGGTGCTGCACCGCCTGGCCCTGCCTTCCATGGCGGCCGCCACCCGGGCGACGTCCACCAGCATCGCCGGTGGCCTGGACTGCCGCACGTTCTGGGAGCGCCTGCTGCTGCCCGAGCTCGGCCTGGCCCTCGCCGCCGAGGGGTTCCCCCGGGACTTCGCCAGCGGCCAGTGCCTCCTCGTGCGCCGGGACCACTACGAGGCCATCGGCGGGCACGGCCACCCGGCGGTGCGGGGTTCGGTGATCGACGACCGTGACCTGGCCCGGGCCCTCGGCGGCCACGACGCCCGCCTCGCCCCCCGGCTCCTCCAGGCCCGGATGTATCGCGGCCTGGACGAGATCCGAACCGGGCTGGTGAAGAACTCGGCGGCGCTGCATCGGCGATCGCTCCCCCATCTCGCCGCCCTCCTGGTGCCCGTCGCCTCCCGCCGGCCATGGGCGGCCATGGTGGTGAGCGCCGGCGGGCGAGCGGTGGCCGGGCATAACCCGGCCTACGGGTTGCTGGCCCCGGTCGCCCGGGCCCTGCTGGCCGCCTTCCACCTGGAGAGCCGCTGGCGGGCCGGCACCGCCCGTGCCGTCCGGTGGAAGGGCCGGCCGGTGGTCCCGCCCACCGCCCGAGAGGCGACGATGTGAGGCCTGACCGGCGACGGGGGCCGCCGCCCGGGGGGCGGCGGCCACTGGGGCGACGAGGTGCCACCGACGGGCGGCCACTGGGGGCGGCGGCCGTCCTGGCGGCGGGGCGGCGAGGCGGCGGGGCGGCGCCTGCCATCCCGGCGCCTGCCCCTCCGGCGTCAGCGGTCGGGGGTGGTGGACAGCAGCTCGTAGGTGGAGTTGTCGGCGTAGGTCAGGTGGCCCACGAACGGGGAACCCACCTTGAGGCCGATGTGGCGCTCCTCGCGCAGGACGAGCCCGGTGGCGGGGTCGAACCAGTCGTCCACCAACGCCCCGCCGACCGTCGCCCCCGAGAAGGCGGTGGTCCACCGGGTGTGGCGGGCGGGCATCGACCGCCCGGCCACCACCACCGTCTCGTCGCCCACGTACAGGACCGTCTGGGCGGCTCGGGTGTCCTCGTCGCGGCACTCCCACGTGGACGACCGGCCGGGCGCCAGGTCGGCGCCGTCGAACGAGCCGGGCCCGCAGGTGAAGGACTGCGTGCCGTGCGTCCACCAGTAGGCGATGTCGGTCCCGTACGAGGGCAGCGCCGGCCCGCAGCGGTCGTAGTACTCCAGGTGCTGGACGAGGAACCACTGCTCCTCCCGCACCCCGCAGCCCCGGCGGGTGATGATCCGTACCGTCGTGGATGGGTAGCGGCGGGAGTAGTCGAACAGGGACACGTGCTCCCCGCCCGTCGTGCGGTACCGGTACACGCCCGGCTCGGGCAGCCCGGCGCCCCCGGTGGAACCGGCGGCACCGCCCGCGCCCGGGCCCGCGCCCGTCGAGCCCGCGCCGGTGGAGGTGGCGGCCGGGCCGGCGGCCCGGAAGCGGGCCACGGCCTCGCCCACCGACACCGTGCCGACCCAATATCGCCCTCCCACGAGGAAGGCCGGCGCGCCGATCGCCACCAGGGCGGCCAGGGCGGCCAGCCGGTGGCGGGCCTCGGCCCGCACCGCTACCGGGCGCGCCGGCGGCGGCCGGGCGGCAGGCCGGGGCGGGACACCCGGGCGGCCACGGCCAGCTTGCGCCACCTGGGCACCCGGACCCGAGCCGAGAACACGTCGTAGCCGGCGGCCTCGATCTGGTCGAGGATGCCGGCGTACAGCGCCCGGGCCCCCCGGATGCAGCGGGCCGACGGGGGCGGCAGCATCTCGATACCGAGGTCGGCCGACTCGTAGTACCGGCGGGTGCGGGCGATCTCGAAGGCCATCAGGTCGCGCCACTCGGGCGTGACCCGCCGGCGCCACGGGTCGGCGTCGAACTTCCGCAGGTCCTCCTGGGGCACGTACACCCGGCCCCGGTCCAGGTCTTCGGCCACGTCCCGCCAGAAGTTGGAGAGCTGGAAGGCGATCCCGAGGTCACGAGCGTGGCCGGACGCCTCCGGCCGCACCGGCTCCAGGATGGGCACCATCATCTCGCCGATCACGGCGGCCGAGCCCTCCATGTAGCCGAGGAGGTCGTCGAAGGTCTCGTAGGTCTCGGTGGTGAAATCCATGGCCATCGACCGCAGGAAGCGCGTGAAGCAGGTGGGGTCGATGTCGAAGGCGCGCACGGTGTGGCACACCGCCTTGAGCACCGGGTCGTCCGAGCGCCCGGCCTCGAGGTCGGCCCAGAAGCGAGCCCCGAAGTCGGCGAGGGCGGCCTGGCGCTCGGCCGGCGTGGCCGCCGAGCCCAGGTCGTCCACGATGTCGTCGGCGTAGCGGCAGAACCCGTACAGGGCGTGCACGTGGTGGCGCTTGACCTTGGGCAGCAGCGCGGTGGACCAGTAGTACGTGGTGCCGTACCGCCGGTTCAGCTCCCGGCAGCGGGCGTAGGACTCCTCCAGGGTGACGGCCACCGCCGGCTACCCCCGCGGGCCGCGGGCCGCCAGCTCGTCGACTCGCTCGGCGGCCAGGCGGCCCGACAGCAGCACCATGGGCACCCCCACGCCGGGCACCGTGCCGGAACCCACGAAGACCACGCCCGGCACCCGCCTGTCCACGTTGTTGGGGCGGAAGGGGCCGGTCTGGAAGAAGTTGTGGGCCAGGGCGAACGGCGTGCCCCGGGCCATCCCCTGGCGCTCCCAGTCGGCGGGGTCCACGAAGCGCTCGATCTCCACGTGGTCCACCGGGTAGCCCAGCCGCCCCACCCGCTCGATCAGGTCGGCCTTGAACGACTCCCGGCGGGCGCCCCAGTCCACCGCGCCGTCCAAGTTGGGCGCGGGCTCCAGCACGTAGAGCGACGCGCACCCCGGCGGCGCCAGCGACGGGTCCGACGCGGTGGCGCTCGTGACCAGGATCGACGGGTCGGGCTGGGTCTCGCCCCGCTTCAGCAGGGCGTCGAACGACTCCGCCCACTGGCGGCCGAAGTGGATGTTGTGGTGGGTGGCCCCCGCCGGCAGGGGCCCCCGCACGCCGGCCAGCCACACCGCGCACGACGGCGAGTAGTGGCCGCGGCGGGCGACCCGGGGGGCGGGCACACCGGCCAGCAGGTCCCGGTAGGCGTACGGCAGGTCCGGGTTGAGGACGACGGCATCGGCGTCCACCACCTCGCCGCCGGCCAGCGCCACCCCGGTGGCGGCGCCCGACGGCGAGCGCACCACCCGCTCCACGTCGACGCCGTAGCGGAACGCGGCTCCCGCCTTGGTGGCCGCCGCCGCCAGCCCCGCCGGCACCGCGTGCATGCCGCCCTCGGGGAAGAACACCCCCTCGACGGTGTCCATGTAGGTGATGACGCAGTAGAGGGCGAGGGCGTCGAAGGGCGAGAGCCCGGCGTACATGGCCTGGAACGAGAAGAGGCGCTGGAGGCGGTCGTCGGCGAAGTAGGAGTTGACCGACGCTGCCAGCTTCTTGAACCCGCCGAGGCGCACGAGGGACACGAGGGGCCGCAACGGCCGGGCGATGGAAAAGACCGAGTCGAAGTTGCGGTCGATGAAGTTGGGCAGCTCCAGGCGGTACAGCTCGGTGAGCCAGTCGCAGAAGCGGCCGAAGGCGTCGGCCTCGGCCGGCCCGCACGTCTCCCGGACCTCGGCCGCCATCGCCTCCCGGCCGTGGCGCACGAAGATCTCGGTGCCGTCGGCGAAGCAGGCCCGGTACATGGGGTCGACGGGGGCCAGCGTGAGGTGCTCGGCCATGTCGGCGCCCGCCGCCCGGAAGGCGTCGGCGATGAGGCCGGTCATGGTCAGCACGCTGGGCCCGGTGTCGATGCGGTAGCCCGCCTCCTCCCACAACCCCGCCCGCCCGCCGGGGATGTCGGCCCGCTCGAGCACCACCACCTCGTGGCCCCGCCCTATCAGGTGGCAGGCGGCGGAGAGGCCGCCCAGCCCGGCGCCCACCACCACGACCCTCATGGCGGGACCCTAGCGGTCGCGCCCGGCCACGTAGTGGGCCAGGTCGGCCAGGGCGTGGCGGGCGTCGGGGGTGAGGTCGGCCACGGTCAGGGCGGCCAGGGCGGCGTCCACCAGCTCGTCGATGTCGCGCTCCACCCGGTCGACGGCACCCGTCTCCACCAGCACCTCCTGGATGGTGGCCACCTCGGCCTCTTCCAGGTCGGCGGCGCCGTAGCGGTCGAGAACGCGCGCCGCGGTGTTCGACGCCCGGGCGGCGGCGATGGCGTAGAGAACCGTGGGCTTGCCCTCCCGCACGTCCTCCCCCACCGGCTTGCCGGTGACCGACGGGTCCCCGAAGACGCCCAGCAGGTCGTCGCGAAGCTGGAAGGCCTCGCCCAGGGGCAGGCCGTAGCCCGACAGGGCACCGGCCAGCGGTTCGAGGCGCCCGGCCAGGGCGGCGCCCAGGTGGAGAGGGCGCTCCACCGAGTACTTCCCCGACTTGTACCGGGAGATGCGTCGGGCCTCGCGCTCGCCCACCCGGCCCCGGGCGGTGCCGGCCAGGTCCAGGTACTGCCCGACGTTCACCTCCACCCGCAGCTCGGTGAACACCTCGATGGCGGCCGGGGGCGCGCCGGCCAGCAGGTGGTCGGCGTACACGAAGGCCAGGTCGCCGACGAGGATGGCGACCCCCTCCCCGAAGCGGCGGCCCTCGCCCCGCCAACCTTCCATGGCGTGGCGGGCTTCGAAGGCCACGTGGATGGTGTCGGTGCCCCGCCGGGTGGACGACCCGTCCATGATGTCGTCGTGGATGAGGGCGAAGGTGTGGAGCAGCTCGAGGGCGGCGCCGCCGTCCACTACGAGGGTGTCGGCGGGGTCCCCGCCCGCCCCCACGAAGGCCCAGTGGCAGAAGGCGGGGCGCAGGCGCTTCCCACCGGCGAGGACCAGCTCACGCAGGGCGGCCAGGGGTTCCGCCAGCTCGGGGTCGGTGGCCGACCACCGGGCCAGCTCGGCGTCGAGGGCGGACGATATGCGGGCGTCGACCCGGGCGGCGATGCCAGCCAGGCTGGGGGGCGCATCCCTCGTTGCCGCAACGACTCGCACAGGCCTCCTCTCGTGGTCAGAAGACGACGACGTGCGCATTCTGATGGACGGACCCGCTGACAGGTAGCTCACGAATGCGCAGGTAGGCGTCGTGTGACTCCCCGCCAATGGCGACAAGTTACCGGCCCGTTCGGCACCGACGGCCCCGCCGGATGACCGGTGGCGGCCGCCGTCAGGCGGCCGCGGGCACGGCCGGCCGGCGACGGGCCCGCAGGCGGTCCCAGAGCCCGGTGGTCACCGTGGCGTACAGCCAGCCGGCGCCCACCGTCACCGCCCCGGCGGCGGCGTCGAGGAGGTAGTGGTTGGCGGTGATCACGATGGCGCACAGGGTGATGGCCGGGTAGAGGGCGGCGAGCACCTTGGCCCCCCGCCGGCGGAGGGCCGGCACCAGGGCGCAGGCGCACCACAGGGACCAGGCGAAGTGGAGGCTGGGCATGGCCGCGAACTGGTTCGAGATCTTCTGCATGGCCCCCGAGTCGAACGACCAGAGGCTGCCGAACGCCTTGAGGCTGTCCACGAAGCCGTACGACGGCGGCAGGAGGCGGGGGGGCATGAGCGGGTAGAGCGTGAACCCGATCAGCGCCAGCGCGGTGGTGGCGGCCAGCGCGTTGCGCCACCGGCGGTACCGGGTGGGGGCGCAGCGGAACAGGAACACCAGGACGGCGATGGTGACGACGAAGTGGAAAGTGCCGTAGAACAGGTTCCACAGCTCCATGAGGTCCTCGGCCCGGACGAACAGGTGTTGGATGGCCCGCTCGTGGTAGAGCCCGAAGATCCGCTCCACGTGGATGATCCGCCGGGCGTTGCGGAAGGCCAGGCTGCGGGACACCGATGCCGACCCCTGGGTGTTGCGGACGGCGCTGTACACCAGGTAGAAGGCGCCGGCCAGCAGCACCTCCTTCCACCACCGCAGGCGCCGGCCGGCGGGCGAACGGGCCCCCTCCAGCCAGGGATCGGCGACGAAGGTGGCCTCCGCCTGGCAGGCGCGGCTCACGCCACGGCCCGGGCAGCGGAGGAGCGCATCGCGAAGGCCGGCGCTCCCAGCAGGCTCACCACGAGGTTGATGCCGTACAGCAGCAGGCCGAGGGCGGTGGCCTTGGACGCCGCCACGCCCAGGGGGTGGAGCAGCAGGACCAGCGCCCCCTCACGAAGGCCCAGGCCACCCACCGACAGGGGGACGACCTGGGCGATGGCCACCACCGGCACGAACGCCAGCATGGGCACCCATCCCACGTCGATCCCAAGGGCGTGGGCGGCGGCCACCGCCGCCACCACCACCGTCAACTGGTAGACGACGGCCAGCCCCAGTGCGCCGGCGGCAGCCGCCGGGCGGCGGCGCATGCGGTCGAGGCCCAGGTGGACGGCCCCGACGAACCGCAGCCAGCTCTCGTGGCCGGCCAGCCGCCCGCCGAGCCGGGGGCTGGCGGCCAGGGCCAGAACGCCGACGAGTCCGGCCAGGCTGGCGAGGGACAGCACCACGGCCAGCCGGCTGGCGGTCCCCAGGCGGAGGAGGGACGGTCGGAGAGCGAAGGCCACGAGGGTGAGCACGGGGAGCACCAGCACGCCCGTCAGCCTCTCCAGGACGACCGAGGCGAACGATGCCGGTGCGTCCCCGTTGTCGGCCGAGACGCGCATCACCCGCAGCACGTCGCCCCCGATGGTGGAGGGCAGGAAGTTGGCCACGAACAGCCCGGCCAGGCTGTGCGACACGAGGGCGGGCATCGGCGTGGGCAGGTCGAGGGTGGCCAGCACCTGGCGCCAGCGGAGGACCGAGAACAGCACGGCCGCGAGCCACACGGCCATGCCGGCGAGGAGCCAGGGCACGGTGGACGTCCCCCGCTCGGGGAGCAGCGACGCCAGGTGGACGCGCGTCGAAAGGAACGCCAGCATCGCCGCGCTCACCAAGATGCGCAGCGCCAGCACCCCTCGTCGCCGGCGGCCAGCCCGTTCGTCGTCCAGAGGAGGGAAGACTAGATGAAGGCCGCCCGCTCAGGGTCGTACATTGACCGGCGCGAGCGGGCGGCGGGCCCGTCCGCCTACGGCGGCCCTGGCCCCTACCATGGGCCGTCCACGGGGGTGCCCGGCCCCCTGCTCTTCCGGAGGCCCCCAATGATCGACGAGGCCGTGGTCCAGCGGGTGCTGGGCGCCGCCCTGCGCGGCGGGGGCGACTTCGCCGAGGTGTTCGCCGAGGACCGCCGGTCCTCGTCGGCCCACCTGGACGACGGCCGGGTGGAGGAGCTGTCGTCAGGGCGGGACCGGGGCGCCGGGATCCGCGTCGTTCGGGGCGACACCACCGGGTTCGCCCACACGTCCGACCTCACCGAGGAGGGCCTGCGCTCGGCGGCCGAGGCGGCGGGGGCGGCGGCCCGGGGCGGGGGCGGCGGCGTGCGCCAGGTGGCCCTCGCCCGCCAGGACGCGCCCCGGCCCCACGAGGTGCTGGTCCTGCCCGCCGACGTCCCCAAGGCGGCCAAGGTGGACCTGCTGCTGCGGGCCGACGACGCCGCCCGGGCCGAGGGCGGCGCCGTGCGCCAGGTCTCGGTGTCCTACGCCGACAGCCGCCGCCAGGTCCTGGTGGCCAACAGCGACGGGCTCGTGGCGGCCGACGACCAGGTACGCACCCGGTTCATGGTGCAGGCGGTGGCCACAGGGGACACCGGCATGCAGACCGGCTACGAGGGCCCCGGCGGCACCGTGGGCTTCGAGCTGTACGACGAGGTGGACGTGGCCGAGGTCGCCCGCACCGCCGCCCGCCGGGCCCTGGCCATGCTCAAGGCCCGGCCCGCCCCCACCGGCACCCTCCCGGTGGTGCTGCGCCGGGGTGCGGGCGGCGTGCTCTTCCACGAGGCGTGCGGGCACGGGCTGGAGGCCGACCTGGTGGGGAAGGACGCATCGGTGTTCCGGGGCCAGGTGGGTCGCCAGGTAGCCAGCCCCCTCGTCACCCTGGTGGACGACGGCACCTACGCCCGGGAGTGGGGCACCTACGCCATCGACGACGAGGGCCACCCGGCCCGGCGCAACACCCTCATCGAGGGCGGCGAGCTGACCGACTACATGTGGGACCTGTTGCGGGCCCGCAAGGAGGGTCGGGAGTCCTCGGGCAACGGCCGACGCCAGAGCTACCAGCACCTGCCCATGGTGCGGATGACCAACACCTACGTGCTGGCCGGCGAGGACGACCCCGAGGAGATCATCCGCCAGACGCCCCACGGGATCTACTGCGTGCAGCTCGGCGGGGGCCAGGTGAACACCACCACCGGCGACTTCGTGTTCGGCATGACCGAGGCGTACATGATCGAGGACGGCGAGGTCACCGAGCCGGTGCGGGCCGCCAACCTCATCGGCAACGGCCCCGAGGTCCTACGGGCCATCGACGCGGTGGGCGACGACTTCGACACGTGGGCCGGCACCTGCGGCAAGGACGGCCAGGGCGTGCCCGTGTCGGCCGGCCAGCCGACCCTCAGGGTGGCGGGCATGACCGTTGGCGGCACCGCCCGGTGACCGACTCGGACCTGCTGGCGCTGGTCGAGCGGGTGGCGGGGTGGGCCGCCGACGGCGAGGCGGTCGAGGCGTACGCGGCGCGGTCCCACCACACCGAGGTGAAGGCCTTCGACGCCGACGTGGAGTCCCTGTCCTCCTCGGACACCGCCGGCATCGGGGTGCGGGTGGTGGCCGGCGGCCGCCAGGGCTTCGCCTACGCCGCCTCCCTTGACGAGGCGGTGATGGCGGAGACGCTGGCCGAAGCGCGCGACAACGCCGCCTTCGGCACCGTCGACGAGTTCGCGGGGCTGGCCGAGCCCGACGGCGTGGCTCCCGCCGACCTGGACCTGTGGTCCGACGACCTGGCCGCCTTCCCGGCCGACGACAAGGTGGCGATGGCCCTCGATCTGGAGCGGGCGGTACGGGCCGCCGACCCCCGGGTCAAGGGCGTCGAGACGGCCGGCTACGGCGACTCCCGCTCGGAGGCGGCGGTGGCCTCCAGCACCGGCATCCGGGCCGCTACCCGCCGCACGGTGTGCTCGGTCTACGTGGACGCCATGGCCACCGACGGCACCGAGACGCAGACCGGCTACGGCTACTCGGTGGCCCGCTCCCCCGCCGGCCTCGACCTGGCCAAGGCGGCTGGCGACGCCGCCACCCGGGCCACCCGCCTGCTCGGCGCCCGCAAGCCGACGTCGCGCCACCTCACAGTGTTGTTCGAGCCGCTGGTGACGGCGTCCCTGCTGGGCCTCATCTCCCGGGCCCTGTCCGGTGAGGCGATGCTCAAAGGGCGGTCCATGTTCGCCGGCCGGGAGGGCCAGTCGGTGGGGGCGCCGTCGCTGACGCTGGTGGACGACCCCACCAACCCGGTGGCGTATGGCGCCGGCCGCTACGACGCCGAGGGGCTGGCCACCCGCCGCACCGTCCTCCTCGACGGTGGCGTGGTGGCAGGCTTCCTCCACAACAGCTATACCGCCCGGCGGGCGGGCACCGCCTCCACCGGCTCGGCCGTTCGCGGCGGCTTCAAGAGCACGCCCGGTGTCGGCAGCCGGGCCCTGAGCCTGGCCCCCGGCCACCGGAGCCAGGAGCAACTGCTGGCCGACGTCGGCGAGGGCCTTCTCGTCCAGTCGGTCACCGGCCTGCACTCGGGCGCCAACCCGGTGAGCGGGGACTTCTCGGTGGGAGTGTCCGGCCTGATGGTGCGCGACGGGTCGCCGGCCGAGCCGGTGCGGGAAGCCACCGTGGCCTCCACCCTGCAGCGCATGCTGGCCGACGTGGCCGCCGTCGGCTCCGACCTCGAGTGGCTCCCCGGGTCGGCCGCCGGAGTCACCCTGGTGGTGTCCGACCTGGCCCTGAGCGGGAGCTGATCACGACCGACTCGGTCGATCGGCCACCGCTGGCGGTGGTGGATCGCGCCATGTTCGCACGGGAGTGTCCGAGGTCAGCGACCGGGAGGGCGGGTGGTGGTGGTCGCACCGGTGGCCAACGGGACCCGGGGGAGGGCCGTCGGGGCCGCCGGCGACACGGCGTCACCGGCGGTGCCGGCCGCCGCCCCACCGGCGTCGGCCGCGGCCCCGGGGCCGGGGGTGACGGCGATGGATACCGCCCCGTGAGCTACCGCGAACGCCACCTTGGTGGCCTCCGCGGGCGTGACCGCGAGGGTGGCCGCCTCGCTGGCCACGTCCACCACGGGGGCGCCCAGGGCCACCGGGAAGGTGGGGTCGCCGTCGCCCGCCACCTGGGGGTCGAAGGTGGCCAGCACGTCCACCACGTCACCCTGGTGCAGTGGCGGGCTCGCCGCCCCGGTGGGCACCGCCACCGCCCGGGACCCGGGCGGCAGGAGGGCGGCCAGGCCCTTCAACCCGTCGGGCGCCAGTTCGGCCCGGACGACGGCCTGGCCCCGGAAGAGGGGCACCACCACGGTGCGCCCCACCACGTCGGCGGGCGATCCCACCCACCCGTCGGGCAGGAAGGCGACAGGGACGGTGCGCACCACCACGTCGGACGGGCGCACCACCCCGCCCGCCTCCACCCCCCGGGCGGCCACCGCCACGGTGCGGGCCGAGCCCCAGCGGGACGCGTCGGCCCGGGCCCGGCCGACCAGCCGGCCGACCACGGAGGCAGTCAGGAGGGCGAGCACGGCCACCAGGGCCCAGAAGGCCAGGGGCGAACGGGACAGGCGGCGCAGGTGCACGGGGACAGCTCCTCAGCGGTGCCCGGCCCCGGGTCCGGGGCGCGGGGCGGCAACGGCCGGGGGGAAGCGGCACCGGGCGCCGGGCTCCGGGGAGCCGGCCTGGCGAGCCGAGCCTAGGGGCTGAGGGTGCCGGGGTCCAGGGCCGGCCCACAGGCGCACGCCCGCTCGGTGGGCACGGTGGGGACGGCCCGGGTGAGCAGGCGCTGGACCCGCTCCACGTTCTCGGCCAGCACCCCGAAGACGGTCTCCATGGTGACGGGATGCACGCCCTCGACACCCTCCAGTCCGGCGTCGTGATCCGTCACCAGGGCGATGCCCGAGTAGCACATGCCCAGCTCGCGGGCCAGGGCGGCCTCGGGGTACTGGGTCATGTTCACCACATCCCACCCGGCGGCCGCGAACCACCGGGACTCGGCCCGGGTGGAGAAGCGGGGGCCGCCGATGACCACCACCGTGCCCCGGGGGTGGGCGGTGATGCCCTCGGCCGTCGCCGCCGCCACCGCCACCGCCGCCAGCTCCGGGCAGTAGGGGTCGGCGAAGGAGACGTGGGTGGGAACGGGGCCGTCGAAGAACGTGTCCACCCGGCCCCGGGTGCGGTCGACGAGCTGGTCGCACACCACGAAGTCGCCCGGCTTGACCTCCGGGCGCAGGGATCCCACCGAGCAGGGGGCCAGAACCCGGGTCACGCCGAGGGAGCGCAGGGCCCACAGGTTGGCGCGGTAGTTGACCCGGTGGGCGGGGACCTCGTGGTGGGCCCCGTGGCGGGCCAGAAAGGCCACCCGGCGCCCGCCCAGGTCGCCCACCGCCACCCGTGACGACGGTGCCCCATAGGGCGTCTGCACCGCCACCCCGGTGAGGTGGTCGAGGAAGCGATAGAAGCCGGTGCCCCCAAAGACGCCGATCTCGGCGGTTGGGGCCGCCACCTCAGCCGGCGGCGGCGGCCGGCTTGGGCGCGGCCTTGGCCGCCGGGCGGGAACCGGTGGACGGCGACGGGGCGGCGGCGTCGGCCTTCTTGGCCGGGGTGTCGGCGCTGCCCGGCGAGGCCTTGGCGGCCGCCGCCGGCGCCTCCGACTCCTTCTTGCTGGCGCCCGAGCCCCGGCTGTCGGTGCGGTAGAACCCGCTGCCCTTGAACGAGATGCCGATCGACCCGAACACCTTGCGCAACGAGCCGCCGCAGGCCGGGCAGGTGGTGAGGGCGTCGTCCTTGAACGACTGCACCACCTCCAAGTGCTCGCCGCAGGACTTGCACGCGTATTCGTAGGTCGGCATTCCGGTGTGGCCTCCGGCCAGGTTGGGATCGGCTGTCGAGGACAACGATCCTACCGGGGACGGCATTCCGGGCCGCCACCCGGCCGGCCGGGAGCGGGGTCGGCGGCGGCCGGCGGCGGAGTCCCTAGCATGGCGGCGTGAGCGGCGACGACGACGTCTCCGAGCTGACGGCCCGGCTCCGCCGGGTGGAGGACCACGTCCGCCAGGTGGAGCGCCGGCTGGTGTCGCTGGAGCAGGCGGGGTCGGAGTTCCGCCGCGCCCTCACCCGCCTGGGCGACGCCCTCGCCGCCACCCACGACCGCCCGGCCATGGTCAGCGCCGTGCTGGAGACGGGCGTGCTCTTCCTGGGCGCCGAGGCCGGCGTGTTCTGGTCGGCGGTGGCCGGGAGCGATCGCCTCCGAGCTTTGGCCACCTTCGGCGACGTGGCCCCCGGCGCGGTGGAGGGTCCCGACCTGCGGCGGGGAGAGGGCGTCGCCGGGGCGGCGGCGGCCACCAGTGCGGTCGTGGTGTGGCCGGGCCTCGGGGCACCCCACCCGTCGCCCACCGAGCCGGCGGCCGGCGCCCTCACCGCGGTGGCCGTCCCGGTGCGCACCGACGGCCACCCCTTCGGCGTCCTCGCCCTGTACGGGCGGGCCAGTGGGCAACCCATCACCACCGCCGACGCCGAGACCCTGCAGTCCCTTGTCCGCCAGG
Source organism: Acidimicrobiales bacterium (assembly GCA_046263055.1). Taxonomy (GTDB): domain Bacteria; phylum Actinomycetota; class Acidimicrobiia; order Acidimicrobiales; family AC-14; genus DATAQC01. The sequence continues at coordinate 2,608 of JBHELO010000053.1, read as the reverse complement.
CGGAGACGGCCATCGACAACAGCTACCTGTACGACGAGGCCAAGCGCCTGTCGCTCACCGACGGGCTCACCGGGCTCTGGAACGGGCGTCACCTCGACCTGCGCCTGGGCGAGGAGCTGTCGCGTGCCACCCGCTTCGGCGACGACTACTTCGCCCTCGTCCTCGCCGACCTCGACGACTTCAAGGGCGTCAACGACACCTTCGGCCACGCCGTCGGCAACAGCGTGCTGGTGGAGCTGGCCCGGCGGCTGATGGAGAGCACGCGGGAGGTGGACGTGGTGGCCCGCCTGTCGGGCGGCGGTGACGAGTTCGCCCTCCTGCTCCCCCGCACCGGCCTGGCCGGGGCCCTTCGCCTGGCCGACAAGGTGCGGGTGGCCGTGCACGGCGAGCCGTTCCGGGTGGACAGGCTGGAGCTGGCGGTGGCTTTGTCCCTGGGGGTGGCCGCCTACCCCGAGCACGGATCGTCGGAGAAGGAGCTGAAGGCGGCGGCCGACGGCGCCCTGTACCGGGCCAAGCACCTCGGCGGCGACCGGGTGGAGCACGCCAAGGTCGTCGAGTGAGGGGCGGGCCGACCGGGAAGGGTGGCGTGGTGACGACCACGGTACGACAGCAGGGACGACCGGGGACGGAACGACCGGGGATGGGACGAGCGGGGAGGAGCCGGTGACGCAGCGCGTACGCAAGGCGGTCATCCCCGCGGCCGGGTTGGGCACCCGGTTCCTGCCCGCCACCAAGGCCCAGCCCAAGGAGATGCTGCCCATCGTCGACACCCCCGCCATCCAGCACGTGGTGCAGGAGGCGGTCCGAGCCGGCCTGCGCGACATCCTCATCATCACGGGACGGGGGAAGCGCTCTCTCGAGGACCACTTCGACCGGTCCTTCGAGCTGGAGCACTACCTGGAGGCGGCCGGAAAATTCGAGCTCCTGAAGGAGATGCGGGAGATCGCCGACATGGCCGACATCCACTACGTCCGCCAGGGCGAGCCCCGGGGCCTGGGCCACGCGGTGTCCACCGCCCGCCAGCACGTGGGCGGCGAGCCGTTCGTGGTGATGCTGGGCGACGACATCATGACCGCCGAGGCCACCGTGCTGTCCGACATGCTCGACGTCTACGACCGCTACGGGCGCTCGGTGGTGGCGGTCAAGGAGTTCCCCCCGGAGGAGATCTCCGCCTACGGGTGCGTTCGCCCCGAGCCGGTGCACGACGGCCTGGTGCGGGTGCTCGACCTCGTGGAGAAGCCGAGGCCCGAGGAGGCGCCGTCCAACCTGGCGGTGATGGGTCGCTACGTCTTCACCCCGGAGATCTTCGACGCCCTCGACCGGGTCGGCCCTGGGAGCGGTGGCGAGATCCAGCTCACCGACGCCATGGCCCTGCTCCTCACCGAGCAGACCATCTACGGGCACGTCTTCGACCGCGGTCGCTTCGACGTCGGGGACAAGTTCGACTACTTGCGGGCCACCGTGGAGATGGCCATCGACCGTGAGGACCTGGGCCCCCGTTTCCGCGCCTTTTTGGCCGAGCTGGTGCGCCGCGAGAAGCTGGTGTGACCCGCTGATCCCCGTCGACGAGGTTCGCGGGCGGATCCTCGACGCCTGCCCCGCGCTCCAACCCCGGCCGGTGGCGCTGGCCGACGCCCTCGGCTGCGTGCTGGCGGAGGTCGTGGTGGCCGGCGAGGACGTGCCGCCCTTCGCCAACACCGCCATGGACGGCTACGCGGTGCGGGCGGCCGACACCAGCGGCGCCCCGGTGGAGCTGGCGGTGGTGGGGACCCTCGCTGCCGGTGCCGAGCCGTCGCTGGCCCTGGGCCCCGGCCAGGCGGTGCGCATCATGACCGGCGCCCCCCTGCCCGTGGGCGCCGACGCGGTGGTCATGGTGGAACGCACGCGGGCGGCGGACCACGGCCGCACCGTGACGGTGGCCGTGGCCGCCGCCGCCGGCGACCACCTGCGCCTGCCGGGCAGCGACCTGGCCGCCGGCCAGGAGCTGTTCGGCCCGGGCACGGTACTGAGCCCCGGCCACCTGGGCGTGCTGGCCAGCGTCGGGCGGGAGGTGGTGATGGTTGTGCCCCGGGCCCGGGTGGGGGTGCTGTCAACCGGCGACGAGCTGGTGGCCGGCGGGGGGCCCCTGCGCCCGGGCCAGATCCGCGACTCCAACCGTCCCACCCTGGTGGCCCTCGTCGCCCAAGCGGGGTGCGAGCCGGTGGACCTGGGCCTGGTGGCCGACGACGAGGCCCTCCTCACCGCCGCGGTGGAGCAGGCGGTGGCGGGGTGCGACGCGCTGGTCACGAGCGGCGGCGTCAGCGTGGGTGACTTCGACTATGTGAAGGTCGTGCTCGACCGCCTGGGCGACATGAGCTGGTGGCAGGTGGCGGTGCGCCCGGCCAAGCCTCTGGCCTTCGGCCTCGTCGGCGCCACGCCCGTGTTCGGCCTGCCCGGCAACCCGGTGTCCTCCATGGTGTCGTTCGAGCTGTTCGCCCGTCCTGCCCTCCGCCGCATGATGGGCCACCCCGTGATCGACCGGCCGACGGTGGCGGCGGTGGCCGACGAGGGGTTCCCCCGCCGTGCCGACGGCAAGCTCCACCTGGTGCGGGTGGTGGCGGCCGAGGGC
>JBHELO010000052.1:0-7415 GCA_046263055.1 Acidimicrobiales bacterium | reverse complement strand
GACGGGGCGGGGGCGCCGCGGGCGGCCAAGATGGAGGCGTGGCGGCAGGCCGGGACCCACCTGGACGAGGGCGGACGGGCGTCCCGACCGCGGGCCGCCGGATCCTGGTCTCGGCGGCCGCCGGCGTCGTCGCCCTGGTGGTCGCCGCCTTCTTGCTCCCGTGGCAGCCAGCGGTACTGATCGGTTGGGACGTGACCGCCTTGCTGACGGTGGCCCGGGTGCTGGGCGCCGTGACCCGGCGGGACAGCGCCGCCACCGCCGCCCTCGCCACCCGGGAGGACGACTCCCGCACTGCCGCCGACCTGGTGGTCCTCCTGGCGTGTGTGGCCAGCCTGGTGGGCGTGGGGTTCAACCTGCTCAAGGGAGCGCAGGAGAAGGGCGGGGCGGAGGCGGCCCTCACCGCGCTGAGCGTGGCCACCGTGGTTCTGTCGTGGGCGGCGGTGCAGACGGTCTTCACGTTGCGTTACGCCCACTTGTACTACTCGCAGGGCGGCGGGGTGGACTTCAACGAGGACGACAACCCCGACTACCGGGACTTCGCCTACCTCGCCCTCACGATCGGGATGACGTACCAGGTGTCGGACACCGACCTGACCAAGAAGGCCATCCGCCGCACCGCCAGCCGCCACGCCCTCATCTCCTATGTGTTCGGCACCTTCGTGGTGGCCGTGACCATCAACGTCGTGGCCGGCCTGGTCAAGTAGCCGCCGGGCGCTCCTCCTCGGTCGGGGGCGAGGCCCGGCCGGGTCGCAGGTTCGTCCGGTCAAACCGTCGCCCGGCTCTGGGCGGCGCTACGTTGCCGGCGGTAGGTTGCCGGCGGTACGCACCGCCGGCGCTACGTTGCCGGCGGTAGGTTGCCGGCGATACGTTGTCGTGGTGGTGGACGACTGGCGCGAGCGGGCCCAGTTGGACGACGCCTTGCCGGTGATGTCCCCGGTGGCCTGTTGCGGGTCCGCCACCGTGGCCGTCGACGAGATCGGGCCCGGCGCCGCCACCGCTGCGGTGCCGCCCCACCGGTGGCCGCGACGGTGGCCGACAGCGCCGACCGGACCACCCCTCGCCTGGCGGGCCAGGGCGCCCTCGGGATCTCGGTCGACTCGGGGGTGAAGACCCACGCGACGCGTGCCCGGGTCGCGCCCCGCCACGAGCTCGGCCCGGACCCGGAGGTGAGCCTTGCGCTGGGATGACCACATCGACGGTGTCCCCGGACGGGCGGAGCGCGAGCCGCCGGCGGTGGTCCGGGCGGAAGCCGACCGCATACGACTGCGGCGCCTACGGTTGTCGGCGTTGGCGGTGGCCATTGTCATCGTCGGCCTGGGGGCGTCGGTGGCCGCCATGGCCACTCCCGGTACCGGCCGGGCGCCGCTGCGGGTGACCGGTCCTCCTCTTGGGCCACCGATGACCGACCCCGTTGCCGCCGACACCACGACGACGGCCGGCCCGGGACCCGGCCCCACGGTCCTGACGGCCCCGCCGCCGACCCGCACCACCACCACCACGTCGCCCGTGGCCCGGCCGGTGACCACCGTGCCGCCGGCCGCGGTCCCCGAGCCGACCAGGACCACCACGCTTCCGGTCCCCCTCCCCCTGTGCCCGGCGTCGGACGTCGCCGTGAGCGCCGCGACCGGCCGGACCAGCTACGCGCCGGGGGCCGTCATCGACGTCGTGGCGTCGGCCCAGAACCGCTCCGGCCACGCCTGCCAACCAGTCGACCCGGGCCTGGAGCTGCGCGACGGTGCCGGCACCCTTCTCGGGGGTGTGGGTGTCGCCGACATGTTCACCATGGGCACGCCCGCCAACCCTTATCCCAGGTGGGAACCGGGCCAGACCCTCACCGCGCCCCTGCAGTGGCCCGCCCGGTGCCCGGCGGCGGCGGGCGCCCCGGCGGTCTGCGGGCCCGGCACCTACACCGTCACCGCCATCTTCGGGCCGTACCGGTCGGCCCCCACGGCCTTCACCATCACCTGATCGGCCCACCGGGGACGCCGCCGTGGACCGGCCGCCACGCCGGCCCCGCACCCGCCGACGCTACGGTGGCGGCATGGCATCCCCGAGCAAGCCCGAGGTGAAGCTGGCCGGCGGGGACCCGCCGACCGCGCTGCAGATCGACGACCTGACGGTGGGCGACGGCCCCGAGGCCACGCCCGGCCAGCAGGTGGACGTGCACTACGTGGGCGTGTCGTGGTCCACGGGAAAGCAGTTCGACGCCTCCTGGGACCGCCGCAGCACATTCGGCTTCCGCCTCGGCGGCGGCCAGGTCATCGCCGGGTGGGACCAGGGCGTGGCCGGGATGCGGGTCGGTGGGCGCCGCCGGCTCACCATCCCGCCCCACCTGGGCTACGGCGACCGGGGGGCGGGCCGGGCCATCAAGCCGGGGGAGACCCTCGTGTTCGTGGTGGACCTGGTCGGGGTCGGCTGAACCCGGGGCTCAGCGGGCCGCCGGGCGGGGTATGCGGGCGGCCTCCGCCTCCAGGTCGGACACCACCATCATCTCCACCAGCTCGGCGAAGCCCACCTTGCGCTTCCAGCCCAGGCGGGTCTCCGCCTTGGTGGCGTCGCCGGTGAGCACGTCCACCTCGGCGGGACGTTCGAAGCGGGGGTCGCGCTGCACGTAGGGCTCCCAGTCGCCCAGTCCGCCGGCCCGGAAGGCCAGGTCCAACAGCTCGCGGACCGTGTGGGTCTCCCCGGTGGCGATCACGTAGTCGTCGGCCTCGTCCTGTTGGAGCATGAGCCACATGGCCTCGGCGAAGTCGCCGGCGAAGCCCCAGTCACGGGACGCATCCACGTTGCCGAGCACCAGCGAGTCCTGGAGGCCGAGTTTGATCCGGGCCACCGCGTTGGTGACCTTGCGGGTGACGAACTCCAGGCCCCGGCGGGGGCTCTCGTGGTTGAAGCAGATGCCGGATGCCGCGAAGAGCCCGTAGGCCTCGCGGTAGTTGACGGTGGTGTAGTGCCCGAACACCTTGGCCGCGCCGTACGGCGACCGGGGATGGAAGGGTGTGCGCTCGGTCTGGGGCGTTTCCCGGACCTTGCCGAACATCTCCGACGAAGACGCCTGGTAGAAGCGGATGGAGTTGTCCCGTGAGCCGCCGACCACCCGGATGGCCTCCAGCATGCGCAGCACGCCGAGGCCGGTGATGTCGGCGGTGAGCTCGGGTTGGCGGAACGACAGGGCCACGAAGCTGATGGCGCCGAGGTTGTAGACCTCGTCGGGCTGCACCTGCTCGACCACGGCGATGAGCGACGACAGGTCCTGGAGATCGCCCTCCACCATCTCCAGCCCGGGCGTCTCCTCCTGCACCATCTGAATCTTGGGGTTGTTCTGCCCACGCACCATCCCCACCACGGCGTAGCCCTTGCCCACGAGGAGCTGGGCCAGGTAGCGGCCGTCCTGGCCGGTGATGCCGGTGATCAGCGCTCGGGGCACGACGGGAACCTAGCCGACCCGCAATCGCACCCCCGGACCTCAGCGGATCGCCACCTCGTGCCATGACCGCCCGCCGTTCTCGCTGCGCAGGAGCCGCGTGGCGTCCGGGCCTGTCTCGGCGATGACGTCGACTATCTGCGACGTTGTGAACCCCACGAACCTCCAGATGGCGAACGGCTGGGACGCCGTGTAGGTCACCGACCAACGGGCGGCGTCGCTCGTCTGGAACAGGCGCCCGTCGGGGAACCCCAGCACCGCGGTATGGGCGTCGCCGACGGCAAGCACCGCGCTGTTCGGCATCTCCGGCGACTGGTCCACCGAGAATGTCGCCCCGCCGTCGAGCGACCGCCAGGCGACCGCCAGCATGCCGGTGGCGCAGTCCGCCCACACAGCGCCCGTGGTGGCCGCCAGGCTGCCCGCCAGGCCGGCCACGCACGGGCCCTTGTGGGAGGTGAACGACACCCCGCGGTCATGGGACACACGAACAGGTCGGCACCGCCGCTGAAGGTCTGGAGGTAGACGCTCGATCCCTGCACGGCCAGCGCCGGCGCGGCGGCATCTCCCCCGAGGGCGCGGCCCACGTTCACGGGCTTCCAGTCGTCGACGCCCACCGGCGAGCGCAGCAGGTCGTACCCCGAGCACCGCCCGCCGACATCGCAGCGGCCGACCACCGCGTAGGCCACGCCGCCCGATGCCGCCAGGTCGAACACCGCGCCGTCCATGGTGAGGGGGTGCCACGAGCGGCCGGCGTCGTGGGTGGCCCACAGGGCGTGGCCGAACGACCATCCGTCGGCGAGGTCGGCGAACCGGAGCCGGTCGACGGCACCGCCGTCACCGCCGGGGCGGCCGGTGGCCAGCGGGGCCCGGGGCGCCGGGAGGCCGACGAAAGTCTTCCCTCCGTCGGTCGTGCGCACCACCGACGTGCACGGGGGCGATGAGCACGGGGCGTCACCCAGCAGCCAGAAGGTGGCGGCGCTGACGGCCGTGAAGGATCGGGCTGAGAACCCGGCGGGTACCGGCCCGGTCCCGGCGGGCGCCGGTTCTGCGGCGCCGGTGGTGGTGGGGGTCGGGCCGGTCGGGGCCGGTGTCACCGCCGTCGTCGGCTGGCCCGACCCCGGGTTCGGGGCGCTTCCCCTCGAACAGGCAGCGGCCAGGACCAGTCCGGCGAGGACCGCCGCCATCCTCGCCGTGCGCCCGATCACGCCCTCATCATGGCCCGGGTACCGCCCCGGGGCGGGCGGCAACCGTCCCTGCCGAACGCCGCCACCGTGCGGCGGTGCCCGCCACCCGTGCAATGGTGGTCCGGTTGCACCTCCCATGCCCGATCGCCCCATGCCCGATCGCACCATGCCCGATCGCACCATGCCCGATCGCACTCCGCCCGATGGCTCCATGCCCGATCGCACTCCGCCCGATGGCTCCATGCCCGATCGCACTCCGCCCGATGGCAACCCGCCCGATGCCCACGCCTCGCCGTCGCCGCCGGCGCGCTGGGTGAGACGTTCGTCGTGTCCTCGCCGCCTGGGCCGTCGACCCCCGCGCCTCGCACGGGCGGGTCGTCCGCAACGTGGTGCTGGCCGCCCACCGGATGGGCCGGGAGGCCACCATCTCGTACCCGAGCCTCGACCTGAAGGTGCGCAACTCCACCCCGTACGGCATCCTCGTCTGGCCGGCCCACACCGAATCGTCGATCACCTTGACCCTGTACTCCACCCACTTCGTGGACGCCACCCATTCCAACCGGACCACGTCCCGGCGCGGCCCGTGCACCGCGGTGACGACCGAGCGCACGCGCCACTACGTCGACGGCCGGACGCTGGTGGACCGCTTCAACGGCCTCTACGCCCCGACCGAGGGAGTGACCTGCCCATGAACGACGACGCCCTCGTCCGAGCGGTGGCGCTGGGCCGCATCAGCGTGGGGGCCACCCTGCTGGTGGCTCCTACCCGGGTGCTGCGCCCGTGGCTGGGCGCCGACGCCGCCACCTATGCGGCCCGGACCCTTGCCCGTACCGCGGCGGGGCGGGACGTGGCCCTGGGCATCGGCACCCTGCTGGCCGCCCGGCACGGGGCGCCGGTGCGGGGCTGGCTGGAGGCGGGGGCGTTCGCCGACAGCGTGGACGCCAGCCTCAGCCTCACCGCCCTGGTGACCGGAAAGGCGAATCGGTGGGGGTCCCTCATGGCCTTGTCGGCGGGGGTGGGCAGCGCCCTCACCTGCCGCCGCCTGGCCACGCGGGGCGACGGCTGACCACCCGCGCCGTCCTTCCCGAGATGCCCGCGCCCGTCGTCGACGCCGACCTGGTGGTGGTGGGCGGCGGCCCGGCGGGGGCCACCGCCGCGGTGGTGGCGGCCCGGGCGGGGTGCCGGGTGGTGGTGGTGGACAAGGCCCGCTTCCCCCGGGACAAGTGCTGTGGCGACGGCCTCACCACCGCCGCCCTGCGCGAGCTGGAGGACCTGGGCGTGTCGCCGGCGGCGGTGCCCGGCTGGCAACCGGTGGCCGACGCGGTGGTGCGCTCGCCCTCGGGCCACACCGTGCGGCTGCCCCTGCCGCCGGGGCCGGGGCTCTTTGCGGCGGTGGCCCCCCGCCTGGCGCTCGATGCCGCCGTCCTCGACGCCGCCCGGGCGGCGGGGGCCGAGGTTCACGACGGCTGCGCCCTGGTGTCGGCGTCCGCCGGGACGGACGGCGTGGAGCTGGAGGTCGACGGCCTCGGCACCCTGCGGGCGCCCTACGTCATCGGCGCCGACGGCGCCTGGTCCCCCCTGCGCCACGCCCTGGGCGCCACCGTCCCCGGCTATCTGGGCGACTGGCACGCCTTCCGCCAGTACTTCTCGGGCGTGGGCCCGGCCGCCGACGCGCTGTGGGTGTGGTTCGAGGCCGATTTGCTGCCCGGCTACGCGTGGTCGTTCCCGCTGCCCGGCGGGCGGGCCAACGTGGGCTTCGGGATCCAGCGCGACTCCGGCATCGCGGTGCGGGACATGAAGCACCTGTGGCCCGACATCCTGGCCCGCCCCCAGGTGCGGGAGGTGCTGGGTCATTCGGCCCGGGCCGAGGGCACCCACAAGGCGTGGCCCATCCCCGCCCGAGTGGACGGCGTGCCGCTGACCGCGGCCGGGGGCCGCGCCCTGTTCGTGGGCGATGCGGCGGCCGCCACCGACCCCCTAACCGGCGAGGGCATCGCCCAGGCCATGCTCACCGGCCGCCTCGCCGCCGAGGCCGTGCAGGGCGCCGGACCGTCGCGGCCGGTGCTGGCCGGGCGCCGCTACCAGGCCGACGTGGAGCGGGCCCTGTTCGCCGACCACCACCTGGCGGGCGCCCTTTCGAGCGTCATCAGCCACCGCAAGGGCGCCCGGGCGGCTATCCGGCTGGCGGGGTCCAGCGACTGGACGCGCCGCAACTTTGCCCGCTGGCTGTTCGAGGACTACCCCCGCGCCCTCGTGGCCACGCCCGCCCGTTGGCGGCGAGGCATGTTCACGGGGGCCGGCGCCTATCGCAACTGAGGCGTGGCCGGCGGAGGGCGAAGCGGCGCGGTGGCCAGCTCGGCCATGCCTTCGGCGAAGCCCACCGCAGCCCTGAACCCCAGGCGTTCGGCGGCCCGGGTGGGCGACGCCAGCACGTGGCGCACGTCGCCGAGCCGGTAGCCGCCCGTCACCTCGGGCCGCGGCGCGCCCGGCCCGAAGGCGTCGGCCAGCGCCGCCGCCATCTCGCCCACGGTGTGCGCCACTCCCGACGCCACGTTGAACGCGCCCTCGGCCGGGGGTTCCACGGTGAGGGCGGCGACGTTGGCCCGGGCCACGTCGGTCACGTGTACGAAGTCCCGCTGCTGGCCCCCGTCCTCGAACACGCGCGGCGACTCGCCCAGCTCCAGGGCGCTGCGGAAGATGGCGGCCACGCCGGCGTACGGCGTGTCCCGCGGCATCCGGGGCCCGTACACGTTGTGGTAGCGCAGGGCCGTGACCGGCGATCCCCGCCGGCGGCCGAACACCCCGCA
>JBHELO010000051.1:0-22462 GCA_046263055.1 Acidimicrobiales bacterium | reverse complement strand
GCCCCCCGCGGTGTCGGCGCAGCCCAGGTCACGGGTGGCCCGGCGGGTCGCGGCAGGCGCCGTGATCGGCGTGCTGGTGGTCGCCGGCGTGGCTGTCGCCGTGGCGAGCCGGCCGGGGCACCAGGCGCCATCACCCGTCATCGTGGACGACCGCTTCGCCCGCCCGTCGGGATGGCCGGAGGAGGACGACACCGGCGGTTCGGCGGTGTTCGCACCGGGCCGGTACTCGGTCACGGCCAGGCAGGCAAACGCGTTCTACGACGTCGGCGCTCCCGTCGACCCGGCGCGGTTGGCCGCCGGCGTCGGCATCTCGGCTGAGACGGTCGTCGGTCCCCACGACCGGGCGCTCTTCGGCGTCTTCTGCAAGCCGTCCGAGCAGGCGTTCCCGCGGTACGTCGCCTACGTCCAGGCATCTGGCTACTGGTCCGTCCGCCGCTACGCGGCCGACGGCTCTCTCCGCGTGCTGGCCGAGGCGGGCAGCCCCGAGCAGTACAGCCGGGCCATCGCCCCGTCGGGGACCAACCACGTGCGCCTCGACTGCATCGGACAGGCCGGCAGCCAGACGCTGGCCCTCTCGGTTAACGGGCGCCCGGTGGCGGTGGCCCAGGACAGGGACCCGCTCGGGCCGACGCAGGTGGTGGGCCTGTCGGTGTCCTCGGAACTGGGGGACCCGCCGGTCACCGTGGCGTTCACCGGGTTCGGCGTCCGCCAGGTTTGACCCCGGCGGGCGGCCGGCGGGTTCACTCGGGATCGGGGCGCCCCCGGGCCCGCTTGACCTCCGAGCGCCGGCGCTTGGCCCGCAGCCGGGCCTCCCGGGCCCCCCGGGACGGCGCCGTGGGCCGCCGCACCCGCTCCACCCGGAGTCCCTCGGCCAGGCGGGCGGCCAGGCGGTCGAGGGCCAGCTGGCGGTTGCGGGCCTGGGAGCGCTCGTCGGAGGCCACCACCCGCACGACCGGTCCCACCCGGGCCAGGAGGCGGGCCCGCTGGCGCGGGCCCAGCGACGGTGAGGCGGCCACGTCGAAGCGCACCTCGGCTCGGGTGTTGGCGGTGTTCACGTGCTGGCCGCCGGGGCCGCCCGACGCCGAGAACCGCCACTCCAGCTCGTCCAGCGGGATGCGACAGGTGCGGGTGACCTGCAGGTCGTCGGCCACCCCCGGCACCGTACCCGCGGGCCGCCCTGCGGGGTCCCGGTCACTGGCGCCGGAGATATCGCTGGTACGATCTGGGCCCGTACCCGTGCGCGCCCGCCGGGTGCTCCCTGCCGGGAACCCTCGACACGAACGCGACGATCGCCTGCCGCATGCCTGACAAGTCCACCACGATCACCGACTACCGCCTCCACGACACCGACACCGGGTCGCCGGAGGTGCAGGTGGCGCTCCTCACCGGGCGCATCAACCACCTCACCGAGCACCTGAAGGTGCACAAGAAGGACCACCACAGCCGCCGGGGCCTGCTGATGCTCGTCGGCCGCCGGCGTCGCCTGCTCGATTACGTGCGGGCCAACGACGTTGACCGCTATCGCCAACTGATCGCCCGACTCGGCCTCCGCCGCTGAGGGACCTGGGAGCGGCCTGCGGGCCGCTCCTTCCACGTCCGGGGGCCGACCGGCGCCCGGCTGCAGGACCGAACCACCGCAGCATTGCAGCACCGCACCACCGCACCACCCAGCTGCACCCCAACGACCGCGGCGCCAGGACGCCAGCTGCCAGTCGCCGGGGCCCGGGGCCATCGAGGCGCTCCGGAGCCCGACAACTGGGAACTGGCCCCGCCGCCGCCCGACAGCCGGGGCACCAACCAGCCCGGCCACAAAGGAGCGCCTCCATGGCGGAAGTTTCCGTGTCCTGTCCCGTGTCCGGGACCGACAAGTCCATCACCTTCTCCACCGGCAAGTTGGCCCAGTTGGCCGACGGCGCCGTCGTGGGCCAGATCGGCAACACCGTCGTCCTCGTCACCGCCACCGCGTCACGCGGCGTGCGGGAGGGCGCCGACTTCTTCCCCCTCACCGTCGACATCGAGGAGCGGATGTACGCGGCGGGCAAGATCCCCGGCTCGTTCTTCCGCCGGGAGGGCCGGGCCACCGACCAGGCCATCCTCACCTGCCGCCTGATCGACCGGCCCCTGCGCCCGTCGTTCCCCGAGGGCTTCCGCAACGAGGTCCACGTGGTTGGCACCATCTTGGGCGCCGATCAGGAGAACCCCCACGACGTCCTGGCCATCAACGCCGCCTCCGCCGCCCTCATGCTCTCGGGCATCCCCTTCGAGGGCCCCATCGGGGCGGTGCGCATCGGCTACTCCACCGACGGCACGTGGCTGCCCGACGTCACCTACCAGGAGGGTGACGCCGCGACCTTCGAGCTGGTCGTGGCCGGGCGGGCCATCACGACCGACGACGGCGGGGAGGACGTCGCCATCATGATGGTGGAGGCGGGCGGCACCGAGGACGCCTGGCGGTACTACGAGGCGGGCGCCCCCAAGGTCACCGAGGCGGTCATCGCCTCGGGCCTTGAGGAGGCCAAGACCTGGATCATGGAGTCCATCGCCGCCCAGCGCCAGCTGGTGGCGGAGGCGGGCACCAAGCCGCCCCTCGCCTACACGCTGCAGGTGGACTACGCCGACGACGTGTTCGCCCGGGTGGCCGAGGTGGGCACGGACCTCATCGCCAAGGCCGGCGCCATCTCCTCCAAGGTGGACCGCAACGCCGCCACCGACGAGGCCATCGCCTCCATCAAGGAGCAGCTGGCGGCCGAGCTCGAGGGCCGGGAGCCCGAGGTCAAGGCCGCCGTGCGCGCCCTGCAGAAGAAGCTGGTGCGCAAGCGCATCGTGGAGGAGGGCCTGCGCATCGACGGCCGGGGCACCACCGACATCCGGCCCCTCTCGGCCGAGGTCGGCCTCATCCCCACCGCCCACGGGTCCGGCCTCTTCTCCCGGGGCGAGACCCAGGTCCTCACCGTGGCCACCCTGGGCATGCCCCGGATGGAGCAGATGCTCGACACCATCGGCATCGACGACTCCAAGCGCTACATGCACCACTACAACATGCCGCCCTTCGCCACCGGCGAGACCGGCTTCATGCGCGGTCCCAAGCGCCGGGAGATCGGCCACGGCCTGCTGGCCGAGCGGGCCCTGCTGCCGGTCGTTCCCCCGGTGGAGGAGTTCCCCTACACGCTTCGGGCGGTGTCGGACTGCATGTCGTCCAACGGCTCCACGTCCATGGCCTCGGTGTGCGGCTCCACCCTGTCCCTGATGGACGCCGGCGTGCCCATCAAGGCGCCGGTGGCGGGCATCGCCATGGGCCTCGTCTTCGCCGAGGGGACCTACACCACCCTGACGGACATCCTGGGGGCCGAGGACGCCTTCGGCGACATGGACTTCAAGGTGGCCGGCACCTCCGACTTCGTGACGGCCCTCCAGCTCGACACCAAGATCGACGGGCTCCCGGCCGACGTCCTGGCCTCCGCCCTGCAGCAGGCCCACGAGGCCCGCCTGCAGATCCTGGAGGTCATGCGCGCCGCCATCGACGCCCCCCGGGCCTCGGTGCGCGACACCGCCCCCAAGATCGTGAGCTTCGAGATCCCCCTCGACCGCATCGGCGAGGTCATCGGCCCCAAGGGCAAGGTCATCAACACCCTCCAGCAGGAGACGGGGGCCGACATCAACGTGGACGACGACGGCACCGTCGGCACCGTCACCATCGGCGCCAAGGAGGGCACCGCGGTGGAGGAGGCCCGCCGCCGCATCGACCTCATCATCAACCCGCCCAGGGCCAACGTGGGCGACGTCTACACCGGCAAGGTCGTGAACATCACCAAGTTCGGGGCTTTCGTCAACATCCTCCCCGGCCGCGACGGCCTCCTGCACATCTCCAAGCTGGGCAAGGGGAAGCGGGTCGAGCGGGTGGAGGACGTGCTCGCCCTCAACGCCGAGATCGAGGTCCGGGTGGACGACGTCGACCCCCAGGGCAAGGTGGCCCTGTCGCCCGTCACCGACCTGGTGGGCGGCGGTGGCGGCTCCGGCGGCAACGGCGCCGGTCGCCCCCAGCCCGACGCCGGCCCCGCCAACGGCGGGGTCAAGCCCGACGGCGGCGGTGCCGATCGGGAGTACGTGTCGTTCGAGGACAGCTTCCAGAACGAGGCGCGCCAGGCGTTCGGCGACCTCGGCCCCGAGGCGGCCACCGCCCCGGCCCGCGCCGACGAGAGCCGCGGGCCTCGCCGCAACGACCGCCGCCGGCCCGGCAGCCGGCGGTAGCACGCAGTGATCTCGAGCACGCGCCTGGACTCCGGCCTCCACGTCGTCACCGAGCGGATGCCCGGCTCGCGCTCGGTCACCATTGGCTTCTGGGTGGACGCCGGCTCCCGTGACGAGGAGCCGGCGGTGGCCGGGGCCTCGCACTTCCTCGAGCACCTGCTGTTCAAGGGCACGGCCACCCGCAGCGCCCGGGAGATCGCCGAGGCGGTGGAGGCGGTGGGGGGCGACATGAACGCCTTCACCACCAAGGAGTACACCGCCTTCTACACGCGCCTCCTCGACGAGGACCTCGATCTCGGGCTCGACATCCTCTCCGACATCATGTGGGCCCCGGCCTTCCGACCCGAGGAGATCGAGGCCGAGCGCCAGGTGATCATGGAGGAGATCCTCATGCACGAGGACGAGCCCTCCGACCTGGTGCACGACCTGTTCGCCGAGGCCTTGTACCCCGGCCACCCGCTGGGCCGGGAGGTCCTGGGCGACAAGTCCACCATCGGGGCCATGGGCCGCGATGACATCGCCGGGTACTTCGAGGCCCTGTACAAGCCGGGGGCCATCGTGGTGGCGGCCGCCGGCAACGTGGACCACGACCGGGTGGTGGCCGGCGTGCAGGCCCGCTACGCCGGTCGCCCGGGGGCCCGCCCAGAGCGCACCCGGCCCGCCCTGGCCCCGGCCCGGCCCCTCGTGGTCAGCAACCGGTCCACCGAGCAGGCCCACGTGGTGGTGGGCACCCGGGCCCTGGCCCGCGACGACGACGACCGCTTCGCCCTCAACGTGCTCAACCAGGTGCTCGGCGGCGGCATGTCCAGCCGCCTGTTCCAGGAGATCCGCGAGAAGCGGGGCCTGGTGTACTCGGTGTACTCCTACCGGGCCGCTTACCTGGAGAGCGGGTCGCTGGCGGTGTACGCGGGCACGTCGCCTTCGAGGGTGCACGAGGTGCTGCAGCTCATCGACCGCGAGCTGGACCGCCTGGTGGACGAGGAGGTCACCGACCGGGAGCTGGCGGTGGCCAAGGGCCACGTCAAGGGCTCCCTGGCCCTCTCCCTGGAGGATTCGGCCGGGCGCATGAGCCGCATCGGGCGCAGCCAGCTCGTGCACGGCTCGGTCATGACCTTCGAGGAGCTGGTGGCCCGCACCGAAGCCGTCACCCGCGACGACCTCCGCCGGGTGGTGGACCGGGTGGTGGCCGCCGAGCGGGTGCTGGCCGTGGTCGGCCCGTTCGCCGAGGAGCACTTCTCGGCTCGGGTGGCCTGACGGCGTCGACGAACCGGGTTTGGGTACCGGGCGTCCAGCGCCGGTAAGCCAACCCGGTTCGTCGGGGTGGGCGGTCTGCGGCGCCCGGGTACTGTCGGCGGCCGTGGTGATCCGCGTCGGGGTGTTCGGGGCCGGCGGGCGCATGGGGTCCACCGTGTGCCGGGCGGTGGCCGCCGACCCGGAGCTGGAGCTGGTGGTGGCCGTCGACCCGTTCCACGCCGGCATCGACCTCCGCCATGTCACCGGGGCGCCGGTGGCCGGCCAGGTGGCGCCCGACGCCGACGCCCTGGCCCGGGCCGGCACCCAGGTGGCGGTGGACTTCACCACCGTCGACGCCGCCCGGGAGAACCTGGCCTGGTGCGCCGACCACGGCGTGCACGCGGTGGTGGGGACCACCGGCTTCGGGGCGGAGGACCTGGAGGACCTGGCGCGGCGGTTCACGACCAGCAACTGCTTCGTGGCCCCCAACTTCGCCATCGGGGCGGTGCTCATGATGCGGTTCGCGGAGCTGGCTGCCCCCTGGTTCGAGACCGCCGAGATCATCGAGCTCCACCACGACCGCAAGATCGACGCCCCCTCGGGCACCGCCATGCTCACCGCCGCCCGCATGGCGGCGGCGTCCGGCGGGTGGGCCCCCGACCCCACCGAGACGGTGGTGGCCGAGGGGGCGCGCGGCGGCGTGGCCGAGGGTGGCATTCGCGTCCACTCGGTCCGGCTCCGGGGGCTGGTGGCCCACCAGGAGGTGTTGCTCGGCACCACCGGCCAGACCCTCTCCATCCGCCACGACTCCACCGACCGGAGCTCGTTCATGCCCGGCGTCCTGCTGGCCGTCAAGGCGGTGGCCGACCGCCCCGGCCTCACCGTCGGCCTGGACGCCATCCTCGGTATCTGAGGGGGAGTCAGGCCCTCGGCAGGGGCAGCAGCAGGGCCCGGCCGGCGAAGGCCACCATGCGGTCGAGGCCGTCCACGAAGGGGGTGGCCAGCAGGGGAGCGTCGCCCAGGTGCCACAGCGTGCAGGCGTTGGACCACGCCACCTCCCGGGCGGCACTGATCGAGAAGTTGCCGGCCAGGTTGTCGAGGCCCGCGAAGCGGCGGTCGAGGTCGGCGACGAGCCCGCTCTCGAACGAGCGCTGGATGCCGGGCTCCAGCTCGGCGAGGACGGAGTTGACCGACTCGAAGTCAGCGTGGTGGGCGCCGTCGCCCGGCGAGGTGCGCCGCTCCCGGCAGGTGGCCACCACCGCCAGGGCCAGGTCGTGGCTGATGTGGGCGTTCATGCCGGCCAGAGCGAACTGCATGGGGGCCAGGTCGCCGGCGTCGTGGCGGGCGAGGAGCACGTCCCACGACCGCGGGACGGACCGGGGTGCGGGCGGGGCGGCCCAGGCGTCGACGGCGGCCAGGTAGAGGTTGGCGAACACCACGTCGAGGCGGTCCATGAACCCGACGTCGGCGAAGGAGCCGTCGCCGATGCGGGACCGCACCTGGGTGGTGACGGTCAGGTACATGCGGTTGAAGGAGGCCAGGCCGTCGGCCTCGGGCAGGGCGGCGCTGATGGCCTGCATCCGGGCCACCGCCTCGTCGATGGAGGCCACCGGGCCCCTGGGCAGCGGGGGGAGGGGCGTGGTCACACGTCGGTGGGCGCCGGAGTGGCGGCGCCCGCGGAACGGCGCTGACGGACCACCCACCACACGGCGGCCGCCACCAGGACGAGAGCCACCAGGATGCTCAGCGGCCGCAGCCAGTGGTCCACCGTGTGCCACTGGCTGCCCAGGCCGTAGCCGGCGGCGGCCAGGGCGAACGTCCAGGGCAGGCAGCCGGCGAGCGTGTAGGCGCTGAAGCGGTCGAAGCGCATGCGGGCGACGCCCGCCGGGAGGCTGATGAACGTGCGCACCACCGGAAGCAGGCGGGAGACGAACACCGCCGCCTCGCCGTGGTCGGCGAACCACCGGTCGGCCCGCTCCACGTGGTCGGGCCGCAGGCGCAGGAGGCGCCAGAGCAGGGGCTCGGTGCCCGGGGCCCGTGCCGTCCAGCGGTCCAGCAGCGGGCGCCCGCCTCTGTACCCCACCCCGTAGGCGATCCACGACCCCACCAGGTTGCCGAGGGTGCCCAGGAGGGCGACGACCACGAAGTTGAGGTGGGTGTGCCCGGCGGCCAGCCCGGCCACGAAGGTGGCGTTGGCCAGCGCCCCCCCGAAGAGCATGGTGACCTCGCTCGGGACCGGGATGCAGGCCGACTCGGCCACCATGAGGAGGAAGACGGCCAGGTAGCCGTTGTTCAGGATGAACTGCTGCACGCGCTGCGGCTCCCTCGGGTCGGCCTCCACACCCGGGACCGACGGTAGCGGCTGCCGCCGTCGGCTCCGGTGCGCCCCGGCCCGGGCGGCCGTGCCGCCCTCACCGCCAGTCCACGACCCCGGCCTCCCGCCACGTGTCGTGGTCGTACCCACTTGACCGCTTTGTCGGGTTTGGGTAAGCTAGCCTCGGAGAGGGATCACTCCCGCTTCCCAGGTACCGGCGCTGTGCCGCACTCCCCAGCCTGCGGTGCAGCGCACGGGCCCGGCCGAGCTGTGGGTGGGCCCGGCTCAGCCCGGGTCGGGCTCAGCGGCGCGCCGGGGCGAGCGCGACGCCATCTGCTCGATGACGGCGGTGACGTCGGGCAGGGCGAAGCGGCGGTGGCCGCCGAGGGTGACGATGCAGCCGATGCGGCCCTGGTCGGCCCACCGGTTCACGGTCTTGGGCGACACGTGCAACAGCCGGGCGACCTGTCCGGGCGTCAGGTACTCGACCTCTGCGTTGCCGCCGGCTTGCATGCGCTGCATCATGCCTCTCGTCGCACCCTTCTCGCTACCACCAGCATAGCTGACCGCACAACTCCGACGAAGCGGACAAGCACCGTAGCAGCGCCGGCCGCCGGCCTGCCGGCCGCACCCCCTACCGGGCCGGGCGCAGTATCTGGAGGTCGCCGGCCGCCGTGGCCCCGCTCACGAACACCAGGCCGGTGGTGGGGTCGACGGCCACGCTGTTGGGCTGGCGCACAGTGGCGAAGGTGGCCAGGCGGCGGGGGAGGCGGCCGCTGATGTCGTACTCCACCACCTGGTTGCGGGCGGTGAGGGTGGCCCACAGGTGCCGCCGCCCGGGGTCGACGGTGATCCCGTAGGGGGCGCCGGCCGCCGCCGCCGACCCGGTCTGGCGGAGCTGGGGCGAGTCCTCGTAGACCAGCACCCGCCCGCCCTGGGTGTCGGCCACGTAGTAGCGGCCATCGGGCCCCGCCACCACGTGGGTCGGGCCCACCCCACATGCGACGGTGCCGACGGCGGCGGCGGTGGCGGCCTCGACCACCGCCATTCGGCGGCCTCGCACCCCGACGACCGCCACCGTGCGGCCGTTGGTGGCCACCCCGCCGGGCTGACGGGGCATGGGGAGGGTGGCGGTGACGGAGCCGCCGGAGATGACCGACAGCGAGTCGGCCAGCTCGTTGCCGGCGAACAGGGTGCCGGCGGCCGCCGCCGCGTCGTGGGGCTGGCGGCCGACGGCGGTGGTGGACACCACCGTGCCGGCCCGCAGGTCCACCACCTCCAGGCGGTCCGTGCCCTCGACGGGCGCCAGCACCGAGCCGCTGGTGAGGCCGGGCTCCAGGTGGCGGGGCGCGCTGCTCAGGCCGATCCGGCGCACCAGGCGCCCCTCGTGGTCGACGACGAGGACGCCGTCAGGCGAGCGCACGCCGATGGCCACCAGGCCGGTGGCGGGGTCGGCCACCACGCCCTCGGGGTCGCCACCCAACGACACCACCGTTCCCGCCGGGGCGGCTGCCGGTGCAGGGGCGGAGGCCGGCTCGGGCACGTCGGTGCGGGCCGCCGGCGCCGGCGACGAGCAGGCGGCGGCTCCCGCCACCAGGGCTCCCGCCACCAGGGCCACGCCCACCACGGCCGGGACGCGGTGGCGGGCCATTGGCTCCCATTGTGACCGCGCCGGCGCCGGCTCGTTCCGTCAGCCGGGCTCCGGTCCCTCCGCCGGACGGGAGCCGGCGCCCGACTCGAGGAGGCGCACGACGTCGGCCCGCCGCACCGACCGCTTGGGCGTTCGGGGCAGGGGGCCGGGGACCACCCGTACCACCCCCGGGCGCTTGAAGGCGGCCAGGCCGGCGGTGCAGCGGGCCACCTCGGCGGCGGCCACCTCGTCCACCGCCCCCGCCGCCGGGCACCGGGCCCGGAGGCCGGCGGAGGCCACGACCACCGCGCACACCTGCTCGGTGCCGGCCCGGGGGCCGGTGGGCGGCGCCCACCCGACCACGCACGCCTCGTCCAGCAGGTCGCTGGCCTCGAGGGCCGCCTCCACCTCCTCGGGCTGCACCTTCTTGCCGGTGGGCAGCACCACCAGGCTCTTGGCCCGCCCCGTGACGTACAGGAAGCCGTCGGCGTCCAGGCGCCCGAGGTCGCCGGTACGGAACCACCCGTCGGCGCCCACCGCGGCGGTGGTGGCGGCCGGGTCCTGCCAGTAACCGAGCATGACTCCCGGCGAGCGCACCTGGATCTCCCCGTCCACGATGCGGACCTGGGTACCCGGCAGGGGGAGCCCCACCGATCCCGCCCGCCTCGACCCGGGCGCCTCCATGGCCACCGTGGGCGCCGTCTCGGTCAGGCCGTAGCCGCCGAAGACGGGGACGCCGAGCAGCTCCAACCGGCGGCGCACGGCGGGGTCCAGGGGCGCACCGCCGCACTGCAGACTGGGGTGCCCGCCGCCCAGCCGCCGGTGCACGGGGGCGAACAGCAGGCACCGCACCCGCCGGCTGGGAACGGCGGCGGCGACGACCCCGGCGGCCCGGAAGGCGGCGGCCCGCAGTCGCCCGTCGCGGGCGCCGGCTTCCACCCCCCGCAGCAGGGACGTGAGCAGCACCGGCACCGCCGTCATCCTGGTGAACCGGCGGTCCCGCATGGCGGCGGCCACGTCGGCCGCGGCGCGCCCGGGAGCGAAGGCCACACAGGCGCCGGTGGCCAGGGCGGGCAGCACGGCGCACGAGAGCTCGAGCGTGTGGTTGAGGGGCAGCACCGACAGCCACCGCTCCGTGCCGTCCAGGCGGTGGGCGGCGCACCCGGCGTCCACTACGTAGGCCACGTTGTCGAACGACAGGGTCACGCCCTTCGGTCGGCCGCTGGTGCCCGACGTCCACACCACGAGGGCCGCCTCGCCCCCGCTGCGGGCCACGTCCGGGCCGGGCCTCCCGGGCAGGGCGTCGACCGCCGTGAACGGCAGGGCGGCCACGTCGCCGGGGGCGGCGGCCGCCAGAAGGGCGCGTTGGCCGTCGCCTACCACCACCGCCGCCGGCCGCGACCGTTCCACGAGCGGGGCCAGTTCCGTCGGGCCCAGCGCGGCGTCGAGGGGCACCGCCACCGCTCCCGCCCGCCACGCCCCGAGGAGGGCGGCCACCCACTGGGGACCGGCGGGCCCGAGGATGGCCACCCGGTCACCGGCGGCCACGCCGGCAGCCTCCAGCCACGCCGCCACCCGGACGCTGCTGGTGTCCAGGTCGGCGTAGGTGCGCTCGACCCAGCCATCGCCGGTGTGGCTGGCCAGGGCCGGGCGGGTGGCAGTCGCCCGGTCCTGGCGGTGGAGCAGGCGGCCCACGAAGTCGAGCGAGGTGGCCGGGGCCGGGCAGACGGGCGTGGTGAGGGTCATGGCCGCAGTCTCGGGCGACCTGGCGGCCCGACCCACCCCCGGGTCCCCCCACGTCGGCCTGGGGGCGGCCCCAGGGACGTGCGGTGCCACTGCCTACAGTGGCCGGCGTGGGCGCCGGGCGCGATCCGTGGCGCCGGGGCGCGGGGCGCCGCCGGTGATCCTCGTCGACCTGGCCGGGGTGGCCGCCCACCGCCCCGACCGGGCCCTCTACGAGGACCTCTCGCTCACCGTGTCGTCCGGGGACCGCCTGGGGGTGGTGGGCCGCAACGGCGGGGGCAAGTCCACCCTGCTGGCGGTCGTGGCGGGGGTGGCCGAGCCGGAGGACGGCGTGGTGCGCCGGGGGCGGGGCGTGCGGACCGCTTTTCTCGGCCAGCGGCCGACGCTGCCGCCCGGCACCGTGGGGGACGCGGTGGGCCGGCACTGGGAGGCGGCCGCCATCCTCGACCGCCTCGGCATGGGACCCCTGGCGGGGGCCGACGTCGCCGCCCTGTCGGGCGGCCAGGCCAAGCGGGTGGCCCTGGCCCGGGTCCTGGTCGACGAGGTGGACCTGCTGGTGCTCGACGAGCCCACCAACCACCTGGACATGGACGCGGTGGCGTGGCTGGAGGACCGCCTGGCCCGCTTCCCGGGCGGCCTGGTGCTGGTGACCCACGACCGCCACGTCCTCGACCGGGTGACCAGCCGGGTGCTGGAACTGGACCGGGGACGGGGCTACGTGCACGAGGGCGGCTACGAGAGCTGGTTGGCGGCCCGGGCCGAGCGGGCGGCCCGGGAGGCGTCGGCCGAGGCGGTGCGGGCCAACCTGGCCCGCACCGAGCTGGCGTGGCTGCGGCGGGGGGCACCGGCCCGCACCCGCAAGCCCAAGGCCCGCATCGCCACCGCCACCGCCATCGTGGAGGGCCGCCCGCCGCCGCCCGACCGGGTCGGGGACCTGGAGCTGGCCGCCGCCGGCGGCCGGGGGGCCCGGGCGCCCCGCCTGGGGGACAAGGTGGTGGTGCTGGCCGGCGTGGGCCATCGGTTCGGCCCCGACCGGCCGTGGCTGTTCTCCGGGCTCGACCTGGACCTGGAGCCGGGCGGCCGCCTGGGCGTCGTCGGTCCCAACGGCTCGGGGAAGTCCACCCTCCTCGACGTGCTGGCCGGACGGCTGGTGCCCGCCGCCGGGACGGTGGACGTGGGCACGACGGTCCGCGTCGGCTACTACGACCAGGGGGGCCGGGAGCTGGACCCGTCACTGCGGGTGCGCGATGCGGTGGCCGGGCCGGCGGCGGCCGCCCCGAGCTGGGAGCAGCTCCGCCTCATGGAGCGCTTCTGGTTCGACGACGACGCCCAGTGGGCCACCATCGGCACTCTGTCGGGTGGCGAGCGCCGACGCCTCCAGCTCCTGCTCGTGCTGGCCGGGCTGCCCAACGTGGTACTCCTGGACGAGCCCACCAACGACCTGGACCTGGACACCCTGCGCGCCCTGGAGGACCACTTCGAGCATTGGCCGGGCACCCTCGTCGTGGTGAGTCACGACCGGGCCCATCTGGAGCGGACGGTGGACGACGTGCTGGTCCTCGACGGCCACGGCGGTGCCTCCCGGCCACCGGGTGGTTTCGCGGCGTGGGAGGAGGCCCGGCACCCGGCCCGGCCGGCCGATGGTGCCGACCGGACCGCACCGGGCCCGACGTCGCTCGGCCCGCCCCCGGGAGGTCGGACGGCGGCCACCGGGGGTGGCACGGCGGCCCGGACGGCCAAGCCCCGCTCACCGAGCACCCTGCGCCGGCTGCTGGCCACCGCCGAGAAGGACCTGGCCGGCGCGACGGCCGAGCGGGACCAGCTGGCCGCCGCGCTGGCGGCAGGGGCGGGGGGCGACCACGTGGCCGTGGCCCGGCTGGCGGCCGAGCTGGCCGCCGCCGAGGAGCGGGTGGCCGCCGCCGAGGACCGGTGGTTGGCGCTGGCCGACGAGCTCGGCGCCTGACGGGGCGGGCGGCGGGCCCCGGCGCCCGGCTCAGGGTGCCGCTGCCTCGCCCCCGTGGCGAACTGCGGTCGCCGCCAGCTTGCGGACGAGGTCCCCCGGGCCGACGGTGCCGGCTCTCACCACCCGGGTGTTCAGCCCCCGCAGCCCCATGCGCCGGCCGGCCGGGGAGCCCACGAACCGGGCCGCCTCCATACCGAAGCGGGCCGCGAACTTGGCACACCCGGTGTGGGGCTCACCGCTCACCTCCACCACCGCCGATCCCACCGCCAGGCGGGTGCCGGGGGGGAGGTTGGTGCGGCCCAGGTCCAGGTCCACGTAGACCTGGTCGCCCGCCAGCTGCCAGCGCCCGGGCCCGGCGACCAGCGCCGCCACCCTGGCGTTCATGAGGGTGAGCTGCTTGCCCGGGTGGGGCGACCGGTCGGGGGTGCTGCTGGTGGGGCGCACCGGCCACATGTCGCCCACCAGGCCGAGCTGGGGGTCGATCACCGCCCGGTCGAGGACCCGCCGCTCGCCCCGTGCCGGTCGGGCCACGACGAGCTCGACCGGGCCCTCGTCGGCCGGTGAGCGCAGGACCTGGTCCAGGCCGGCCTCCAGCTCGGCCCGGGTGCGGTGCTCCGGGTGGTCGTCCACCACCCGAGGATGGTGTGGACGGCGCCCCGGCGCCAGCGGATTTCCGGTTGTCCGCCGTGTCGTCCGGCGCCGTGTCGTCCGGCGCCGTGTCGTCGGCTGGGGGCAGTGGTTACCGTCGGGATATGGGGACATCTCTCGTCTTTCTGACCGGCGCCTCGGGGGGGATCGGGCTGGCCCTGGCCCGCACCGTCCCGTGGGAGGGCACACGGATCGTAGGTATCAGCCGCCGGCCGGCCGAAGGGACTGAGCACCTGGAGGCCGACCTGGCCGACCCGTCGTCGTGGGCGGCCGTGGGCGCCGCCTTCGAGCAGAGGCTGGCCGGCTTCCACGGCGACCGGGTGGTCTTCGTCCACGCCGCCGGGACCCTCGATCCCATCGGCTTCGCCGGCGAGGTGGGCACCGAGGCGTACGCCGCCAACGTCGTCCTCAACAGCGCCGCCCCCCAGGTGTTGGGCCACCTGTTCCTGGCCGCCGCCCGCCACCTGGAGATGCCTCGGGCCCTCGTCATGCTCACCTCGGGGGCGGCCAGCAGCGTGTACCCCGGCTGGTCCTCCTACGGCGCCGGCAAGGCGGCCGTCGACCAGTGGGTCCGCGACGCGGGCGCCGAGCAGGACCAGCGCGGTGGCGTCCTGGTGCTGTCGGTGGCTCCGGGCACGGTTGACACCGACATGCAGGCCCAGCTACGAGCGGTGTCCGAGGACGACTTCCCGAGCCGTCAGAAGTTCGTCGACCTCCACGCCGCCGACAACCTCACGCCCGCCGACGAGGTGGCCACCAAGATCTGGGCCCTCCTCGACCGCGACCTCGACAACGGCAGCGTGGTTGACCTCCGCAAGCTGTAGCCCGCCCCGGCGGCGGTGGTGGTGGTCCGTGGTCGGTCAGTCGTCGTTCAGGATGGTCCCCGTCCCCGCGGCGTCGGAGACCGTCCCGCCCACCGGCACCGAGAGGTTGACCGTGAAGGTCTCGTTGGCCTCGACAGCGGTGTCACCCGTCACGGCCACGGACACGACCTTGGTCGTCTCCCCGGCCCCGAAGCTGAGGACGGTGAGGGGGACGGCGGTGTAGTCGGTGCCCGACGTGGCGGTGCCGTTGGTGGTCTTGTAGCTGACCGAGGCCGGTCCCCCGGTGTTGCCCGACCTGGTCACCGTGAAGCTGGCGGTGGTGGTCCCCGCATTGCCCTCGATGACCTGGACGTCGTTGACGGCGAAGAAGCTGAAGTCGTCGTTGACGATCGTGGCCGTTCCCGAGTTGTCGGAGAGGACCCCGCCCACCGGGGACGACAGGCTGAGCTTGAACGTCTCGTCCACCTCCGTCACGGTGTCACCGGTCACGTTGACGGTGACGGTCCCGGTCGTCTGGCCGGCGGCGAAGCTCAGCGTGCTCAGGGGGACGGCCGTGTAGTCGCCGCTGGCGGCCTTGGCCGTGGCGTCGACCGTCTTGTACTTGACCGACCCCGTGCCCGCCGTGTTCCCCGACCGGGTGACGGTGAACGTGGCCGCGGTGGTCCCCGAGCTCCCCTCGGTGACGGCCAGGTCGTTCACCGAGTAGAAGGTGCTCGGCCCGGGGACGATGGTGCCGTCGTCGTCCACGATCGTGCCCGTGGCCGCGGTGTCGGAGATGACGGCCTGCACGGGGACCGACAGGTTCAGGCTGAAGGTCTCGTTGCCCTCGACCGTCGTGTCACCGGTCACGCTGACGGTCACCGTCTTCACCGTCTCGCCCGGTGCGAAGGTCACCGGCGTCAGAGCCACGGCCGTGTAGTCGCTGCCGGCGGTGGCCGTGCCGTTGGCGGTGGCGTAGCTCACCGTCGACGAGCCGGTGGTGTTGCCGGACCGGGTGATGGTGAAGGTGGCCGGCGTCGTCCCCGAGTTTCCTTCGGTGACGACCGCGTCGCTGACCGACACGTAGCTCTGGGCGTCGTCGTTCACGATGGTCCCCACGCCGGTGGTGTCGGTGGTGGTGGCACCCGTGGGGCTGGACAGCACGACGTTGAAGGTCTCGTTCGGCTCCCCGGCCGTGTCACCGGTGACGTTGACGGTCACCGTCTTGGACGTCTCGCCCGCCGCGAAGCTCAGGGTGGTGAGCGGGACGGCGGTGTAGTCGGTGCCCGCGGTAGCGGTGCCACCGGTGGTCTTGTACTTGACCGTGGAGGCGCCGGTGGTGTTGCCCGAGCGGGTGACGGTGAAGGTGAAGGCGGTGGTCCCCGAGCTGCCCTCGGACGCCGCCACGTCGTTGATCGACAGGGTCGGGAGCGGGGCCGGCGTGGTGCCGCAGGTGGACGAGGCGGCGACCATGTCGCCCAGGGCGAACGGGCCCTGGAGGTACTCGTGGTAGGCGTTCACCGTGATCGAGCCGTCCGGGTTGATGATCTGCTCGTTGTAGACGGCCGTGAAGTGGTCGCCCACGTTGTTGATGGTGCCCGTCCGGGTGTAGTTGGGCGGCGGGTTGGTGGGGATGGGCTCCTGGGTCACGGGGTCACCGTTGGCGTCGGTGGACGTGGTGAGGACGCCGTTGACGATCGTCGTCACGGCGGTGAGCCCGGTCTGGGACGCGGTGCACGAGCTGTGCACCTGCTCGGCCTCGGTGGGCGGCGGCCCCAGCCCACCCGGGTCCAGGGGCGGCGGGTTGTAGAGGACGATGTCGGCGTTGCTGGCCACCGCCCCCGTGGTCCCCGTGGCGCCGTGGGACGCCACCGTGATCGGCCCCGACGGGGGTGCCGCGTTGCTCGCGTCCACCCATTCCCCGCCGAAGATGGTGGCCGGGCCGTAGACGGCCAAGGCGCCGTCGGCGTCGGTCTGGGACAGGTTCCCGCCACTCGACGGCAGGGCCACCGACGGGCTGGCCGACCCGGGCGCGACGGCGGGGTCCACGCAGCCGGGCGGCGTGTCCGGGGGCGTGGTGCACACCACCTGGCCGTAGCCCTCCCGGTGGTACGGCCCGCCTCCCAGGCTCACGTTGGAGAAGTAGCCGAAGGCGCTGCCGTTCACGGCGGTGACGGTGGCCCCGGCCGGTCCCGCGGCGGTGACCGTGAGCACTGTCCCGGCCAGGGCGCCGGCGACGGTGGCCATGGCCACCACTGGCGACACGCGCCGCGCCCATCGCCCGGAGGTCGCGTTCGATGTACCCATCTTCCTACCCCTCCCCGCCTGGGCCGACGGGCTGGCGCCCGCGGCTGGCCTCGGGGCAATGGTTGCACGCGGGGGCCGTTTGTACAACCGTCCGGCGGCGGTTGGCGGCCGCCGGGTCAGGTCTCCGTGGGCTTCAGGATGATGCGGTTGCCCCGGTCCCAGGTCAGGTAGTTCCAGGCCCAGTCCAAGAAGACGGCGGCCCGGTTGCGGGTGCCCACAAGGAGCACCAGGTGCAGTCCGAGCCAGGACAGCCAGCCGGGGGTGCCGACCAGGCGGATCCCGAGCGGGAGGTCGGCCACCGCCGAGCGCCGGCCGATGGTGGCCATCTTGCCCTTGTCCACGTAGCGGAAGGCGGAGGTGGGCTTGCCGGCCAGGCGGCGGGAGATGCACGCCACCGCGTGGCGGGCGCCCTGCTGGGCCACGGGCGCCACCATGGGGAGGGGCCTGCCGGCGGCGTCCGTGCCGGCCGCCATGTCACCGATGGCGAACACCTCGGGATGCCCGGGGAGGGACAGGTCGTCCTCCACCACCAGCGTCCCGTTGCGGCGCTGCTCCACCCCGAGGGCGTCGGCCAGGTGGCTGGCCCGCACCCCGGCCGCCCAGACCAGGGTCCGGGTAGGGATGACCGTGCCGTCGTCCAGGGTCACGCTGTCGGGCCCCGCGGAGGCGATCTTGGTCCGCAGCCGCACGTCCACGTTGCGGCCCTGCAGCGTGCGCAGGGCCTCGGCCTGCAGCGACGGGTGGAAGCCGGCCAGCAGG
This sequence comes from Acidimicrobiales bacterium, assembly GCA_046263055.1. Taxonomy (GTDB): domain Bacteria; phylum Actinomycetota; class Acidimicrobiia; order Acidimicrobiales; family AC-14; genus DATAQC01. The sequence goes on along the minus strand of JBHELO010000051.1, from coordinate 4,814 downwards.
TGGTCGACCATCTCCACCAGCACGACCCGGGCGTGCAGCCCCCGGCCGATGTCGTCCTCCAGCACCCGGAACAGCTCGGTCAGCGCCCCCGACACCTCCACGCCGGTAGGCCCGCCGCCGGCCACCACCACGGTGAGGAACCCGGCGTCGAGCAGGGCGGGGTCGGTGTGGGCCTGCTCGAAGTGCTCGAGGACGTGGTTGCGCAGGGCCAGGGCGTCGGGCAGGGACTTGAGCGGGAAGCCGTGCTCGGACACCCCGGGGATGCCGAAGTCGTCGCTGACCGAGCCGGCGGCCAGGATCAGCCAGCCGTAGGGGAGAGGCGGCCCCTCGTGGAGGTGCACGAGCCGGGCCTCGAAGTCCACACCGGTCACGGTGGCCATCCGGGTGTCCAGGTTGGACGATTCCCGGAAGATGCCCCGCAGGTTGTGGGCGATGTCGTCGGCCGCCAGCCCGGCGCTGGCCACCTGGTAGAGGAGGGGCCAGAAGCCGTGGTAGTTGTGTCGGTCGACGAGGGTGACGTCGGCCCGGACGGTGCGCAGGGCCCGGGCCGCGGCCACGCCGCCGAAGCCGCCGCCCACGATCACGACTCTGGGCCGTCCCCCTCCGGCGATCGAGCTCTGGGACACGGGCCGACCGTAGGCGACAGCGAGGGCCGGCGCGGACCCGCTGGTAGGGTCGGACGGATGCCGAGGTTCGGGACGGTCGTGACGGCCATGGTGACGCCGTTCGGCGCCGACGGGTCGCTCGACCTGGACGCCGCCGCCGCTGTGGCCCGCTGGCTGGTGGACCACGGGAGCGACGGCCTGGTGGTGGGCGCCACCACCGGAGAGGGACCGGTGCTCAGCGACGACGAGAAGGCCGACCTGTGGCGGGCGGTGGCCCAGGCGGTGACCGTGCCGGTGGTGGCCGGCACCGGCAGCAACGACACCGCCCACTCGGTGGCCCTCACCCGGCGGGCCGCCGGCTGTGGCGTGGCCGGCGCCCTGGTGGTGGCGCCCTACTACAACCGGCCGTCCCAGGCCGGCATCGAGGCCCACGTCCGGGCCGTGGCCGGCGCCGCCGACCTGCCCATCCTGATCTACGACATCCCCGTCCGCACCGGTCGCCGGGTGGCCACCGAGGTCCTGGTGCGCCTGGCCCGGGAGGTGCCCACCGTGGTGGGCGTCAAGGACGCCGCCGGGGACCCCGCGGGGTCGGCCCGGCTGGTGGCCGACGCGCCCGACGACTTCGAGCTGTACAGCGGTGACGACTCGCTCACGCTGCCCCTGCTGTCCGTCGGCGGGGTGGGCGTGGTGGGGGTGGCCACCCACTGGGCCGGGCCCCAGTTCGCGGAGATGATCGCCCGCCACGCCAAGGGCGACGTGGCCGGCGCCCGGGAGGTCAACGCCTCCTTGATCCCGTCCTACCGCTTCGAGACCGGCGACGACGCCCCCAACCCGCTGCCGGCCAAGGCCATGATGCGGGTCCTGGGCCATCCCGTCGGCCAGTGCCGCCTGCCCATGGGCCCCGCCCCCGAGGGGCTCGAGGACCGGGCCCGAGCCGTGCTGGCCGGACTGGGTGGTGGCGGTGGCTGACGCCGTCCGCATCAGCTTCCTCGGCGGCCTGGGCGAGATCGGCCGCAACTGCGCGGTGTTCGAGCAGGAGGGCCGCCTCCTCCTCCTCGACTGTGGCCTCATGTTCCCCGACGCCGAGATGCTCGGGGTCGACCTCGTGCTCCCCGACTTCACCTGGCTCAAGGAGAACGGCCACCGCATCGAGGGGTGCGTTCTCAGCCACGGCCACGAGGACCACGTTGGTGCCCTCTCCTACATCCTGCGCGACCTGTCGTTCCCGCTCTTCGGCTCCGCCCTCACCCTGGGCCTGGCCCGTAACCGGATCGAGGAGGCCGGGCTCCTCAACCGCACCAAGCTGAACCCGGTGGCCGACGGCGAGCGCCGCCGCATCGGGCCGTTCGACTGCGAGTTCATCCCCGTCACCCACTCGGTGCCCCACGGGTTCGCCACCGCCTTCCACACCCCCCAGGGCGTGATCCTGCACTCGGGCGACTTCAAGATCGACCTCACGCCCGTCGACGGCCGCATCACCGACATGGGCCGCATCGGCGCCATCGGTCGCGACCCCGGGATCCGCCTGCTCCTCTCCGACTCCACCAACGCCGAGGAGCCCGGGCACTCGGCCAGCGAGCGGTCGGTGGGAAAGGTGCTGCGGGAGATCTTCCGGGCCAACCCCGGCCGGCGCATCGTCACCGCCTGCTTCGCCAGCCACATCCACCGCATCCAGCAGATCGCCGACGCCGCGGTGGCCACCGGGCGCACGGTGGCCACCCTCGGGCGGTCCATGGCCAAGAACGTGGCCCTGGCCCGGGAGATGGGCCTCCTCGACATCCCCGAGCAGTCCCTGGTGGACATCGAGAAGATCGGCGACTTCCCGCCCGGCAAGGTGTGCGTGATCTCCACCGGGTCCCAGGGCGAGCCCATGTCGGCCATCTCCCTGATGGCCGCCGGCGAGAACAAGTGGCTGAAGCTCACCGAGGGCGACGTGGTGGTCATCAGCGCCCACGCCATCCCCGGCAACGAGTACTCGGTCAACAAGGTGATCGACGGCCTCTACCGCAGCGGCGCCGAGGTGGTCCACGCCGGGCTGGCCGACGTCCACGTGTCCGGTCACGCCCAGCAGGGCGAGCTGGCCACCATGCTGGCCCTGGCCCGGCCCGAGCACTTCATCCCGGTGCACGGCGAGTTCCGCCATCTCACCCACCACGCCCGGCTGGCCATGCAGATGGGCGTGGGCGAGAACAACGTGCTGCTGGCGGAGGACGGCGACGTGGTGGAGCTCACCGACAAGGGCCTCGACTTCGTGGACTCGGTGCCCTGCGGCTATACCTACGTGGACGGCATCGTCGGCGACGTCGGCCACGGCGTGCTGCGCGACCGGCGGGTGCTGGCCGACGAGGGCGTCATCGTGGTGGTCGTGGCGGTCGACGCCACCTCCGGCGAGGTGCTCACCGACCCCGAGATCATCACCCACGGCTGGGTCTACGCCCCCGAGGCCGAGACCCTCCTGGAGGAGGCCCGCCAGCAGGTCCTGGCCGTGCTGGAGGGGGCGGCCGACGAGCACCAGGTGGACACCGAGACGCTCAAGCGCCGGGTGCGCAAGGCCCTGGCCCGCTTCGTGAACGAGCGCACCCGCCGCCGCCCCATGATCGTCCCGGTGGTCGTCGAGGCGTAAGCCTCGCCAGCGGCACCGAGGCGTAAGCCTCGCCAGCGGCACCGAGGCGTGAGCCTCGCCAGCGGCACCGAGGCGTAAGCCTCGCCAGCGGCACCGAGGCGGGAGCTACCTCCTGGCGGCGTTGCTCTCCTGGGTCGGCGTCGGTTCCTTGGTGCCCGAGCCTCGCAGGGCGGCGACCTTGGCGAGGAGGTCGAACCAGAACGGTGCCCCGAGGGACAGCGCGACGGCGGTGAGGAGCCACCCGACGAGCGCCACCAGGACGGCCACGAGCCCGTGGGGCCTGAGGCCCCTTCCCCATCCGAGCGGCAGGTTGAGGCCGTCGACCTGTCGGAGATCCTGCTGGATCTGGATGACCTGTTGTTGGAGCTGGCCGGTGGGGGTGGTCGTGGTCGTCGTCTGCGACGAGCCGGGGGCCGCGGGCGGGACGGGCTGAACCGTCGTCGAGGTGGTGGTGGGCGGGACCGGGAGCTTCTTCACCTCCTCGACGACCGCGGAGCGCAACGGCCCGTCGGCCCACAGCTGCTGAGTGATCCGGATCGTGTCGACGTTGAGGGCGAGGGCGAGCAGGAAGCCGATGATCAGGACCATGAGCTGGGTCCGACGCTTGTACCAGCCCGATGCCCGGTCCATGGTGTGGTTGAACCAGTCCTCCACGCCGGCCCGGAAGGCCACCACGTCGTAGCTGGCGGCGTCCCAGATGTCGCACAAGGACCGCTTGATCGTGCCGTCCGGCAGGGCGCTCAGCTCGCTGGTGATCTTGGCCGGCCAGTCGACGGCGGCCAAGGCGCCCGACCGCGCTGCCGCGGCCGGCGGCGGCACGAGGTTCGATGCGGTGGCTACCAGAGCCCGAGGATCGGGGGGCAGCGGCGGCGGCGCCTTGATCGCCGAGGGCACGGCGTCCTTGAGCACGGCCATGACGAACTTCTCGGCGGGCAGGTACGAGGGGTAGCGCCGGAGCCACTCCCTCGGCCCCCTCTTGCCCATCCCGGGCGGGTCGCCATCGTAGAGGGAGCGGACGAGCGGGTGATCGTAGATCTGGTGGCCGCAGTCGTCGCCCACCAGGAGCTTCACCGCCCGCAGGAGGTTCCTCCCCCGCAAGGACAGGACGGTCGACGCCAGCTCGTTGATCTTGGAGCTGACGAGGCTCAGGAGCGAGTACAAGACGATGAGGCCGATGGCGACCTCGACCACCGCGTTGATCATCGCCGGCCTCTCCCGTCCGCTCCCCTCGCCAGGATCGCACGTCCGCCCCGGGGAGGGAAGGGGTGACATGGGAGCCCGACCCCCCGGGTCCTGCTGGGGAGGATGTTGCTGGTGTTAGCGTTGTTGGCACTGTGGCCACCAAGACCGGGCCGAAGAAGGGGGGCGCCGGCCCGTCCCGCGCTGGGCGCTCCTCGGGGGCCACGGCCTCGGCGGCACCGGCAGGTGACCGCCGGAGGTCCCGGCCCCGGCCCGCGGCCCCCACCCGCAAGCCTCACCCCGAGCCTCGCCAGGCCGCGGGCCGGCGGCGCCCGGGCCGCGCCCGGGAGCGGTGGCCGTTACTCGGGGGCCACGGGCACGACGTGGCCGGAGTGGCCCTGGCCGCG
>JBHELO010000050.1:0-29375 GCA_046263055.1 Acidimicrobiales bacterium | reverse complement strand
GGAGCGGGCGATGGCCGGGCGGGCCGCAACGGGCACGACCCCGGGAGGGCGGGCGATGGCCGGGCGGGCCGCAACGGGTACGACCCCCGGAGGGCGGGCGATGGCCGGGCCGGCCGCAACGGGCACGACCCCGGGCGCGCGGGCGATGGCCGGGCGGGCCGCAACGGGCAGGACCCCCGGAGGGCGGGCGATGGCCGGGCCGGCCGGGACGGGCACGACCCCGGGCGCAGAGGCGGGACGGGCGGTGCCGCGGCGCGCCACCGCGAGCGAGGTGCCGCCGGCGGTGGCGGGGCTGGTGGCCAGCGGCGATCCGGGCAGGTGGGATCCGGCCAGGGCCGTTCCGACCGTCGTCGGCAGGGGGGCGGTGTCGCCACCCGGCGGGAAGTGACGGCTGGTCACAGGGACGAAACGGGGAAGGACGGCGCGGTGGACGGTGGGCGGGCGGCCGCCGACGGGCCCCGGCGTGGTCCGCACCAGAGGCGAGGAGGGGCCGGCCCCACCGGGTGCGGTCGCCGTGGTGGCCGATCGTCCTCGGCGGCGGGCCCGGACGTCGCCGGCGACCGCCGCCGGGGCGAGGGCGCCCCGGTGGTGGGCCCTGCGCCGCGGTCCGGCGGTAGGGACCTCGGTGGGCGACGCGAGGCCCGGTGTCGAGGGCCGAACCGAATCGGCCGTGATCACCGCCGGGCGCAACCCGGCGGTCGGGACGCTGACCGGGCGGGCGACGCCCACCGCCCCCTCGCTCGCCGCCGAGTCGCTCGGGCCTTCACGCCCCCCCGCCCCCCGGCGTTCCCCCGGTTCCCGGCGGGCACGAGTCACCCGGCGGACCACCGCGTCCTGGACCCCGGAGGCCGGCGCTCCCGGGCCCGAGCCGTAGCTCGGAGGGAGACCGGCGGGGGCCGCCGATCCCGGCGCCGGGCCTCCGGACGGCGGCGGGCCACCCGCCCGGCGACGGGCGGTCAACTCCCGGAGGCGGGCCACGTCCGGGAGACCGGTTCCCCCGGCGCCGGCCGCCGCGGGTGGCACGGCCGCCGGCCCCTGCATCGACGCCGCCGGCCGGGACCGGGCACCGGCGGCGGGACCGTCGGCGGTCGGCACGACGAGGGACGGGTCCGCCGGGGCGCCCGGGCGCCCGGTGCTGCGGGCGCCCACCACTGAGCGGGCCGCCACTGTGCGCTCGGCGGTCGATGCGGGCATGCCGAGGGGGACGACGCGAGGCCGGGCAGGCGGGGGGACCTCGGTGGCCGCCCGACGGCGGGCGGCCAGCGCCTCGGCACCCGTTTGGCGGGAGACCCCTTGTGAGGCGGCGGCCGCCGCTCGCCGGGCCGCCAACCCCCCGCCGGCACCCGCCGATGCCGCGGCTGGCACCGTCGGGCCGGCTCGCATGGAGGCGGGCATGGAGGCGGGCATGGAGGCGGGCGGCGATCCGAGCCCGGCGCCCGAGGACGGGAGCGGACCGTCGGCGGCCCATCCGGGGGCCATCAAGACGAGGCCGAGGGGACCGGGCGAGAGGTCGACGGCACGCCGCACGAGGCCGCCCGGCCCGGGCCGCACCGCCAGCCCGACGCGCCGGCCGAACCGGGCGACGCGCGAGCCCAGCGCGCCCGGGCCGGGGCCTCGACCGGCCCGCGACCGCACGAGGTACCCGGGGCCGGGCGCCGTCCCGGGGACCGCCACCATGCTGCGGGCGAACCCGAGGGCGGACGCCGGCAGGGGGGGCGCCCCGTCCCAGGCCGGTCCGGTCCCCGGCCCCGTCCCCCGAGCGCCCGGGCGGGCGCCGGCGTCAGTGACCGGTGGCTCGGAAGCCATGGTGGGCGATCTCCAGCTCCTCGGTGGCGGCCTCGGTGGACGTGGCTGCGAAGTGGGGCCCGCTCCACTTCACCGCGAACGCGTCACTCAGCTCCCAGGACCGCAGCCGCGCCCCGTCGGTGCCCAGCAGCACGATGGCGGCGCTCCGGCGCGTCAGCTTGGACCCCGCCCCCGCGAACCCCTCGCCCGACGACTTGGACAGCCAGTCGAAGAGGTTGTCGCTCTTGGTGACGCCTCGCTTGAGCACGACGTTGGGCCACTCCATCCGGCCCGGCAGCTTGTGCACGAACTGGTTCTCACCACCCTCCTCGACCGTCTCCACGTGCACGTCGACGCTGAGGCCCGACACCTCGGCGAACTTCCCGATCTCCAGGCCGTCGACCTCGATGAGGAACTTGCCGGTGGGAATGGCGTCGTCGAAGGCATCAGGCAAGCTCGCGCGCCCTCTCCCACGCCCGGTCGTTCAGCGACGCCACCGCGTCGACCAGCCGGTCGCGATCGGGGTGCTCGAGGTCGAGCAGCCCGTCGAGATCCCAATGCAGGTGGTAGGCCAGGTAGGCGATCTCGTCCCACACCTCCCCGGGGGGGCGGTGCATCAGCGCGATGCCCTCGCCCGGGTCCGTCCCGTCCCCGGCGGGCGGGCCGGGCTCTTGGCCGGTGCCGCCGCCGCCCCGTTGGAGCCCGACTCGCCACCCGCCGGGGCCGGTGGTTCCGAGGCACCACCCCCCTCGGCGTCGGCGGCGTCCGCCTCCAGGGCGGCCAGCATCTCGTCGTCGCCGAAGTTGACGACACCGTAGAAGTCCTGGAGGTAGGCGAGGTCGGCGGCGAACAAGCCTTCGATGGTGCGGGGGGTGACCTGGTCGAGGGTACCCAGCTCGGTCACCACCCGGGACAGCACGAGCACGGTGAGGTAGGCCTCGTTCTGCGCCACCCGGGGGTCGCGCAGGGGCTCGATCTCGTCGCGGGCCGTGGCCAGGCGCATGACGCCCTTCCGGTGCAGGGTGCCGTCGTCGTCGACGTACCCCTTGGGCAGGGTGAACTCGTACTCGGTCCGCAGCGTCATCCGGTGCAGGTCACTTCGTGCGGGTGATGCCCTCGTGGACGATGGTGATCTCCTCCACGCCCACGTCCGTGGAGCCGGTGTCGAGGCTCGGCCCGCTGATCTTGGAGGGCCACCCGTTCTCGAAGTTCCAGCGGGCCAGCTCCTCGTAGTTGCGGTCGTACATCACGACGGAGCCGTTCTTGCGGGCGTCGGTCATCTTCCCCTGCTCGACGTTGGCACGCCAGTCCCACATGTCCATGGCGTCGGTGACGCCGCGCTTGAGGGTGATGTCCTCCCAGGTCATGCGGCCCGGGATCTTCTGGACCAGCTCGTGGCCCTTCTGGTCCACCACCTTGTGCTCGATCACCTCGTTGGACGACCCGATGCCGCTGACCTCCATGAAGAACCCGACGGTGACGCCGTCGATGTCGAGCCCGAAGGTGAACCCGGTGAGCGGGTCGGACACCCGCCCGCTGCTCTTGGCCATTCCTGTCTCCTCTGTTGTCGGGGGCCGTTGCTACTCGGAAGCGGCGCTGCCGCCCTGCCACTGGCTGATGCGGAAGATGACGAACTCGGCGGGCTTCACGGGAGCGATGCCGACCTCCACGATCAGGCGTCCGAGATCGATGGACTCGGGCGGGTTGGTCTCGGCGTCGCACTTCACGAAGAAGGCCTCTTCCGGGGTGGCGCCGAACAGGGCGCCCTCGCGCCACAGGGTGCGCAGGTAGGCCGTGATCGTCCGCTTCACCCGCTCCCACAGCGCCATGTCGTTGGGCTCGAACACCACCCACTGGGTGCCGTCCATGACCGTGGTCTCGATCATGTTGAACAGGCGCCGGACGTTGAGGTAGGTCCAGCTGGCGTCCGACGACAGCGTGCGGCCGCCCCAGATACGGATGCCGCGCACCCCGAAGGGCCGGATGCAGTTGACGCCGATGGGGTTCAGCAACCCCTGCTCGGGCTTGGTGATGGCCATCTCCACGTCCACCGCACCGCGCACGATCTCGTTGGCGGGTGCCTTCCACACGCCGCGGGTCTCGTCGTTGCGGGCCCACACGCCGGCCACGTGGCCGCACGGGGGGACGGTGATGGTCTTGTCCCCGGTGGGCAGCGGGTTCGACACCTTGAGCCACGGGTAGTACATGGACCCGAACATCGAGTCGTACATGGCCACCCCGGACCGCCAGTCGCGCATCCTCTGGGGGCCCATGCCCGGCGGGGCGTCGAGAATGGCCATGCGGTTGGCCTGGCCCTCACAGTGGTTGAGGAGGGCGGTCTGCACCGCCTTCCAGGTCTCCAGGTCCACCGTCCCGTCGGCCTGGCGGGTGGCGGTGATGAGGTCGGGGACGGCCACCATGGTCACGTCCTCGGCGATGGACAGGCCCGAGATGCCGCGGCGGTCGGCCTCGCCACCGGCGAAGTCGGCGCTGGTGACCTCCACCGGCACCGGCGTGGGCGGGTCGATGGTGTAACTGCCCACCGGCGGCGCCAGTGTGGCCGCCTTGCCGGTGGCCGCCACCCTGACGGTGATGTAGGTGGACTGCTCAGTGATGGTCTCCACGCTGCGGTCGCCCTTGGCCAGCGTGACGTTGTCGAACGACTCCACCGGTGTGCGGCCCGACTCGACCCGCAGGTTGAACGTCTCCGGCTCGCCTTCGGCGGCCGGCGCAGGCGAGGGCTCGATGACCACGTGCAGGTCGGGGTCCTCCACCTTGGCGGTGATCTGCAGGGCGGGCTTGCCGTCCCCGGCGGCCAGCTCCAGGGTGGGGGCGGCCCCGTCGACCCGCACGTGGGGGATGCGCACGATGTAGCAGAGGGCGCCGCCGTTGTTGAAGTAGCCGTACACCGCGTGGGGGAGCATGGCCCCGTCCACGAAGCCGCCGTAGAGGTTCTCGAACTGCGTCCAGCTGGTGACCAGGCGGGGGCGCAGGCCGTCGGGGTCGTCGGGGTCGTCGCGAGGCGCCTTGGCCGTGAAGCCGACGAAGGCCGCCACCGCGGTGGCCGCGTTGCTGAGCGGCTTGGACCCGGTGTCGATCTCCTCGACATAGACGCCCGGGGTCAGGTACGTGGGCATGTCACCTCCGTGTCGGCGTCCTTCAGACGCGTTCGATGGTCTCGGCCAGCCGGTCCGTGTCCAGCGGGGCGGTGTAGTACTCGCCGCGGTGGAACGGGGGGTACACCTGCATCACGTGGCGGTCGACCGAGAAGGCGATGACCTTCACGGACGGGAAGGCGGCGCTGATGGCGCGAGCCAGCTCGTCGCCCTGGGCGGCGCCCAGGTCGAGCATCACGATGTCCGGCAGGGCGCCGACGAGGCGCTCCACCAACTGGTCCTCGGCCAGGTCCTCGGCCACCAGCTCACACCCCCCCTCCCGGAGCATCTCCCCCAGCCCCAGGCGGAGGACTCCTCCGAACGGCCCGATCAGGACGCGACTCACGCGAGGCCTCCTCCCGAGGTCGACCGGGGGGGACCCTAGCGAGGGCGGCCACGACGGCCTAGAGCCGGACGGACGGACGAAAGGGCAATCGGGGGAAGTGCTCGGGTCAGCGAAATTCCACGCGGGGTCGCGGCCGGCCAGCCCCATGACGCGGTCGACCATGGTGCGGCCGCGGTCGTGGGTCGGTGCCTCCGTCAGCTGTACATCAGCGAGCCGGGCGTGGTGAGCAGCTCTCCGGTCTCCAGCCACGTCTTGAGGCCCGAGAGGATCATCGGCCACCCGCCGTAGAGCTGGGCGTTGGCCCCTTCCCGGAGCTGGTCGTGGGTGACGACCAGCTTGCAGGAGTCGGCGACCGGTTCGATCTCCCAGGTCACCCGGGACTCCCCCTCGGCCTTCACCTCGTCGCTCCAGAGGGCCACCATGGTGTGGACCAGCCGGCGAGGAGGATCCACCTCCAGGACCGTGCCCTCCCCCAACGGCCCGGGGGCACCGGTGTGGGTGGTGGTGATGCGGGCTCCGGGCGTCCAGTCGCCGTCGACCCGGGTGCCGAAGCTGTACTTGCTTCGGGTCCCGGGGTCGGTTATGGCCTCCCAGAGGCGCTCCGGGGTGGTGCGGATGTAGATCTCGAACACCTGCTCCATCTGGCTCTCCAGTCTGTCCTTGAGGTCACTGAGCGCGGCCGCCCAGGGCTCGGCGTACTTGCTCACCCACCGGTCGTGGACGAGCCGGATCGGGACGGGGTTCAGGAAGTGGAGCTTCTCCCGGCCCCGCCGCCGGGTGACGACCAGCCCCGCCTCCTCCAGCACCTTGAGGTGCTTCATCACCCCGAAGCGCGTCATCGGAAGCCGCTCCTCCAGCGCGCTCAGCGTCTGCCCGTCCTCCCGGAACAGATCGTCGAGCAGGCTCCGGCGAGTCGGATCGGCGAGCGCCCTGAACACCTCGTCCACGCCGGCGATATTAGGTGACCGTATGGTCACCTGTCAAGCGGTGATCCGGGGCGGCTACCGTCCCCGCCCGTGGACGAGGGCCACTTCGGCGTCACGCCCATCGGCAGGGTCGCGTCGCCGCTCAGGGACCCGACGTCCGCCCCCAAGCAGGGCGGTGAGGGAGCCCCCGAGGCGACGCTGGTGTTCGAGCCGGAGGTCCTCGACGGGCTCCGGGACGTCCGGGCCGGTGACCGGCTGGTGGTCCTCACCTGGCTCCACCTCGCCCGGCGGGACATCCTGTGCGTCCATCCCCGAGACGACCGCACGCAGTCGGAGCGGGGCGTCTTCAGCACCCGCTCCGCCGACCGCCCCAACCCGATCGGCCTGCACACTGTCGAGGTCCTGGCGGTCGACGGCCTGCGTCTCCGCGTCGGCCATCTGGAAGCTGTCGACGGCACGCCCATCCTCGACGTCAAGCCGCTCCTCGGACCCGAACGGCCCACCCACCGGCCCGGGATGTCCTGACAGCGCGGCCGTGGCCGCCGCGTCAGCCGATCGCACCCTGTGCTACGACAGGCACGGCCCGGTGCTCACGGCGCCCGTCCGGGGCTGGGCCAAGACGGGATCGATCTCGTCCCTGGCGATGGCGAACGACCTGGAGGGGTTCAGCGAGGACACCGCGAAGGCCATGCCCACCACCCGGCCGGCGGGATCCACCAGCGGTGCTCCCGAGTCACCGGGACGGACGCGGGCGGTCAGTACCAGGATCCGACGGTCGACGGGCGTGCCGTACAGGTTGTCCACCTGGGCAGGGACGTCCCGGTCGACGCGGGCAGGGAGCACCTCGACGGCCGCCTGGCCTCCGGGATGGCCGAAGATGGCCCCCGTCTCACCCACCGTGGCCTCCCCAAGTGGCAGCGACGGCTCGGCCAGCCCCGGGACGCTCAGCACCGCCACGTCCCGGTCGGGGTCGAAGACCTGCACCGTCGCCGCAAGGCCCCGCCCGTCCGGTCGCAACACTTGCGGAGCGACCATGCCCGCCACCACGTGGGCATTGGTGACGACGGTGTCGGGCGCCGGCGAGAACCCACTTCCGGCCACCGTGAAACCGCAGGCTCGGCCGCTGACCCTGACGGTCGAGGCCGTGACTCGGGCCACCACCGCGAGAGGCACCGGTCGGCTGGGCGGTGCGGACAGGTCCCAGCCCAACAGGTAGTCGAGGAGCGGGCTCAGCCCGGTGCGGTCCAGCAGGTCGGAGAGGACGGGCAGGGCGACCGGCCTGAGCGGGGGTTGGGCCGCCGGGTGCCCCGGTCGCCGCCCGTGCGCGGGCCTGGCCTCGACGGGTGCCGCGCCGGCGCCCAGGCCGACACCCACCACCAGGACCCACGTCACGATGCGAGCCGTGAGCCGCCATCGGCTCCATGGCGCGCGCCCCCCCGACGACCGACCCGACACCGACCTGTCCACGACCATGCCGACTCCCTGCCGTTGCGCCGGCCCTGACCCTACCCACCGATCGTGGGACGCGGGTGCTGCCCCGTCGGCCTGGTCCGTGGACCGCCGTCCGCGGGTCCGGCTATGTCGCGCCCCGATGGGCGCCCTCGAGGACGAAGTGAACCGCCGCCTCCTGTACCCCGTCACCCAGTCCGGACCTTGCCACGTGCCGACTCGTTGACCACCCTTCGGTACGGCCGTAGGGTGCGCGACGTGGGCAGCCGGGGTCGCCACGACGCCCGCGGCCGGGCGGGGCTCCCGGCCAGCAGGGGTGGCACCGGCCGTGGCTGACCACGCGCCCATCCCGCCGTCCGACGAGGTGCCCGGTGGCGGCGCGGTGCCGGGCGGCGGCGCCGAGGCCGGCGGCGCGGTGCCCGCCGGCGGCGGCGCGGCCGCCACCGGGTTGGAGCGGCGGCTGGCCTGGCTCCAGCGCCAGGTGGGCGCGGCGGTGGATCGGCGGCGGGGCGCCCTGGGCCCCTTCGTCGGCGCCGATCCGACCGCCACCACCACCGGCGGGGGCGGCCAGGGCCTGTTCATCTCGGAGTCCGACGTCGACCGCCTCCTCACCGGCGCCGGCACCGGCGTCGCCGGCGGGACCGGGGCGAGGAACCTCGGTCGTGGGATCGACGAGGGCGACGAGCACGACCGCTGGGCCGAGCTGGCACGGGTGTTCGACCTGGAGCCGCTCGACCTGGCCATCCTGGTGGCCGCCCTGGCCCCCGACGTGGACGGGCGCTTCGAACGCCTCTACGCCTACCTGCACGACGACGTCACCGCCCGACGGCCCACCATCGGCCTGTGCCTGGAGCTGTGCGGGACGTCGCCGGCCGACGCCGCCGCCCGCGTCCGCCTGCGCCCCGAGGCCCCGCTGATGCAGCACCGGCTCCTGATGGTGGAGGACCACGCCCATCCGTACCCGAGCCGGGTGGTGCGCGTCCCCGACCGGGTGGTGGACCACCTGCTGGGCTCCGATCTGCCCGATCCCGACGTCCTGCCCCTACTGCTCCCGCCGTTGGCGGTGGAGTCGCCGCACTCGGCACTGGTGGGGGCCGGGTTGGCAGGGGGCGTCGGGCTCTTCTATCTGCGCAGCCCCCACGGCGCCGACCATGCCGAGGCCGCCGGTGCCCTGGTGGGCCAGGGCCTGCCCGTCCTGGTGGCCGACCTGGCCCGGGTGCCGGCCGGCGCCGAGCCGCTGGCTGTGGCCAGGGTGGTGGCCCGGGAGGCCGGCCTCCAGCGCGCCGGCCTCATCGCCGGGCCCGTCGACGACCTGGCCGGCCGGGACCCCCGGGCGGTGGAAGCCCTGGCCGACGCTCCCGGGCCGGTCGTGCTCCTGGGCTCGCGGGGGTGGGACCCGAGCTGGGCCCACCAGCCCTCGATCGTGCTCGACGGCGCGGCGCCCGATCCCGCCGGCTCGGCCGCCGTGTGGCGGGCGGCGCTGGAGGAGGAGGACGACTGGTCCGACGAGCTGGCGTCCGCCACCGCCACCTTCCGCCTCTCCCCGCATCAGGTCCTGCGGGCGGCCCGGTCGGCCCGCGCCCATGCCACCGCCCACGGCGGCACCCTCGACACCGAGGCGGTGCGGGCAGGTGCCCGGGCCCAGAACGCCGGCCGCCTGGAGACCCTCGCCCGCCTGGTCCACCCCCGGGCCACTCCCGAAGACCTGGTGCTCCCCGAGCCGGCCGCCACCCAGGTGGCCGAGGTGGCGCTGCGGGCCCGCATGCGCCAGCGGGTGGTGGGCGAGTGGCAGATGCGGGGCCTGGGCGTCCGGGGGACCGGCATCACCGCCCTCTTCGCCGGCCCTTCGGGCACGGGCAAGACCCTGGCCGCCGAGGTCATCGGCGCCTCCCTCGGCCTGGACCTGTACGTGGTCGACCTGTCGAGCGTGGTGGACAAGTACGTGGGCGAGACCGAGAAGAACTTGGATGCCATCTTCAAGGGCGCCCAGGGCGTCAACGGCGTCCTGTTCTTCGACGAGGCCGACGCCCTGTTCGGCAAGCGGTCGGCGGTCAGCGACGGCCACGACCGCTACGCCAACATCGAGGTGGCCTACCTCCTCCAGCGTATGGAGCAGTTCGACGGGGTGTCGCTCCTCGCCACCAACCTCACCGCCAACCTGGACGACGCCTTCGCCCGCCGCATCGACGTGCGTGTGGTGTTCCCCCAGCCCGAGCCGCCCGAGCGCCGCCGCCTGTGGGAGCGCCACCTCCCGCCGTCGCTGCCCCTGGCGCCCGATGTGGACGTCGACTGGCTGGCCGCCGCCTTCCGCCTGGCCGGGGGCGACATCGCCAACGTCACCCTCGCCGCCGCCTACGACGCCGCCGGCGAGGACCGGCCCGTGGGCATGGACCACCTGGTGCGGGCCACCGCCCGTGAGTACCGCAAGCTGGGGCGGCTCTGCACCCGGGAGGACTTCGGGCCCTGGTTCCACCTCGTCGGCCCGTGAACGGGCCGGCCCGGAGGCGGGCCCCGACCGACAGGGGCCCGTCCGGCTGGCGGTGGGCAGCACCCCGTGGCCAGCCGGACGCAGGCCGTCGCCGCAGGTGGGGATTCCTTCGGCGGTTGAACTTTACGGGTGAAACTCAGACGGCGCCAACCGGAATCTTTTTCAGGCACCGCTCAAGTCCCGGCCGGCGCCGCGCCGATGGGCGCGACGATGACCAGGACCAGCCGGATCACCGGCCTGCTCCTCCTGGCAGCAGTGATGGCAGCGGTGGCGACCGTGCTGACCAACGGGCACCCTTCGGACATCCTCCTGCGCCTGGACGGGCTCTACCACCACTACCTCGCCCGCTGACCGCCGCCCGCTGATCGCCCGCTGGCCGCCGGCCGCGGGCGCCGGCCGCCGGCCCCTCGACGCCGGACTGGCGACACCGTCCGGGCCCTGGGCCAGGGTGTCACCGGTTCGCTGGGCGCGGCCCGGCGTGGAACTCCTCGGCGGCCGGGCCGCGGCCGAAGAAATGGGCCATGGCCGCCACCGTGCGCTCGGCGGCGCGGCCGTCGCCGTAGGGGTTGACGGCCCTCGCCATGGCTGCGTAGGCGGCCGGGTCGTGGAGCAGCTGGCGCACGGCGCCGACGATGGCCGCCTGGTCGGTGCCCACCAGGCGCACGGTGCCGGCGTCCACCGCCTCCGGTCGTTCGGTGGTGTCTCGCATGACGAGTACCGGCTTGCCCAGGGTGGGCCCCTCCTCCTGGATGCCGCCGCTGTCGGTGAGCAGGATGGTGGCCCGCCGCAGCAGCACCGCGAACGACCCGTAGTCCAGGGGCTCGACCACCCGCACGTTGGCCAGGCCCTCCACCGCCGGGAGGATCGCCTGGCGCACCACCGGGTTGCGGTGGATGGGGAACACCACCACCACGTCGGGCTCGGCCCGGGCCAGCTCGGCCAGGGCCCGCCCGATGGCCTCCATGGACGGTCCCCATGACTCCCGGCGGTGGGCGGTGACCACCAGCACCCGCCGGGGGTCGTCCGCCAGGTAGGCCAGGGCGGGGTCCCCGTAGCCCGAGGGCTGCCGGACGGCCCACAGCAGCGCGTCGATCCCGGTGTTGCCGGTGGTCACGACCCGGGCCGGGTCCACGCCCTCGGCCTCCAGGTTGGCCCGGTTGGTGGCGGTAGGGGCCAGGTGGAGGTCGGTGACCTGGGTGGTCAGGCGGCGGTTGGCCTCCTCGGGGAAGGGCGAGCGGACGTCGCCGGTGCGCAGTCCGGCCTCCACGTGCACGACGGGCACGCCCGCGTAGAACGCGGCCAGGGCGCCGGCGAAGGTCGTGCTGGTGTCGCCCTGGACCACCACCGCGTCGGGGCGGGCGGCGGCGATCAGCCCGGCCACGCCGGACAAGGCCCGGGTGACCACGGCGGCCAGGGTCTGGCCGGGCCGGATGATGTCGAGGTCGTGGCGGGGCCGGATGGCGAACAGGTCGAGCACCTGGTCGACCATCTCCCGGTGCTGAGCGGTGAGGGCGACGTAGGGGTCGAAGTGGGGCGACTCCGCCAGCCCCCGCACGACGGGCGCCAGCTTGATGGCCTCGGGCCGCGTGCCGAGCACGACCATGACGGCCAGGGGGGGCGGCGGGCTCACCCGCGGGCGCCGGCCGTCGTCATCGTGGCGCTGGTCCCGTGGGCGTGAGCTTCCTCCTCCGGTCGGGGGCGCGCCGACCGCCGGTCCCGAGCGATCGGCGGGCTGCGTCGTCCTCTTCATGGTGCCCCGCCCGAGCAGGGTGGACGGTCCGACCGGCAGTAGGGTGGTCGGGTGGCGGACAAGGCCAAGTTCAGCGACCTCGCGATGCAGCACATGCCGTCGCTGTACACCGCTGCCCTGCGCATGACCCGCAGCCCGGCCGACGCCGAGGACCTGGTGCAGGACACCTACCTCAAGGCCTACCGGGCGTTCGGGACCTTCCAGGAGGGCACCAACCTCAAGGCCTGGCTCTACCGGATCCTCACCAACACCTACATCAACGCCTACCGGGCCAAGAAGCGGCGGCCCGAGGAGACCGACATCGACGACGTCGAGAACCTCTACCTCTACCGCCGCCTGGGTGGGCTGGAGGGCGCCACCGCGGGCCGCAGCGCCGAGGAGGAGGTGCTCGACCACTTCACGGAGACCGACGTGAAGGAGGCCATCGAGGCCCTCCCCGAGCAGTTCCGGATGGCCGTCCTGCTGGGGGACGTGGAGGGATTTTCGTACAAGGAGATCGCCGAGATCCTGGATGTGCCCATCGGCACGGTGATGAGCCGGCTCCACCGCGGAAGAAGAGCGCTCCAAAAGCGGTTGTACGACTTCGGACGACAGCGTGGATTAGTCCCCGAGCCCGAGGGAACCGCACATGGGTAGACACTGCAGCGAGGCGGCCGAGCTCCTGTACCACTACATAGACGGCGAGCTGACCGAAGAGCGCAGGGTCCTCATCAGCCGGCACCTGGACGACTGCCCCCCCTGCTGGGGGGCCTACGACTTCGAGGTGGAGCTCCGGGTGGTCATCTCCCAGCGCTGCCGGGACCGGGTCCCCGACCACCTGCGCGACCGGGTGGCGAAGGCCATCAGCCAGGTGGACGACTGACGGGTCGGCGCCCGGAATAGCCGGCTCCCCACCCCGGTTGGCTGGTACATGGCCGAGGCATCCGTAGGAGCCCACCCGATCTCCGGGAACGACCGGCCTTCCAAGGCGTTCAAAGCGGGAAGGATCTGTCGCCACCCCGAGTGCGGGACCCGTCTATCGATCTACAACGACGGCCTCTTCTGCTACCGGCACGAGCCGATGACGGTTCCCCGGGTCCGGGGCAAGAAGATCGCCTAGTCGGCCCCCGCCCGGCGTGGCGGGGTCAGAACGGCAGTGCCGGCCGGACCCGACGGTCCGCGGCGCCTCGTGTGGCGCTTGGACGGGACACGGATCCCGGCGTGACGGGCGGCACCGGCCGGGTTCCGGAGCCCGCGCCCACCACGTAGTCTCGTGGCGTGGACCTCCTTCTAGCCTTCGGCAAGCCGTGGACGTACTGGCTGGCGCCGGTCGTGACCCTGATCGCCATCCTCGGCGTCCTCAGCGTCTTCATCCGCTACCTCGTGAAGGTGACGGCCGCCCGCTACCCCAAGCAGTAGCGGGTCCTGATGGCAGCCGACCAGCCTCGTGACCCCGTCGACTGGGCCGTCGCCCAGCGGGTGGCGGGCCGGGTGGCCCGGCGGGAGCCCATCGCCGAGTCCTACCTGTACGACTCGCTGGCCCCCGACTTCGCCGAGTTCACGGCCGAGGCGGAGGAGTTGGTGGGCCGGGAGACGGGTCTGCGGTCGCTGTCCGGGCCGGCCCGGGTGCGGGTCACCGACCGGGCCGGGTGGGTGGCCGCCAACCTCAAGTCGTTCCAGCGCCTGCTGCGCCCCCTGACCGACCGCCTGGGCAGCCGCCTGGGCACCGGGCGGATGGCGGACGCCGGCCGGTCGGTGGCCGGGGCCGAGGTGGGGGCCCTGCTCGGGTGGATGTCCACCCGGGTCCTGGGCCAGTACGACCTGCTGGTCATCGAGAACGAGGATCCCGACGACCAGGACATCGTCTACTACGTGGGCCCCAACGTGCTTGCCCTGGAGAAGCGCTATGCCTTCCCACCCCGGGAGTTCCGCCTGTGGCTGGCCCTCCACGAGGTCACCCACCGGGCCCAGTTCACCGCCATCCCCTGGATGCGGCCCTACTTCCTGTCCCTCATCGACAGCACCCTGGCCGCCTTCGACCCCGACCCCAAGCGCCTGGTGGCCGCCCTCCGGCGTGCCCTCGACACCGCCCGGTCGGGAAAGAACCCCCTCGACGAGGGCGGGCTGGCGACCATGCTGGCCAGCCCCGAACAGCACGCCGTGCTCCAGCGCATCTCCGGGCTGATGAGCCTGCTGGAGGGCCACGGCGACCTGGTGATGGGCCGGGCCGGAAAAGGCCTCATTCCGAGCGCCGAGCGCTTCCACCGCGTCCTTCACGAGCGGCGCCAGGCCGGCGGGGCGGCCCGGTTGCTCCAGCGCCTCATCGGGCTCGAGGCCAAGCTGCGCCAGTACGAGGAAGGAGAGCGGTTCCTGGCCGCTGTCGAGGCATCCGGCCATGCCTCCGTGGACCTGCTCTGGCGGGGGCCGGAGTGGCTGCCCGCCCTCCCCGAGATCAAGTCGCCCGAGCTGTGGCTGTCCCGGGTGGGGTCCGCCGAGCCGGCCGCCAGCTGACGGAGGCGGCCCTTCTCGGCCGTTGCACGTTCCCGCCGGCGGGGACGGCCGTCGACTGCGCGGTCTCCGGGGGTGCCGACTCGCTGGCCCTCCTCCTGCTGGCGGTCGCCGCCGGGTGCCGGGCCACGGCCGTGCACGTGGACCACGGGCTCCGGCCCGGCTCGGCAGCCGAGGCCCACGTGGTGGCCACCGCCGCCCAAACGATGGGGGCGGCCTTCCGGTCCGAGCGGGTGACGGTGGCGCCGGGGCCCAACCTGGAGGCACGGGCCCGGGCCGCCCGCTACATCGTGCTGCCGGCCGGCGTGCTCACCGGCCACACCGCCGACGACCAGGCGGAGACCGTGCTCCTCAACCTGCTGCGGGGGGCGGGGCTCGACGGCCTGGCCGGAATGGCCCCCGCCGGCCACCCGCTGCTCGCCCTGCGCCGATCCGAGACCCACGCCCTGGTGGCGACCGCTGGTCTCACGCCCGTCACCGACCCCTCCAACGCCGACCCCGCCTTCCGCCGCAACCGGGTGCGGGCCGAGTTGCTGCCCCTCGCCGACGCCATCGCCGAGCGGGACGTGGCCGGGGTGGTGGCCCGCCAGGCCGGCGTGCTCCGTGACGACGCCACCTTTCTCGACCAGCTGGCGGCGGCCGTCGACCCCACCGACGCCCGGGCCCTGGCCGCCGCGCCGCTGCCGCTGGCCCGCCGGGCCGTCCGCCGCTGGCTGTCCGAGGGCCGGGGCCACCCGCCGTCCTCGGCCGCCGTCGAGCGCGTGCTCGCCGTGGCCCGCGGCGACCGACGGGCGACAGAGACCGGCGACGGCCGCCGGGTGAGCCGCTCCAGGGGGACGCTGTCGCTCGGCGGCTGGCAGCCGGCCGACGGAGCCCCCCGCACCTGACGCCCGGACGCCGGTGCCGGGCCCGGCCGTCGGCGCCCGGCACCTGACGCCCTCCAGTGCCGGGGTCGGGCTAGGCGGTCGGACGACGACGACCCGAGCGTTTCCCCGGCGGCCGCCCGAGAGGCCGGCCGGTGCCATGCGGGCTCGGCGAGTGGGGCCGGCCGGAACGAGGCGTCGGCTCGACGGCCACCCGCCTGTCGTGATGGTCCGGGCCAGCGGGTCGCGGTTGGGGTCGTCAACGCCACCGGGGGGGCCGATGAGGGCCGGGGATGCGCGGCTCCGCCCGGTCTACGGGGCGTTGTAGGGTCGCCCGGTGGCTGCCGAGGACCTGGCCCCGGCCCCCGAGGGGGCCGACCCCAACCTCGGGCCGATGGTGATCAGCTCGGAGGCGCTCAGCGTCAGGGTGGGTGAGCTGGCGGCCCAGATCAGCGCCGACTATGCGGGCCGGGCCCCGCTGCTGGTGGGCGTGCTCAAGGGGGCCTTCGTCTTCATGAGCGACCTGGCCCGCGCCATCCGCCTGCCCGTGGAGTTCGACTTCATGGCCGTGTCGTCCTACGGCAGCGCCACCAAGACCAGCGGCGTGGTGCGCATCGTCAAGGACCTCGACCTCGACCTCACCGGCCGCGACGTCATCCTGGTCGAGGACATCGTGCACAGCGGCCTCACCCTGACCTACCTGCGCAAGAACCTGCGGGCCCGCAACCCGGCGTCCCTGGAGGTGTGCGCCCTGCTGCTACGCGACGGCCGCCAGGGCGACGACCACAACCTGCGCTACGTGGGCTTTCGCATCCCGCCCGCCTTCGTCATCGGCTACGGCCTGGACGTGGGCGAGCGCTACCGCAACCTGCCCTTCGTCTGCGAGTACGCCGGTGGGAGCCGCTGAACCCCTTGCGCTCGCCGTCGGCGGGCGGCGGCCGGGGATCACCCGTCGCCGGAGGCCCGCTCGCCGGCACGGTCGGGAGCCGGGCGGCGCAGTACGGCCGCCCGCCCGTCACTGCGCACGGCCGTCCCCCACGCCACGACGGCGACGTCGCCACCGTCCAGCTCCACCATCGCGCCCGAGGCCAGGACCTCGGCCACCCGGCCGGGTCCGGCGGCAGGCAGCGAGAGGGTCATCCCCACCGCCGCATCCAGATCGAGGCCGGGCGGCTCGCCCCGGGCGCGCCGCGCCGCCCGCGGTACCCGCTCCACCGGCGTCGGGACCCGTCCCTCGGCCAGCGCCGCCAGGTAGGCCCGGGCCTCCCCGCCGTCCACCGTGCGCCGGAAGGGGGGGAGGGAGTCGAGCAGCGCCTGGCGGTAGCCGGCGGTGGCCAGGCGGCGGTCGAGCACGGCCACCACACCGCGGTCGGTGGCGGAGCGCACCAGGCGGCCGACCCCCTGGGCCAGGAGAGTGGCGGCCAGGGGAAGGTCGACGGTGGCGAAGGAGTCCTGGCCGACCAGGCGAGCGGCCTCGCGCCGGGCCTCCAGGAGGGGGTCCCGGGGCGACGGGAACGGCAGGCGGTCGATGACCACCAGGCTGAGCGACCGGCCGGGGACGTCCACCCCCTGCCAGTAGCCCATGGTGGCCAGGAGGCAGGCTTCCTCGTCGTCGCGGAACCGCTCGATCAACCCCGGTGCCGGCGGGCCGTCCTGCACGAGCACCGGCCACGGAAAGCGGTCGGCCAGGGCGTCGCCGGCCAGGCGCAGCATGCGATGGCTCGTGAACAGGGCCAGCGTGCGGCCACCGGCCGCCTCCATCAACCCGGCCAGCTCGTCCAGGGCGCCGTCGTCGAAAGAGCGAGGCATCCGGCGGGGATCGGGCAGGTGGGCGGCGCAGTAGAGCAGGGCGTGCTCCCGGTAGTCGAACGGGCTCCCGAGCCGCAGCTCCCGGTAGGGCGGCTCGCTGGCCTCGGGGCCCGCCGGTGGCAGGCCGGCCTCGTCGTCTTCATCCTCCCCGTCGGCGGCCAGGAGGGCGGCCCGCAGGCCCATGCGGGATGCCAGCGGCGCCACCGTGCCGCCGGCGCTCAGGGTGGCACTGGTGAGCACCGCCGTGCGCCGCCGCAACACCAGGCGGGCGAGCAGGGGGCCCACGTCCACCGGCGCCAGGTTGAGCACCGGATCGGGGCCGTCGGGCACCCAGGCCACGTCGCCCGCCCGCGGTGACCGGGCCCGGCGCACGTCACCCAGCAGCGACGACGCGGCTTGCACGCACCGGTCCCGGCGCCCGTCGCCCGCCGGGCCCGGCGGCAACTTGCGGAGTAGGTCGACCACCGCTCCCACCGCCTCGTCGGCCAGCACGAGGGCGGCGGCCACCGCGTCCTCACAGGTGTCCACCCGGCGGCCGGCCCCCGCCGCCAGGGCGGCGGCCAGCCGGTCGCCCGAATCCTCCAGGCGGCCGGGCTCACGGGCCCCGGCCACCAGCAGACCGCGCAGGCGCCCGGCCAGCCATCCGAACCGCCGGCGGCCCAGCTCCAGGCCGAAGGTCCGGCTGGCCACCGGCTCCAGCTCGTGGGCCTCGTCGAAGACCACCGCGTCGTGGTCGCCGAGGATGCCACCACCGATGGACGCGTCCAGGCAGTACAGGTCCTGGTTGGTGACGACCAGCTGCGCCTGGCGGCCCCGGGTGAATGCGGCCTCGGCCAGGCACTCCTCGCCGTGCTCACAGGCGGCCGCCCCCGGGCACTCCCGGGGCCCCACCGTGACCATGGCCCGCAGGCCGGCGTCGACGGGGACCGGCGCGTCGGCCAGGTCACCGCTCGGGCCCGTCTCCGCCCACTCGGCCAGGGCGCGCACCGCCGGGAGCTGCCGGTCGGCCAGGAGGGCGCCCTGGCCGTCGCCGGTGGCCTCGGCCAGCCTGGCCAGGCACAGGTAGTTGGAGCGACCCTTCACGACCGCGGCGTCCACCGTGGCGGGCAGGGCGGCGGCCACGAACGGGATGTCCTTGGCGATGAGCTGGTCCTGCAGCGGCTTGCGGGCGGTGGCCACCACAACCCGCTGTCCGGACAGGACGGCCGCCACCAGGTAGGCGAGGGACTTGCCCACACCGGTCCCCGCCTCCACCACCAGGTGGACGCCGCCGGCCAGAGCCTCGGCCACCGCCTGGCACATGTCCAGTTGGGCGTCGCGCCGCTCGCCGCCGGGAAGGCGCTCGACGATGCCCGCCAACGCCTGGCGGGCCGCGGGCCCCGCTGTCACCGTCACCCCCGCAGCTTGGCAAACGGCGGCGGGCGGCTGGGGCGTACCGCGTCCGGGGCCGTCAGCCGCCCGGGGGCCGGTACCCTGAGGCACCGTGACGAAGTTCCTCCGCCGGCCGGCCGTGTACATCGCGGTGGCGCTCGTCGCCATCCTGGTCATAGGGGGCTTCTTCCGCCGCGGGGCCGACGCCACCAAGCTCCGCCTGGACCAGTTCGAGGCCAAGGTGGCGGCCGGCCAGGTCCGCTCCGCCACCGTCGACGACCGCTCCGCCAGCATCAAGGGCACCCTGGCCGGCGGGGAGAAGTACACGGTCAACTACGTCAAGGCCGACGCTCCCAAGATCGTGGACGAGCTGCGGGCGGCGGGCGTCGAGCGCAAGGTGGACCACCAGAACGACCCCCTCTGGTGGACGCTCGTCCAGACCCTGCTCCCCTTCGTGCTGCTGGTCGGCGCCTTCCTGTTCGTCATGAACACCATGCAGGGCGGCGGCAGCCGGGTCATGCAGTTCGGCAAGGCCAAGCCCAAGACCCTCAACAAGGACCAGCCCAAGGTGACGTTCGCCGACGTGGCCGGTGCCGACGAGGCGGTGGAGGAGCTCCAGGAGATCAAGGAGTTCCTGGAGGCGCCGGCCAAGTTCCAGTCCATGGGGGCCAAGATCCCCAAGGGCGTGCTGCTGTTCGGCCCGCCGGGAACGGGCAAGACCCTGCTGGCCCGGGCGGTGGCCGGGGAGGCGGGGGTGCCCTTCTTCTCCATCTCCGGCTCCGACTTCGTGGAGATGTTCGTGGGCGTGGGCGCCAGCCGGGTGCGCGACCTGTTCGTGCAGGCCAAGGCGTCGGCGCCCGCCATCGTGTTCGTGGACGAGATCGATGCCGTGGGGCGCCACCGGGGGGCGGGCCTGGGCGGCGGCCACGACGAGCGGGAGCAGACCCTCAACCAGCTCCTCGTCGAGATGGACGGCTTCGACACCACGGCCGGCGTCATCCTCGTCGCCGCCACCAACCGCCCCGACATCCTCGACCCCGCCCTGCTCCGGCCGGGCCGGTTCGACCGCCAGATCGTGGTGGACCGCCCCGACCTGGAGGGCCGGCGGGCCATCCTCAACGTCCATGCCAAGGGCAAGCCCCTGGCCAAGGGCGTCGACGTTGACGTGCTGGCCCGGCGCACGCCCGGCTTCACGGGGGCCGACCTGGCCAACCTGATGAACGAGTCGGCGTTGCTGGCCGCCCGCCGAGGGTTCTCCGAGATCGGCATGCCCCAGCTCGAGGAGGCCATAGATCGGGTCATCGCCGGTCCGGAGCGCAAGTCCCGCCTGATCTCCGAGGACGAGAAGCGGGTGATCGCCTACCACGAGGGCGGCCACGCCCTGGTGGGCCACGCCCTGCCCCACGCCGACCCCATCCACAAGATCTCGATCATCGCCCGAGGCCGGGCCCTGGGCTGGACCCTGGCTCTGCCCACCGAGGACAAGTACCTGGTGAGCCGGTCCCAGCTGCGCGACCAGCTGGCCATGCTCCTGGGCGGGCGCACGGCCGAGGAGCTGATCTTCTCGGACCCGACCACCGGCGCCCAGAACGACATCGAGAAGGCCACCCAGATCGCCCGGGCCATGGTCACCGAGTACGGCATGAGCGACGAGATCGGGCCCCAGCAGCTGGGCCAGAAGGACGGCGAGGTGTTCCTGGGCCGGGACTTCGGCCACCAGCGCAACTACTCGGACCAGGTCGCGGCCCACATCGACGCCGAGGTCCGCCGCCTCATCGAGGACGCCCATGACCAGGCCCGCGAGATCCTGATCGCCCACCGCGACACCTTGGACCGCCTGGCCGACTCCCTCATCGAGAAGGAGACGCTGGACACGCCCGAGGTCATGGAGATCTTCACCGACGTGCCTCGGGGCATCGGCCGTCGCCCGGCCAGTGGCGGCACGGCGGCGGCCAGCCGGGTACGCCCGCTGCCCACCAGCTGAGTACGTTCCACTTCGTGGCCGTCGACAAGCTCCGGGTCTCACGCGCCGTGCGGGAGCTGCTGGCGGCCATCGGCGAGGATCCCGACCGCGAAGGCCTGCGGGCCACCCCCGAACGGGTGGCCGACATGTACGAGGAGCTGTTCTCGGGGCTGGACGATCCGGCCGAGCCCCACCTGTCGGTGACCTTCGCCGCCGACCACGACGAGATGGTCATGGTGAAGGACATCCCGGTGGCGTCGATGTGCGAGCACCACATGATCCCGTTCGTCGGACGGGCCCACATCGCCTACATCCCCGCCGAGGACGGCCGCATCACCGGGTTGTCCAAGCTCGTGCGGCTGGTGACGAGCTACGCCCACCGCCTCCAGGTGCAGGAGCGGCTGACCACCCAGGTGGCCGACGAGATGGTGCGCAGCCTGGGCCCCAGGGGCGTGCTGGTGGTGGTGGAGGCCGAGCATCTGTGCATGACCATGCGGGGCGTGCGCACGCCCGGCACCGTGGCCGTGACGTCCGCCGTCCGCGGCCAGTTCCTCGACCCCGCCACCCGGGCCGAGGCCATGAACTTCATCCAGCACCGAGCGTCCTAGGCGTTCCCGCCCGGCCGAGACACAGGCCCCTACCCTCAAGCCATGGCGTCCTCGGGGTGGTTGCGGCGGCTGTGGCCGTACCTGGCCGCCCGACGGCGCGACGTGGCGATGGCGTTCGGGGCCGCCGTCGCCGGGCTGACGGTGGCCGCCTTCACGCCGGTGGTGGAGAAGGTGATCGTGGACGACGTGATCCTCGGCCACCGCCGCCCGCTGGCCCCGTGGCTCACCGTGCTGGTGGCGGCCGGCCTCCTGCGCTTCGGGGTGGCTCACGTCCGCCGCTACGTGGGCGGGCGGGTGGCCCTGGCCGTGCAGTTCGACCTTCGCAACGACGTCTACGAGCGCCTCCAGCGCCTGGACTTCGCCCGCCACGACGAGTTCCAGACCGGCCAGCTGGTGTCGCGGGCCGGCTCCGACGTCGCCCTCGTCCAGGGCCTGCTCGCCTTCCTGCCCCTGGCCACCGGCAACGTCGTCATGCTCGTCGTCTCCCTCGTGATCATGGCCGTCCTGTCGCCCCTGCTCACCCTGGTGACGCTGGTCGTGGTGCCCCTGATCCTGGCCGTCACCCTCCGCCTCCGCACCACCGTGTTCCCGGCCAGCTGGGACGCCCAGCAGCGGGCCGCCGAGGTGGCCGGCGTCGTGGAGGAGGCGGTCTCCGGCGTGCGGGTGGTCAAGGGGTTCGGGCAGGAGCAGCGGGAGCTGGCCAACCTGGCGGCGACGGCCGAGGACCTGTTCGCCTCACGGATGCGGGCCGTTCGCATCCAGGCCCGCTACGGCGCCGCCCTCCAGGCCCTGCCATCCCTCGGGCAGGTGGCCGTGCTCGCCCTGGGCGGGTGGCTCGCCCTCCACCACCGCCTCAGCCTGGGCACCTTCCTGGCGTTCTCGTCGTACCTGCTCCAGCTGGTGGCGCCGGTCCGCATGGTCTCCGCCCTCACCGTGGTGGCCCAGGGCGCCCGGGCCGGGGCCGAGCGGGTGTTCGAGCTCTTGGACTCCACCCCGGTGGTGGTGGAGAGGGACGGCGCCACACCGCTGCCGCCGGTGACCGGCGAGATCGCCTTCGACGAGGTTCGCTTCGGCTACCTGCGCTCCGAGCCCGTGCTCGACGGCCTCACCCTCACCGTGGCGGCGGGCGAGACGGTGGCCCTGGTGGGCGCCGCCGGATCTGGCAAGTCCACCGTCGCCCTGCTGCTCCCCCGGTTCTACGAAGTCCAGTCGGGAAGCGTGCGGATCGACGGGGTGGACGTGCGCGACGTCACCCTGGGCTCCCTCCGCGGCCAGATCGGCGTGGTGTTCGAGGACACCTTCCTGTTCGCCGACACCGCCCGGGCCAACGTCGCCTTCGGTCGTCCGGGCGCCTCGGACGACGACGTGGTGGCCGCCGCCCGGGCCGCCGAGGCCCACGAGTTCATCTCCGCCCTGCCCGAGGGCTACGACACCCGACTGGGCGAGGGGGGCCTCACCCTGTCCGGCGGCCAACGCCAGCGCCTGGCCCTGGCCCGGGCCCTCCTGACCGACCCCCGGGTGCTCGTGCTGGACGACGCCACCTCGGCGGTGGACGCCCGGGTGGAGGAGGAGATCCACGCCACCCTCCGGCGGGTCCTGGCCGGCCGCACGACGCTCCTCGTGGCCCACCGGCGCTCCACCCTCCGCCTGGCCGACCGCATCGCCGTGCTGGACAAGGGCCGGGTGGTCGACACCGGCACCTCGGAGGAGCTGGTGGCCCGCTGCCCGCTTTACCGGCGCCTCCTGGCTCACGCCGGCCCCGCCATCGACGAGGAGGCACCCGCCGACCCCCCCGTCCCCGGTGCGGGCGACGGCGACGGGCGTGGCGCCGCCGACGGCCACGGCCACGGCAACGGCGCGGCCGGGCGTGGCCCGGCCGTCGACGGTACGACCGGCGTCGCTCCCGCCCGGAGCGGTGACGGCGACGGGGCACCGTCGAAGCCGCCCCTCCCGCCCCGGGTCCGACCCCGGGTCACGGTGGCGGCCGGCGGCCGGACGGCAGGCACCGGTGGCGGGGGCGGGATGGGCCGCGGGGCCGACTGGATGGGCACGGCCGCCACCCCCGAGCTGCTGGCCGCCCTCGACACTCTCCCCCCGGCCACCGACCGCCCCGAGGTGGACGTGGGCCGGGCGGCCGAGCCCGAGGAGGCGTTCACGCTGGGCGCCTTCCTCCGCCCCCACCGCCGTCCGCTGGCCCTCGGCCTGGCCCTGGTGGTCGTCGACGCCCTGCTGACCCTGGCGGGACCGGTCCTCGTGCGCACCGGCATCGACCGGGGGGTGGTGGCCGTCTCGTCCCGAGCCCTGTTCGGCGCGGCGGCCGCGTTCCTGGCGGTGGTGCTCGTCGACTGGGTGGTGGTCTGGGCCCAGCAACGCCAGACCGGGCGCACCGCCGAACGGCTGCTGTTCGCCCTGCGGGTGCGCATCTTCGCCCACCTGCAGCGCCTGGGGATCGACTTCTACGAGCGGGAGATGGCGGGCTCGATCATGACCCGCATGACCACCGACGTGGAGGCCCTCTCCACCCTGCTGCAGAGCGGGGTCATCGGGGCGGTGGTCAACGTCCTCACCCTGTTGGGGGTGGCGGTGGTGCTGGTGGCCATGAACGTCAGGCTGTCGCTGGCCACGGCCACCGTGTTCGTGCCCCTGGTGGCGTCCACCGTGTGGTTCCGGCGGGCCTCGGCCCGGGCCTACGACGTGGCCCGGGAGCGCATCGCCACCGTCAACGCCAACCTCCAGGAGAGCGTGACCGGCGTGCGGGTCGTCCAGGCCTACGCCCGCCAGGAGGACAGCATCGAGGCCTTCCGCCAGGTGGCCCAAGGCCACCTGGACGCCCGCATGAGGGCCCAGCGGCTGGTGGCTACCTACTTCCCGTTCGTCGAGCTCCTCTCCGAGGTGGGGGCCGCCGTCGTCTTGGGTGTGGGGGCCGCCCTGGTCGGTGGGGGCGGGCTGACGGCCGGTGAGCTCATCGCCTTCCTGCTCTACCTGGACCAACTCTTCTCACCCATCCAGCAGCTGTCCCAGGTGTTCGACACCTACCAGCAGGCTCGCGCCTCGCTGGCCCAGATCGGGAAGCTGCTGGCCCTGGAACCGACGGTGGCGGCCGCCGCCCACCCCGTGGACCCGGGCCGGCTGCGAGGCGCCATCCGCTTCGAGGACGTGCGGTTCCGGTACCCGACGGCCACCGAGGAGGCCCTGGCCGGCGTCGACCTGGAGATCTCCCCGGGCGAGACGGTGGCCCTGGTGGGTGAGACGGGAGCCGGGAAGTCCACCGTGCTCAAGCTGGTGGCCCGGTTCTACGACCCCACCGGCGGCCGGGTGGTGGTGGACGGCCATCCGCTCCCCGACCTCGACCTGGGCGCCTTCCGCCGCCAACTGGGCTTTGTGCCCCAGGAACCGTTCCTGTTCTCGGGCACGGTGCGGGACAACATCGCCTACGGCCGCCCCGAAGCCACCGACGCCGAGGTGGAGGCTGCCGCCCGAGCGGTGGGGGCCCACGACTTCGTGGCCGGGCTGGCCGGGGGCTACGACCATCCGGTCACCGAGCGGGGGCGGTCCCTGTCGTCGGGCCAGCGCCAGCTCCTGGCCCTGGCCCGGGCCCGCTTGGTCGACCCCGCGGTGCTGCTGCTCGACGAGGCCACGTCAACCCTGGACCTGGCCAGCGAAGCCCGGGTCCTGGCCGCCATGCGCCTGGTGGCCGAGGGGCGCACGACCGTCGTCATCGCCCACCGCCTGTCCACCGCCCGCACCGCCGACCGGGTGGTGGTGGTGGACGGCGGGCAGGTGGTGGAAGAAGGCCCCCACGCCGACCTGGTGGCGCGAGGCGGCCGGTACGCCGCCATGTGGGCCGCCTTCGAGGGCGACCGCGCCCTCGCCGGAGGCGCCCACTGAGGCGTCCCGACGTGGGGCCCGACGTTGCCCGGGGCGGCGGCTACCGCCAGAACGGTCAGGGCCGGAAGGCCACTACGATCACCGCCGTGCCGCCGCTGGTCATGGGTGTCCTGAACGTCACCCCGGACTCCTTCTCCGACGGCGGGCGATGGTTCTCCACCGATGCCGCCGTCGCCCGGGGCTTCGAACTGGTGGCGGAGGGTGCGGACGTGGTGGACGTGGGCGGTGAGAGCACCCGGCCGGGCGCCGAGCCGGTGGCCGCCGACGAGGAGCGCCGCCGGGTGGTGCCGGTGGTGGAGGCGTTGGCCCCCCACGTCCGGGTCTCGGTGGACACCCGCAAGGCGGAGGTGGCGGAAGCGGCGGTGGGAGCCGGGGCCACGCTGGTGAACGACGTGTCGGCGTCGCTGTGGGAGGTGGCGGCGGCGGCCGGCGTGGGCTGGGTGGCGATGCACATGAAGGGCGAGCCCGCCACCATGCAGGCCGACCCCCGGTACGACGACGTGGTGGGCGAGGTACGGGATTACCTGATGGAGCGGGCCACGACGGCCCGAGCGGCGGGCGTGGCCGAGGTCTGGGTGGACCCCGGCATCGGCTTCGGGAAGACCGGCACCCACAACCTGGCCCTCCTGCGCCACCTGCGCACGCTGGTGGCCACCGGGTTCCCGGTGCTGGTCGGCACCAGCCGCAAGGCGTTCCTCGGGCGGCTCCTGGGGTCGGCCGCCGCGCCGGCGCCCGTGGACGACCGCCTCGAGGGGTCGCTGGCCACCGCCGCCTGGGCGATGGTGGCGGGCACCGGCATGGTCCGTGCCCACGACGTGGCGGCCACCGTCCAGCTCGCCCGCCTCGTCACGTGAAGGGCAAGTGGGCGGCGGGCATCGTCCCCCGCAACTTCGCCTGGATCATCAAGGACAAGCTGGCCGTGTCGGAGCGCCCCGGTGGCTACGCCCGCTCCCACCGCCCTGTCCGCCGCCAGGAGGAGATCATCTGGATCCGTGAGCAGGGGTTCACGCTGGTGGTGTCGCTGCTGCCGTCGCCCCACAACCTCCACGCCTACGACGAGCTGGGCGTGGCCTGGGAGCACCTCCCCTTCGGCCCCCACGACGGCGCACGGGAGGTGCTGGCCGACCTGCTGCCCAGGATCCGATCATGGCTGGCCGAGGGCCAGAAGGTGCTGCTCCACCAGGAGGAGCTGGGAGACCGGCTGCTGGGCGTGGCCGCCGGCTACCTGGTGTACGCCGGCCTCCTCACCAACCCGGCCCAGGCCATCGCCATCGTGGAGCAGATCAACTCCCGCCAGATGGGGCCCATCGGCCGTGAGCTGGTGGCCATCGCCGCCGAGATGGCCACCGGGGAAGGGATCGGCGGCGGGCCGGGCGGCGGTCCCCCCGGACGGGGGAGGACCTGACGGACCGCATCGAGCTCCGGGGCCTGCGGGTGCTGGCGGTGTGCGGCGCCCTTCCCGAGGAGCAGCAGCGGGCCCAGCCCTTCGACGTGGACCTCGACCTCGAGGCCGACCTGGCCGAGGCGGGGCGCACGGACTCGCTGGCCGACACCGTGGACTACGGGGCGGTGGCCCGGGCGGTGGCCGGGGTGGCGGCTGAGGAGCGGTTCACGCTGCTGGAGCGGTTCGCCCAGCGCATCGTGGACGTGGTGGCGGCGGACGCCCGGATCACGTCGGTGACGGTGGCCCTGCGCAAGGTGCGCCCCCCGGTGGCCCTCGACCTGGCCAGCGCGGGCGTGCGCATCACCCGCCGGCCCGTGCCCGTCCGCCGACTCCCCGGCGGGTGACCACCGTGGCCCACCCGAGCTCGCGCCCGTACCCCATGGAGGGGGCCGTTGCCCGGGCGGCGCCGGCCGTGAGCCGGCGGCGGGCGTTCATGGGGATCGGCTCTAACCTCGGCGACAGGGGCGCCACCCTGCGCCAGGCGGTGGCGGCCCTGCCCGACGTGGTCGCCGTGTCGCCGGTCTACGAGACCGAGCCGGTGGGCGGCCCCTCCGGCCAATCGCCCTATCTCAACTTGGTCGTGGAGCTGGCCACCGACCTGTCGCCCCGGGAGCTGCTGGCGGTGGCGGGACGGCTGGAGGCGGCGGCGGGACGGGTGCGGACGATCAAGGACGGCCCACGGACCCTCGACGTGGACGTGCTGCTGGTCGGCGACCTGGTGGTCGACGACCCCGACCTGGTGGTGCCCCACCCTCGGATGGGCGAGCGCCGCTTCGTCCTGGCCCCCCTTGCCGACCTGGCCCCCGAACTGGTGCCCGAAGGCGCCCAGGAGCGGGCGGCGGGCGCGGTCCGCAACGTCGGTAGCCTGTAGTCCGCGAACGGCACCCGACCGACGGGGCCGGAACGCAGGAGGAATCCGCTTGCCCACTGTGCGCGTCGTCGGCCCCGGCCGGGCCGGACTGTCCATGGCCGGAGCCCTGGCCGGCGCCGGGTGGCAGGTGGAGCCGCCCGCGGGCCGGGGTGAGGACCTCCGGGGAGCGGCGGAGGGCGTGGACCTCGTGGTCATCGCCACCCCTGACCGGGTGGTGGCCGAGGTGGCGGCCGCCATCACGCCGGTGAGTCCCACGGTGGTCGCCCACCTGTCGGGGGCGCTGGGCCTGGACGTCCTGGCCTCCCACCGACGGCGGGCGACGATCCACCCGTTGGTTCCCTTGCCCGACCCCGAGACGGGCGCCGCCCGCCTGGCGTCGGGCGTGTGGTTCGCGGTGGCCGGCGACCCCCTGGCCGACGGGGTGGTGGCCGCCCTCGGCGGCCGGTCGGTGACCGTGGCCGACGAGCACCGCGCCAGGCACCACGCGGCCGCCGCCATCGCCGCCAACCACGTGGTGGCGCTCCTCGGCCAGGTCGAGCGGGTGGCCGGGGCCGCCGGCCTGCCCCTCGAGGCCTACCTCGGCCTGGCCCGGGCGGCGGTGGACGACGTGGCCCGGACCGGCCCGGCGGCCGCCCTCACCGGCCCGGTGGCCCGGGGCGACGCCGCCACAGTGGCCCACCACCTGGCCACCCTGGACCCCGCCGAACGGCCGTCCTACCTGGCGGTGGCCGGCCTCGCCGCCCGCCTGGCGGCCACCCCTCGCGGTCCTCGTCGAGGGACGGGTGGCCCGGCGGCCAGGCAGCCCGACCAGATCGTCCGAGAGGTCGGTCACCTCCGGGCGCTGCTGGACGGGGCGCGGGCGGCGGGGCTGACGGTGGGCCTGGTGCCCACCATGGGCGCCCTCCACGAGGGCCACCTCTCGCTGGTGCGGCGGGCGGCGGCCGAGTGTGACGTGGTGGCGGTGTCCGTGTTCGTCAACCCCCTCCAGTTCGGTCCGGGCGAGGACCTCGCCACCTATCCCCGCACGCTCGCCGCCGACGTGGCCGCCGCCACCGCCGCCGGCGCCACCCTGGTGTTCGCCCCCGCGGTCGCCGAGATGTACCCCGGGCCGGTGGCCACGACCGTCGCCATGCCTGGCCTCGACGACGTGTTGGAGGGGGCGAGCCGGCCCGGGCACCTCTCGGGCGTGGCCCTGGTGGTGGCCAAGCTGTTCTCGGCCGCCGGCCCGTGCCGGGCCTACTTCGGGGAGAAGGACTGGCAACAGGTGCTCGTCGTGCGCCGGGTGGCCGCCGACCTGTCGTTCCCGGTGGAGGTCGTGGGCTGCCCGACCGTGCGAGACGCCGGCGGCCTGGCCTGCTCGAGCCGCAACGCCCGCCTGACGCCCGCCGAGCGCCACGCCGCCGTCGCCCTGCACCGGGCCCTCACCGACGCCGCCGCCCTCGTCGACGCCGGCGAGCGCGACCCCGACGTCGTCCGCCGCCACCTGACCGCCGGGATGGATGCCGAGCCGCTCGTGTCCGTCGACTACGCCGCCGTCGTGTCCGGCGCCGACCTTGCCCCCCTCGCCCGCCTCCAAGGCGACGTCCGCCTGCTGGTGGCCGCCCGGGTGGGGGCCACCCGCCTGATCGACAACCGGGCCGTGGCCGTGGCGGCCACCGCCCCGGCACCTGCCCTCACCGAGAGGAGCCGCTGAACGTGCGCCGCCGCATGCTGAAGAGCAAGATCCACCGGGCCATGGTCACCGCCGCCGACGTCCACTACCAAGGCTCCATCACCGTCGACCGCCACCTCCTGGCGGCGGCCGACATCCGGGAGTGGGAGCAGGTGGCCGTGCTGGACGTCGACAACGGGGCCCGCTTCGAGACCTACGCCATCGCCGGAGGGCCCGGGCAGGTACAGGTAAACGGGGCGGCCGCCCGCCTGACCGAGCCCGGGCACCTGGTGATCCTGGTTACCTACGCCGACTTCGACGAGGCCGAGCTCGGCGGGTTCGCGCCCACCGTGGTGCAGGTGGACGAGGGCAACCGCCCCCGCTCCGGCCAGTCGGCGGCCCGGCCGTCGTGATGCCGGGAGCCGACGGCCTCGACCTCCTGGTCGTGGGCAGTGGCGTGGCCGGGCTGTCGGCCGCCATCGAGGCGGCGTCCGTCCTCGGGCTGCGGGTCGGCGTGCTGA
>JBHELO010000049.1:0-3087 GCA_046263055.1 Acidimicrobiales bacterium | reverse complement strand
CCCACCGTCACCCGCTCGGTGCGCAGGACGTCGATCACCAGGTGGGCGGCACCCGACCCGCCCGCCAGGTCGTAGGCAAGGTGGGTGCCGGGCCCGGCGCCGGCCGCCACCAACGGCTCCGGGGACGCCGGCCGGAGGTCCTCGGTGGTGGTGACCCCCGAGAACCCGGCCGTCAGCCGCAGGTCCGAGAGGTAGATGCCGGAGGGGCGGAAGTCCAGGAACAGGTCGAACTGGGGACCGTTGCCCGACGGGTCGCGCAGGTTGCGGACCCAGTGCTGGGTCGTCCCCGACGCCCGGTCCACGGTCAGGGTGGTCACCGCCGGGTAGGCCAGGTTGGTCAACCCCGAGGTGGTGGCGCCTGACGTCGTGTACCGGAACGTGCCCGGTGCAGCCGGAGCCCAGGGCGATGCCGGAGCACCGGTGGCCCCAACCGACGGTGGGCCCGAGGCCGACGGGCGACGGGTGGTGGAGGTGGTCGCCCCCGGCTTCCCTGCGGGCGACGTGGTGGTGGGCGACGCAGGGGCCACGGTGGTGGGCAGGGTGGCCGAGGTGGTGGCGGTGGTGGCCGTCGACGACGCCCGGGTGGGCGTCGAGCCGCCTCCGCACGCCGCCAGCAGGGCCGCCGTGGCCATGGCCCTCACGACGACTGACGCGCCCCGCCACGCCGCCCCCCGCCGGGGACGGCCCGCCGCCGGGCGGGTCACGTGCGGGCCGGTCCCTTGGCGTGCAGGGCGGCCCTGACCGTGCCGGCGATGCCCGCGGCGTCGAGCCCGAGGTCGGCCAAGATGGCCGCCGCCTTGCCCTGGGGGATGTAGCGGTCGGGCACGCCGAGGACGACGGTGGGCGGCGTGGGCCGACCCGGCGCCATCGCCTCCAGCGCGAACACGATTGCCGCCCCCGCCCCGCCCTCACGGATCCCGTCCTCGGCGGTGACGACCAGGGGATGGGCGGCGGCGTCGGCGAGCATGGCGTCGTCGAGGGGCTTCACGACCCTCACGTCCCAGACGGTTGCCCGCACCCCGTCTTCGGCGAGGATGGTCGCCGCCTCCTCGGCCGCCTCCACCAACTTCCCGACGGCCAGGATGCAGACGTCGTCGCCCTCCTGGACCAGGCGGGCCTGCAGCCCGGAGCCCACCTGGTCGGGCGGCACCTGGCGGGCGGTGCCCTTGGACCAGCGGATGGCGGCGGGCCCGTCGGACCTCCCCAATGCCGCCCCCAGCATGACCTCCACCTCCTGGGCCGAGGAGGGGGCGAACACCGTCATGCCCGGGACCTTGGTGAGCAGGGCGAGGTCGAGCACGCCATGGTGGGATGGCCCGTCGTCGCCGGTGATGCCGGCCCGGTCGATGGCGAAGACGACCGGGAGGCGGTGGAGGCCGACGTCCAGGTTGACCTGGTCGAAGGCCCGGGTGAGGAACGTGGAGTAGACGGCCACCACCGGGCGCAGGCCCCCCATGGCCATTCCGGCGGCGGCGGTCACGGCGTGCTGCTCGGCGATGCCGACGTCCATGAAGCGCTCGGAGTAGCGGGCTTGGAACGGGAGCAGGCCCGTGGGCCCGGGCATGGCGGCGGTGATGGCCACCACCCGGTCGTCGTGCTCGGCGGCGGCCACGATGGCCTCGGCGAAGGCCTGGGTGTAGCCGGCCGGCGCCCACGGCGGCGGGCCGGTGACGGGGTCGAACACGGGAGCGTCGTGCAGGCACTTCTCGTCGTCGTCCTCGGCCGGCCCGTACCCCCGGCCCTTTTGGGTGAGCACGTGGACGATGATGGGGCCGTCGTGCTCGGCCGCCTGGTGGAGCACCCGCTCCATGCCGGCGACGTCGTGGCCGTCGATCGGACCGATGTAGCGCACGCCTAGGGCCTCGAAGAACCCGTCGGGCTCGAGCACCTCGCGGAACGCGGCCCGCACACCCTCCACACCCAGCTCGAGGTGCTCACCGATGCGGGGGACGCCGCGCAGCATGCGCTGGAGGCGGTCGCGGTTCTTGACATAGGCCGGGCTCAGGCGCAGGCGGGTGAGGCCGTTGGCCAGGCGGGAGACGGTGGGCGCGTACGACCGGCCGTTGTCGTTGAGGACGACGAGCACCCGGGCCTGGCTGTGGCCCAGGTTGTTGAGCGCCTCGAACGCCATGCCGCCGGTCATGGAGCCGTCGCCGATGACGGCCACGACCCGGCGGTGGTCCTCGTGGCGCAGCTTGATTGCGGTGGCCAGGCCATGGGCGTACGAGAGGATGGTGGAGGCGTGGCTGTTCTCCACCCAGTCGTGGGGCGACTCCCGCCGGGCCGGGTAGCCCGACAGCCCGCCGGGCTGGCGCAGGGACGTGAAGCGGTCCCGTCGCCCGGTGACGATCTTGTGGGCGTAGGCCTGGTGGCCGGTGTCCCAGAGCACCACGTCGCGGGGGGAGTCGAACACGCGGTGCAGGGCCAGGGTCAGCTCCACCACGCCCAGGTTGGACCCCAGGTGGCCGCCCGTCACCGACACCGACCGCACGATGAACTCACGGATCTCGGCGGCGAGGACGGTGAGCTCCTCCTCGCTCAGCGGTCGGAGGTCGGCGGGCTCGTGGATGGTGTCCAACAGCATGGGCTCGGGGCTCTCCTCTGGTCGTGCGTCAGGGGGCACACCCGACCGGCCCCTGCCTCGGCACGCTACCCCTGCCCCCAGGGCTGTACACAGTCAGGGCCGGTGCCGGCACCGTCGCCCCGGGCCCCCGCTACGGTGACGCCGGATGGACGCCGACCGGTTCCAGTACCTGGCCCTCATGGCCGCCTGCCTGGTGGCGACCCTCCCCCTGGAACTGGTCCTCGGCGCCCGGGTCTGGCGCCAGCCCCGGCGCCTGGTCGTCGCCCTGGTGCCGCCGGTGGTCCTGTTCACGGTGTGGGACGAGGTGGCCATCGCCCGCCACCACTGGACCTACAACCCCGCCTACATCACGGGCGTGAAGCTGCCCGTGCGGCTGCCGCTCGAGGAGCTGGTCTTCTTCGTCGTCATCCCCATCTGCGGGCTGCTCACCTACGGCGCCGTGGGCCGCATCCTGCGGCGCAGGTAGGGCCGCGGGGCCAGGGGCCCATGCCCGAGTACACGCT
>JBHELO010000048.1:0-10289 GCA_046263055.1 Acidimicrobiales bacterium | reverse complement strand
GGATCGGCCTGGCCGGGGACGAACACCTCCTCGAACCGCTTGGCCAGGGCGGCGACCGCGATCTCGTCGCGGAGGCCCAGCTCCTCGAGGACCTCCAGGGCGACGCTCAGCTGGCCCTTGCCCCCGTCCACCAGCAGGAGGTTGGGTTGGTAGGCGAAACGGCGACGTCGCTCGTCCACCGGCCGCCCCCGCTCGGCCAGGAGCGCCTTGAGGCGGCGGGTGAGGACCTCCCGCATGGCCCCGAAGTCGTCGTTGCCGGGCACCTCCCGGATGCGGAAGCGCCGGTAGTCGCTCTTCTTGGGCAGGGCGTCCTCCATGACCACCATGGAGCCCACATAGTCGCTGCCCTGGATGTGGCTCATGTCGTAGCACTCGATGCGTAGCGGTGCCTGCGGGAGGTCGAGCGCCTCCTGGAGGGCGTTGAGGGCCCGGGCCCGGGCGTTGTGATCCGACGCCCGCTTGAGGCGATGGCGGACGAACTCCTCCTTGGCGTTGGAGGTGACGGTGGCCTGCAGGGCCCGCCTGTCGCCCCGCTGCGGCACCCGGACCACCACCTTGGAGCCCCGAAGCTCGGACAGCCACCGGGCGTAGAGGTCGGGGTCGTCGGGTTCGCCGGGAACCAGCACCTCCCTGGGCACGGCCTCCGCCCCGCCCTCGGCGTACAGGCCCTCGATCACGTGGCCGACCAGCTGGCCGGGCGTGACGTCCTCCACCTTGTCCACCACGAACCCCTTGCGCCCCACCATCCGGCCCCGCCGCACGTAGAACACCTGGACCGACGCCTCCAACTCGTCGTCGGCGATGCCGATCACGTCCAGATCCTCGGGCCGGTCGGTGACCATGGCCTGCTTCTCGATGGCCTTGCGGACGCTGGTGAGGCGGTCCCGAAGGCGGGCGGCGCGCTCGAACTCCAGGGCGTCGGCGGCATCCTGCATCTGGCGCTCCAGGCGGCCGACCACCGGGCCGGTGTCGCCGTCGAGGAAGTCCACCAGGTCGCCGACCAGGCGGTCGTACTCGGCCTTGTCGATCTCCCCCACGCAGGGGCCCGTGCACTTCTCGATGTGGAACAGGAGGCAGGGGCGACCGAGCTTGTGGTGGCGCTCCAGCTTGTTGTCCGAGCACGTGCGGATGGGGAAGGTGCGCAGCAGCAGGTCGAGCGTCTCCCGGATGGCGTAGGCGTGGCCGTAGGGGCCGAAGTACCGGGTGCCCTTGCGCTTGCGGCCCCGCATGACCATGGCCCGCGGCCACTCGTCGCTCAGGGTGACGGCCAGGAACGGGTAGCTCTTGTCGTCCCGGAGGCGGATGTTGAACCGGGGCCGGTGCTGCTTGATGAGGCTGTACTCGAGCATGAGGGCCTCGACGTCGTTGCGCACCTGGATCCACTCCACCGACTCGGCGGCGGCCACCATCTGGGCGGTCCGGGGCGCCAGGGTGGCGGGGCTGGCGAAGTAGTTGGAGAGTCGGGAACGCAGCGACTTGGCCTTGCCCACGTAGATGACCCGGCCCTCGCCGTCGCGGAACTGGTAGGAGCCGGGGGCGTCGGGGATGGTGCCGGCCGGCGGTCGCGAGAGCATCGTGACCAGGATCGCGCGCCCGCACGCCCGACCATCGCCCGCGTGGAAGCCGGCCCGTTCCTTCGTCCCGACCCCCCGACGAGGCAGAGGGCCGTCCGGCCGCGTAGGCTCCGCCCCACGCCGGCCTGGTATCCCGGCGACATATCAGGCCCCGAGGCCGACACACCCGCGGATGGGCGACCAGCTGTCCCCGCCGGCCGTACATCGGGACCCTTCGCGGAGGTCCCTGCCTCATGCTCCGAATCCAGCCGGCGCTCCCCGAGCGCTATCTCACCGCCCCGGACGCCGATGTGGCCGGGCGCATCGCCGCCGCCAAGGCCACCCTCGGCGACGACCTGCTCATCCTCGGCCACCACTACCAGCGCGACGAGGTGATGCGCTTCGCCGACGCCCGGGGCGACTCGTTCGGCCTGTCCCAACTGGCCGCCGCCAGCTCCGCCCGCTCCGTGGTGTTCTGCGGCGTCCATTTCATGGCCGAGTCGGCCGACATCCTGACCGCCGAGGACCAGCAGGTGATCCTCCCCGACCTCAACGCCGGCTGCTCCATGGCCGACATGGCCGACCTCGACTCCGTGGAGGAGGCGTGGGAGGAGCTGGCGGCGGTGACCGAGGTCGAGCGCATCGTGCCCATCACCTACATGAACTCGTCGGCCGCCCTGAAGGCGTTCGTGGGCGACCGCGGGGGGGCGGTGTGCACCTCGTCCAACGCCCGGGCCGTGGTCCGGTGGGCCCTCCACCGGGGCGACAAGGTGTTGTTCTTCCCCGACCAGCACCTGGGCCGCAACACCGCCTTCCAGCTCGGCTGGGGCGCCGCCGACATGCGGGTGTGGGACCCCAGGCACGATCGGGGCGGGCTGGAGGAGCGGGACGTCAAGGAGGCCGCCTTCCTGCTGTGGAAGGGCCACTGCTCGGTGCACCAGCGCTTCACGGTGGGCCAGGTGGACGACTTCCGGGCCGCCCACCCGGAGGGGACGGTGATCGTGCACCCCGAGTGCGCGCACGAGGTGGTGGAGCAGGCCGACCAGGTGGGGTCCACCGACTTCATCATCGGCGCGGTGGCCGCCGCCCGCCCCGGCTCCGTGCTGGGCATCGGCACCGAGATCCACCTCGTCCGGCGCCTGGCCGCCGAGCACCCCGACCGCACGATCGTGTCCCTCGACCCGATCGTGTGCCCGTGCTCGACCATGTTCCGCATCGACGCCGCCCACCTGGCCTGGGTCCTCGACAACCTGGTGGAGGGCACCGTCGTCAACCGCATCACCGTGGACCCGGCGGTGGCGGCCGGCGCCCGTGTGGCCCTCGAGCGCATGCTGGCCATCACCTGATCCGGGCGGCGGGCGCGGCGGGGGGTCACCCGGCGGCGGCCGGGACCACGGGCACGGGCACGCGGCCGGCGACGCCGCCCACTTCCAGGTCGTCGGGCCCGGCCGGCCAGCGCAGGACCGAGCGCCATAACCACCCGGCCAGCACCACCTGGCATCCCAGGGTGGCCAGGGCGGCCCCGGCCGGGCCCATGGCCGGGATGAGGACCAGGTTGAGGCCCACGTCGGCCGCCAGCATCACCGTGAACCCCCGGACGGCGGCGGTGCGGCCCCGGAGGAAGGCCAGGGGGGCCACCACGGTCACGACCGCGCTCGGCACCGCCGCCACCAGCAGCAGCCGCAGCAGGCCGGCGGCCTGGCCGTACCGGGCGCCGAAGAGCACCCTCATGACGGGGTGGGCGCCCACCAGCCCCACCGCCGCCAGGGGCACCGTCACCAGCAGGCTGAGGCGGACCAGGCGCCCGACCACCCGGCGCTGCTCGCCCGCCCCGGCTCGGGCCACGGCGCGGATACTCAGGGCGGCCACCGCCGACGCCGCGAGTAGCAACCCGTCGAGGACCCGGTAGGCGCTGCCGTACAGGGCGACGTCGTGCGGCCCCCGGAGCAGGGCCAGCAACCACAGGTCCACCCGGTAGTACAGGACACCCAGGCCGGTGGCCACCGCCACCGGGGCCATTCGCCCGAGGGCGAAGCGGCGGGTGTCGACGGAGCCGACGGCGCCCCTCGTGGCCCGCCAGGCCACGGCGGTGAGGACGGCGGCCGACATGGCGTCGGCGGCCGCGTACACCCCCACCGCGGCCCGCAGGCCGCCGCCGGAGGCCAGCCACGCGGACCCGGCGGCGATCACGAAGACCCGGGAGACGATCTCGTTGACGGCCTCCACTCGCACCCGGCCGAAGCCGCGGAAGACGGCGGCGGCGGTGGAGTACACGGCGGTGGACACGACGGAGACGCAGAAGATCCCCGCCGCCACCAGGTCGGGACGTGCGGAGGCGGCCAGGTAGGCCACCACCACCAACGCCGCAGAGAGCACCCCCAGCACCATCCGGCGGCCCAGCACGGCCAGGAACGCGGTGCGGGCCACCGCCGGCTCGCGGGCCACGGCGTCGGTCAGGGCCAGCGGGAGCCCGAAGTCGTTGACCACGTACAGGAGCAGGCCCAGGCCGAGGAGGAGCAGGAGGTCGCCGTAAGTGTCGAGCGACATCCGCCGGGCCGCCACCACCAGCCAGCCGGCGGACACGGCGGCGGCCGCCACTCTGCCCCCGGCCAGGGTGCCGACCCGGCGCACCAACCAGCGTCGTCGCGCCACGATCAGCCCCAGGGGATGTGCAGGAACCGCTCCACCTGGGGCGGCAGCGGGGCCCGGTGGGCGAGGCGCATGCGTCCCGCCGGCCGTCGGTGCGGGGGAAGCACGTCCCCGGCGTCGTCGACCGCGGCCCGGACCTCGTCGTAGTTGCGGTAGTCGTCCACCACGACCACGCCGTCTGCCGTGAGCAACGGCACCCAGTTGCGGATGTCGGACGCAACCGCGTCGTAGCCGTGCCACCCGTCGATGAACAGGACCCGGACAGGGTGGCCGGGCCAGCAGGCCGCCAGCTCGTCCGACGTCATGGTGTAGCCCGTCACCAGGTGGTCGACGCCCGCCTCCCGGATGTTGCGGCGGAACTCCTGCTCCGACGGCAGCGCCTCCAGGCCCCGCGCTTCGAGGTCCTGGCGGTCACCGGTGTGCGGGTCGACGGTGTGCACCGGCTCGTGCCCGCCGTGGCGCACGCCGGTGGCCAGGGCGACGGTGGCCAGGCCCTTGAAGGACCCGACCTCGACGGTGACGCCCGGTCCGGGTACGTCCCGGGCCAGCAGGTACAGCAGGGCCAGGTCCTGGCGGTAGCGCCACCCATCGATACGGCCGGTGTACAGGACCTCCCGAGCCAGGCGGCGGAACTCAGGAGGCTCGAACCCGAGGATCCGCTGGGCCTGGGCCCGGGTGAGCACCGCCGACGCCGCCCGCCGGGGATGGCGGAGGGTACGGAGGCGGCGGGCGACGGTCACGGTGTCCATGGACTCCTCACGAGGCCGCCGGTCGGGGGATGCGGGCGTGGCGCCGGGTGCGCCACAGGTAGCGGGCGATGGCGCCCGCGTGGTCGAGGCCCCGTCTGGTCAGTACCCGGCGGAACCGACGGCGGGCGGGGTGGTCGCAGACCTGCCCGGCCACCTGCACGACGCGGCCGGTGGTCAACACCCGCAGGCAGAAGTCGACGTCCTCCGGTCCGTAGAAATAGCCCTCGTCGATCCCGCCCACCGACTCCCAGGCCGACCGGCGGAACAGCTGGCACGCCCCGATGCCGAACTCCACGTCCCACCACCGGTCCCCGGGGCGCCGGGGCACCGGGGCGTAGTCCGAGCACAGGTTGAGGCCCCGGGCGACCTTCCGGGCGGCGGTGGGCGCCCGCCCGGCGCTGGCCTCCGGTGCCTGGCCGCTGAACGTGGGCACTGCCAGGGCGATGCCGTCGTCGGCCGTCAGCGGCTCCAAGAGGGCGGCCAGGCCTCCGGGGTGCAGGCGGGCGTCGCTGTCGAGGAGGACGACGAACGAGGCGTGGCCGGCGGCCGTCCCCTGGTTGCGCCCGGCGGCCACGCCCCGGTTGGCCTCGTTGCGCAGAAGGCGGACCCGGGGGTCCTCGGCGACGACGGCCGGCGGGTCTGAGCCGTTGTCCACGACTACCACGTTGACGTCGACGCCCACCGAGCCCAGGGCCGAGCCCACGGCCACCGCCAGGCGATCGCCGTCGTTCCACGTGAGCACCACCACGTCGACGAGGGCGCTCATCGTCCCGACCTCGCGAGCACGGACCGCAACGTGCGGCCGATGATGCGGAGGTCCAGGGCCAGGCCCTGGTGGCGCAGGTAGTAGAACTCGTACTGGAGCTTCTCCAGGGCGTCGGCGTCGCTGGCCCCGTAGGGGTACTTCACCTGGGCCCAGCCGGTGAGGCCGGGGCGCACCAGGTGGCGCAGGCGGTAGAAGGGCAGCTTGGCCTCCAGCGTCTCCACGTACTGCGGCTGCTCGGGCCGGGGCCCCACTACCGACAAATGGCCGCCGAGGATGTTCAGCACCTGGGGCAGCTCGTCCAGGTGGGTGCGGCGCAGCCAAGCGCCGAAGGGCGTGATGCGGGGGTCGGCGGTGGAGGTCCACTCGGTGCTCGGCGGCCCGGGGCGCATGGTGCGGAACTTGAGGATCTCGAAGACCCGCCCGTTCTTGCCGACCCGCGGCTGGCGGTAGAGGAGCGGCCCCCGGTTGGCCACCAGGTTGCCGACCAGGACCGCCGGCGTGACCAGGGCCAGGACGGCCAGGCCGGCCAGACTGAAGACG
Source organism: Acidimicrobiales bacterium (assembly GCA_046263055.1). GTDB lineage: Bacteria > Actinomycetota > Acidimicrobiia > Acidimicrobiales > AC-14 > DATAQC01. The sequence goes on along the minus strand of JBHELO010000048.1, from coordinate 4,032 downwards.
GCGTCGAGCACCCGCTTCATGCGCCCGTAGCGGGACCGGTGCAGCTCGCCGATGTCGAACATGAGCGAGACCCGCTCCAGCTCCGACATCGGCAGCTTGCCCAGCCACTGCTCGTAGAAGAGCGACAGGGTGCGGACCCGAACGCCGGCCTCGTGCAGCTCGGCGGCCTGGGCCACGATGGAGTCGTCGGCCTGGGCGGCCCGATCGAGGACCACGGCCGTCGCCCCGGTGGCCCGCACCGCCTCCACCAGGGGTCGGGAGCCCGGGCGCCGGGCGGTGGCCACCGCCGGGTCGAGCACTTCGGCCACCACCGCCGGGCGCTCGGGCTCGGCGTCCAGGTCGTCGCCCAGCTCGGCGGCCGCCGCCAGCCCCGAGACCACGACCAGGCGGTCACGCCGGGAGTCGTGGGCCCGTCCGTCGCGGGCGAGGGCGGCACAGAGGAGCGACCAGGGCAGGACGAGGGCAGGCGAGGCGAACACCACGAACCGGGGCAGGAGGGCGGAGCCGCCCAGGAGCTGCAGGACGGACACGCCGAAGGCCGCCGCCGCGGTGGCCCCCACGGTGGTGGCCACGACCGCCCGGCGGGTACCGGCCAGCTCCGGGAGCCCGGCACCGTAGGCGCAGAGGCCTAGGAGGGCCACGTAGGCCAGCGTCCAGGCGAAGCGCGAGGAGTCCACCAGGCCGTAGCCGTGGGCCAGGGCGTGGGCCTGGGCGAGGCCGAGCACGGCGGCGGCGATGCCCGCGAACAGCAGCGGCCGGGCCAGCCGACGCATCTCAGCACCCCCCGGCGCGACGGATCACCCGAGGGGTATCGGCGCGGCTGCCCGGGGCCTTGAGGCCGGAGCGCCGGGGGGCGGTGTGCACCGGCCACTCGCGCCCGGGCCACCGTCCGGCCGACTGCTCAAGGTCGGGGGGGAGGGCGCCGATGTGACCGGGATGGCCCTTGGCAGGCGTCGGCGCGCCCTCGGCGATCTCCACCGCCTCCCGGCGGCACGCCGCCGGTGGCGCCGTGACCAGCGGGGCGCCGTGCTCGTGGAGGCGGCGCTGGTGACGCCGATCTTCCTCGTGTTGCTGCTCGGTGCCATCGAAGGTGGCTTCGCCTTCTCGGAACGGCTGAGCGTGGCCAACATGGCCCTGGTCGGTGCCCGCGCCGCCTCGGGGCGAGGGAACGACGTCGACGCCGACTACCGGATCCTACAGTCGGTCGGGGCGGGCCGGGGGATGATCGGCGACTCCCAGATCACCTCGATCGTCGTGTACAAGGCCACCGGGGCGGCCGACAGCGTGCCTGCCGCCTGCAAGGCGGCCAGCATCGCCGCGCTCTGCAATCGCTACGTGGGAGCGGATCTCGAGCGCGATGCCACCCAGTTCGGCTGCGTGGGGCCGCCCGGCCCGACCGTGAAGATCGACGGCTCCTGGTGCCCGACGACCCGGCGAACGGCCCTGAGCGGTGTCAACGGCCCGCCCGACTACATCGGCGTCTACGTCGAGGCGACCCATGCCGGCATGACCGGGATATTCGGGGACCACCTGGTCCTCCGGTCGGACACCATCATCCGAGCCGAGCCCCGGACACTCACATGAGGCGGCCCGGCTGCCGGCGCGGGGTCGGCATGGAGGGGGCGGTGCTCGTCGAGTTCGCCCTGGTGCTCCCGTTCCTCGCCCTCATGGCCTTCGGGATCGTGGAGTTCGGCCTGGTGCGCCAGGACCAGCTCACGGTCGAGACCGCCGGTCGGGCGGCGGTGCGGGTGGGCAGCGCCGCCGGCAACAGCGGCGACGCAGACAAGAGCCTCCTCCTCGGGCTCGGATCGGCGATCACCGACGTCGGGCTCGACAACGTGCAATGGGTCGTGGTCTACCGGTCGACCACCGCCGACGGCTCGGTGCCGTCCGGCTGTGGCGGCTCACCGCCGACGAGCGTAAGTGGCAGCTGCAACGTCTACACCGGCGCCCAGCTCAAGGTGATCGCTTCCGCCGCCGGCGCACCGGCCTCCTGGTTCGGTTGTGGCGCAGGGTCGCTCGACGGCTCGTGGTGCCCGGCATCGCGCCAGACGACCCAGGCGTTCGGCACCGACTACCTGGGAGCGTGGGTACGGGCCGTCCATCCCCTCCAGACCGGGTTCTTCGGGTCCCAGGTGACGATCGACGACCGGGCCGTCATGCGGCTCGAGCCACGGTGAAGCCCGGGATCCCCACGCCGGGCCGGGGCACCCGGAGGTGGGTCCTCGACCGGTCGGGGGAGGAGGACGGCTTCTTCGTGGCCATCGTGGCCGCGTCGGTGACCGTCCTGGTGCTGTCGGCGGCGTTCGTGGTCGACATCGGGGGGTGGTACTCGAGGGGCGCCCAGCTCCAACGAGGGGCGGACGCCGCCGCTCTCGCCGGCGTCGTCTGGATGCCCGACTTCACCACGTCGCGGTCGGTCGCCCTGGACGCGGCGGCACGGAACGGGTTCGTCTCCGGAGGCACCATCACGGTGGCGGTCTCCCCCGACCCCGGCAACTCACGCCGCCTGACCGTTGCCATCACCGACGCCCGAGCGCCCCAGACTTTCTCGCAGATGTTCCGGCCCAGCGAATCCCTCACCCGCCGGGCGACGGCCGAGTACGTCCTTCCGGTGCCGCTGGGCAGCCCGAAGAACACCTTCGGCACGGGCGACCTGCTGACCGGGTCGAACCGGGAGAACTTCTGGGCCGCCGTCAACGGCTACTGCGCAGGCCACGAGAGCGGCGACCTGAAGCTGGCGCGCTACGAGTCCTACTCGACGTCGACAGGATCGGCGGCCCAGTGCAACAACGGCTCGGCCACCACCGCCGACTACGACCCGTCCGGGTACCTCTACGCCATCGAGCTGCCCCAGGCCCAGAGCTCCCTCAAGCTGGAGGCGTACGACGCAGGCTACAACGGGTCCGGCTCGGCCTCCGACTCGGCGCTGGCGACGGAAGCCCAGTCGGTCACGACCGTCTTCCAGGTGTACGGCGCCGACAACACGCCGCTCGACACGAGTGACAACCCGCTGCTGTCCACGACGACCATCGCCAGCAACGACGTGACCCGCCAGAACGGCTGGACGTCGCTGTACAGCTGGGCGAACCCTGCGCCCGGGACGTACTACCTCCGGGTCAAAACCGACGCCCAGGCGAGCGAGAGCCGGGCCTCCAACGGCTTCGCGCTCCGCGCCTACACGGGCGCCACCTTCGCGCCGTGCAGCACCGTCGCCTTCGACCTGAACTACTCACCGACCTGCCCGCAGGTCCACGGGGTGGATGCCATGTCCATCTTCGCCAACCTCGGGGGGACGTCGGGTTCCACCGCCAGCTTCTACCTGGCCCAGGTGGACCCCTTGAACGCGGGCAAGACCATGCAGGTCAGCCTGTTCGACGCCGGGGAGGGGGCCCAGAAGATCGAGGTCCTGGACCCCAACGGGAACCCGGCGACGTTCAGCTGGAGCACGCCCTGCAACCCGCCGACGCCGCCGGCCGGCGCCTGCAGCGGCGCCAACGTCACCTCGCTGAGCGTCAGCGGGACAGGGCCGCAGCCGTACGGCGGGCTGCAGAGCACCTCCAAGTACAACGACCGGAAGTTGACCCTCGACATCAAGCTGCCGCCCAACTACGCGACCGTGTACGCCGGAAAGGTGTGGTGGAAGGTCCGCTATACGGTCGGCTCGTCCCCGACCGATCGCACCACGTGGTCGGTCAACGTCGTCGGCGACCCCGTCCACCTGGTCGGGGGCTGACGGAGAGTCACCGAAAAAGCGACTCAACGGGAGGTCCGGCGGCGCCGATACCCCATGAGCACACGGGTGGCCGCCGCGTCTCCGGCGAACCAGGGTGCCGACCACGGGGAGCAATAGGTGTGACAGCGTCGATGACAACCAAGACCAAGGCGTTCCTCCTCGCCGGTTTCGCCATCTTCGTCGGTGGCAGCGGGGGCGCCGCATACCTCGGCAGCCGTCACAGCGGCCCGACGAGCGCCGGTGTCACGGTGCCGGTGCTGTACGCCACCGCCACCGTGGGTGCCGGAACGCAGGGT
>JBHELO010000047.1:0-17285 GCA_046263055.1 Acidimicrobiales bacterium | reverse complement strand
GCGGGGTTCTCGTCCACGAGCAGGTACCGCCGGCCGTTGCGCTTCGCCGCGACGCCCGTCGTCCCGCTCCCGCAGAAGAAGTCGGCCACGAGGCCGCCCGGGCGGCTCGATGCCCGCACGATGCGCTCCACGAGCTTGAGCGGCTTCTGCGTCGGGTAGCCGGTCCGCTCGCGGCTGTTCGTGGGGACGATCGTCATCCACCAGGTGTCCGTCGGGAGCTTCCCCCGTGCTGCCTTTTCTTCCCCGACTAGCCCGGGAGCCATGTAGGGAACCCGGTCGATCCGATCGATATTGAAGGTCCATCGGTCCGACTTGGCATACCAGAGGATGTTGTCGTGCTTCCGAGGCCAGCGATCCCGGGCTCGACCTCCGTAGTCGTACGCCCATACGATCTCGTTGAGGAACCTCTCGGGGCCGAAGATGTCATCCAAGAGCAACCGGGCGTAGTGCACCGTGTGGAAATCGAGGTGAAGGTAGAGGGAGCCCGTCGGCTTCAAAACCCTGTGGACCTCGATAAGCCGCTCTTCGAGGAAGCAGAGATAGTCCTCAAGACTCATGTCGTCCCGATACTCGTGCGAGGAAACGACGTCGTAGTTATAGCTGCGGTTCCCAAACCCTGAACGGATCTTGGTCCCGATACCCGTGCGGATCGACTCAAGTCGGCGCACCCGCCCGGTCCCGAACGGCGGATCGATGTACACGAGGTCGATCACGTCATTGCGAAGCGACCGCAGCACCGGGAGGTTGTCATCGAGGATGACGCCCTCAGGTACTGCAGAAGCCAGGTCTGCACCCTCGCGTGCAGCGCTCGCCGGGGTCGTCATCGCAGCCTCCTTGGCTTTGTCTGCGCCTGAATGACACTGCTGTAGTTCGATCGTAGCTCCGCGCGGTGACAGGAACTGCACGCATGGACCGCGTCATCAGCGGCATGGAGCGCAAGGCCGCCCGCGGCGGCTGGCCGGGTGGCACTCTGCCCCACGGCATCGCACTCGACGACGACAGCCGTCTCGTCACCAGCCAACCCGAGTTCGCCCTCATCGAGCGGATCTTCGAGCGCTATGCCACCGGCACAGTCGGAGCAGCGTCGCCGCCGAACTCAACGACGAAGACCAGCGCACCCGCACCGGCCGCCCGTGGAGCGCCAAAGTCGTCTTGGACATCCTCCGCAACCGCACCTACCTCGGCGAGGTCTACTTCCGCGGCACTTGGCATCGCAGCGCGGAGGAGCAGTTCGTCGACCCTGCGCTCTTCGACCGGGTGTAAGCCATCCTCGACGAACGGGGTGAGGACTACGGCCGGCGATTCACCACACGACGCCCGCCCTATCTGCTCACCGGGCTCGTGCGCTGCGCCAAGTGCCAACGGAACTTCGTCGGCGCCGCTGGCACCGGCAAGCGTCACCGCTACCGCTACTACCTCTGCTGGACCCGCAGCCGTTACGGCCCGACCGCGTGCGATGCGGACCGCCTGCGCGCCGACGAACTCGAAGAAGCCGTCCTCGCCGCCCTGGTCGACGTCTACGGCAAGCCCGAGGTCATTCAGGAAGCCATCGCCGCCGTGGCCACCGACGGGGAACAGTCGGCGGCACGGGCTGAGCAAGAGGTCGCCGGCCTCGACGCCGAGCTACGTCGCACCGAAGCGGCCATCGAGCGCTACATGCTCGCCTTCGAGAACGGCAAGCTCACCGAGGACATGTTCGCCGAACGCGTGCAGGAACTCGCCCCGCAGGCGAGCGCCCTCCGCTCGTCGCAAGCCCGAGGCAGCCGAGTCCATCCATGCCACGGCCCTCGCCACAAGGATCCCATCGAGACGGGAGTTGGTGGCCGTTCACACCGAGCTTCGCTCGATCGCCAGCTCGGCGCCCGACGACGTCCGCAAGATGGTCACGCAAGCCTTCGTGCACGAACTCGTCGTCGAGAACCGTCAGCGCATCCTCTCCACGTTCCGCGCCATCGGCGACCTCCCGGACCCCCAACACGGGCCCGACCCGGAGGTCGGCCCCGCGGCGGGTGTTCCTACAATGAAACCCAAGGGTGGACCTGAGGGGACTTGAACCCCTGACTTCCTGCATGCCATGCAGGCGCTCTACCAGGCTGAGCTACAGGCCCGACGGGGTCACCCTAGCAGCCGTCGTCGGCGCCTCGACGCCCGCGCCTGTCGAACACAGGTTCGTCATGTACCGGAGGGCGACGACCGCGACCCCCGGTACGATCGGCGGATGGACGACGGCTACGACGCCCCCGCGGTCGAGCGAAAGTGGCAGGCCCGCTGGCGCCAGGAGGGCACCTACGAGGTCGACAACGACGACCCCCGGCCGCCGTTCTACTGCCTGTGCATGTACCCCTACCCGAGCGGGCCGGCCCACCAGGGCCACGTGCGCAACTACACGTTCGGCGACCTGATCGTCCGCCACAAGACGATGCAGGGCCACGCCGTCCTGTCGCCGATGGGGTTCGACTCGTTCGGCCTGCCGGCCGAGAACGCGGCCATCAAGACCGGCCTCCACCCCCGCACGTTCACTGACGACCGCATCGCCCAGCTCAAGGACTCGATCGAGCGCCTCGGGGCGGTGTACGACTGGCGGCGCGAGGTGCGCTCCCACGACCCCGCCTACATCCGCTGGACGCAGTGGATCTTCCTGCGCCTTCTCGACGCCGGCCTGGCCTACCGCAAGCGGGCGCCGGTCAACTGGTGCCCGGGGTGCCAGACGGTGCTGGCCAACGAGCAGGTCCTGGCCGACGGCACCTGCGAGCGCAGCGGCGACGTGGTCGCCAAGCGCGACCTGGAGCAGTGGTTCTTCCGCATCACCGCCTACGCCGACCAGCTGCTCGACGACCTCGACGGCCTGGACTGGCCGGAGCGGGTCAAGACCATGCAGCGCAACTGGATCGGGCGGTCCGAGGGGGTGGAGTTCGACCTGGCGGTGGACGGCCGCCCGGACATCACCGTGCGCGTCTTCACCACCCGCCCGGACACCAGCTTCGGCATGACGTACGCGGTGCTGGCCCCCGAGCATCCCCTGGTCCCCGAGCTGACCACCGACGACCGGCGGGCGGCGGTGGAGGCCTTCGTGGCCCGCGTCTCAACGGAGACGGAGGTGGAGCGCCAGTCCACCGAGGGCCCCGCCGACAAGCGCGGGGTGTACACCGGCTCCTCGGTCGTGAACCCCTTCAACGGCCAGCCGGTGCCCGTGTACCTGGCCGACTACGTCCTCGTCGGCTACGGCACCGGCGCCATCATGGCCGTGCCCGGCGAGGACCAGCGCGACTGGGACTTCGCGGTGGCCCACGACCTGGCGGTCCTGCGGACCGTGCGGCCGCCGGAGGGATGGGAGGGCGAGGCGTACACGGGCGACGGCCCCAAGATCAACAGCCGGTGGCTCGACGGCATGGCCAAGGGGGAGGCGGTAACCGCCGCCATCGACTGGCTGGAGGCCAAGGGCATCGGCACCCGCACCGTCAACTACCGCCTGCGGGACTGGCTGCTGTCCCGCCAGCGCTTCTGGGGCTGCCCCATCCCCGTGGTGCACTGCCCCCAGCACGGCGCGGTGGCGGTGCCCGACGACCAGCTCCCGGTGCTGGCCCCCGACGACGTGGCCTTCCGCCCCACCGGCGAGTCCCCGCTGCGCTTCCACGAGGGCTTCCTCAACACCACCTGCCCGGTCTGCGGCGAGGCCGCCACCCGCGAGACCGACACCATGGACACCTTCGTCGACTCCTCCTGGTACTTCCTGCGCTTCACCGACCCGGCCGACGAGTCGGCCCCGTTCGACCCGGCGGCGGCCTCCCACTGGATGCCGGTGGACCAGTACATCGGCGGCATCGAGCACGCCATCCTCCACCTGATGTACGCCCGGTTCTTCACCAAGGCGCTGGCCGACCTGCGGGTGGCCCCACCCGACCTGCGGGAGCCCTTCGCCCGGCTGTTCACCCAGGGCATGATCCGCATGGACGGGTCCAAGATGTCCAAGTCCAAGGGCAACCTGGTGGACCCCGCCGGGTACTTCGAGACCGTCGGCGCCGACGCCCTCCGCCTGTTCCACCTGTTCGTCGGGCCGCCGGCCGACGACGTGGACTGGACGGCCCAGACCGACCAGGTCATCGACGGGTGCGGCCGCTTCCTGGCCCGCGTCTGGCGCCTGGCCACGGGCCAGGTGGCCGGGACGCCGGGGGCGGCCGCCGCGCCGCCCGCCGCCGAGCTGCGGGCCGCCACCCACCGCGTGGTGGCCCGGGTCAGCGACGACTACGACCGGTGGTCGTACAACACCGCGGTGGCGGCATGCATGGAGCACACGAACCTCCTGTACCGCCACGTCCAGGGCGGCGCCACCGGCCCGGAGGTGGACGAGGCGGTGGACACCCTGCTGCTGCTGATGGCGCCCATGGCGCCCCACGCCACGGCCGAGCTGTGGGAGCGCCGCAAGGGCGACGGTGCACGGGTGCACGCCCAGGCCTGGCCCACCGCCGATCCCGCCCTGGTGGCCGTCCGGCGCGAGACCATGGTCGTCCAGGTGGACGGCAAGATGCGGGACAAGATCGAGGTGGAGGTGGGCGTCGACGAGGGCGAGATGGAGCGGCTGGCGCTGGCGTCGCCCAAGGTCCAGTCGGCCCTGGGTGGGCGGCCGCCGGCCCGGGTGGTGGCCCGTCCTCCCAAGTTGGTGAACCTGGTCGCGGCGCGTGGCTGACGAGCCGCCGCTCCCTCGGTGGGAGCGGCGGTTCCGGGCCCCCACCGTCGGCTTCCCGGACTGGGCCCGCGACGCCCCCGAGCGGCTGGCCCTGGCGTCCAACGAGAGCGGCGCCTGGCAGGTGTACGCCTGGGACCGGGCCACCGGGGGGCGGCGGCAGGTCACCGACGAGCCCATCGGCGTGGCCGGCGGCGCCTGCACGCACGACGGCGAGGGCGTGCTGTGGTTCTCCGACCTCACGGGCGACGAGGTGGGGCACTGGCTGGTCCAGCCGTTCGGGGGCGGGGACGCCCGGCCCCTGGCGCCCGGGGTGGACGACGCCTGGAGCGCCGGGCTCGCCCTGGGCGACGGCGTGGTGGCGGTGGGGACAGCCGACGACGACGGCTTCGCAGTGCACGTCTCCGACGGCCGCGGCCCGGCCCGGCTCCTCCACCGCCACCCCGAGGTCGTGGAGGTGGCCGGCCTCTCGCGGGACTCGTCGCTGCTCGCCCTGGCCCACGCCGAGCACGGTGACTCGATGCACCTGGCGGTGCGGGTGGTGGACGCCCGCACCGGACAGGCGCGGGCCGAGCAGTGGGACGGCGAGGGTCTCGGCCTCTCGGTGACCGGCTGGTCCCGCGTCGCCGGCGACTCGCGCCTGGCCCTGACGCACGAGCGGGAGGGCCGTGATCGCCCGGCCGTCTGGGACGTGGCCACCGGCCGGCGCCAGGACCTGTACGTGGACCTGCCCGGCGACGTCAGCGTGGCGGACTGGTGGCCGGACGCCTCCGCCCTCCTGCTCGCCCACGAGCACGAGGGGCGCCACCGCCTGTACCGCTTCGAGCTGTCCACCGGCGCACTGCTGGCGGTGGCCCACCCCGAGGGGACGGTGTCGGGCGCGGGCGTGCGGCCGGACGGCGACGTGTGGCTGCGGGTGGCCGACGGCGCCACTCCCGCCCGGGTGCTGGTCGCCGACGGCACCGAGGTGTGCGCGCCGGCCGGCGAGCGGGCCCCCGGGGGCCGGCCCTACCGCTCCTGGTGGTTCCCCGGCCCCACCGCCGGGGGAACCGGATCAGGCGGCACCGGCGGCGACGGCGGTGCCCGCCTCCACGGGTTCGTGGCCGAGCCGCCCGGGCCCGGGCCCCATCCCACCCTCATGCTCGTCCACGGCGGGCCCACCTGGGCCTACACCGACGCCTTCATGCCCGACGTCCAGGCGTGGCTCGACCACGGTGTGGCGGTTGCCATGGTCAACTACCGGGGCTCCACCGGCTACGGCGTCGCCTTTCGCGACGCCCTCATCGGTGACCCCGGCTTCCCCGAGGTGGCCGACGTGGTGGCCGGGGTCGACGACCTGGTGGCCGCCGGCGTGGCCGACGCCACCCGCGTGGCGGTGGACGGCGGCTCGTGGGGCGGCTACGTCACCCTCCTCGCCATCGGACTCCACCCCGAGCGGTGGGTGGCGGCGGTGGCCGCCGTCCCGGTGGCCGACTACCTCAGCGCCTTCGCCGACGAGGCGCCCAACCTCCAGGCGTTCGATCGGACGCTGTTCGGGGGTGGGCCCGAGGAGGTAGGCGACCTCTACTCGGAGCGCTCGCCGCTGACCTATGCCGGCGCCGTCCGCACGCCGCTCCTGGTCATCGCCGGCGACAACGACAGCCGCTGCCCCATCCGCCAGGTCCTGAACTACGTGGAGGCCCTCCAGGCCCGCAGCGGCGAGGTCGAGCTCTACCGCTTCGACGCCGGCCACGGCTCGATGGTCGTCGACGAGCGGGTGCGCCAGATGCGGGCCGAGCTCGCCTTCGTCCTGCCCCGACTGGGACTGGCCGGCCCGGCCTGAGCCCGCCGGGACGGCGAGGCGACGTCCCGGTCGGGACTACTTCCCCTCGCCCTCCAAGAAGCGCTCGACCTCGGCGGCCAGCTCGTCGCCGGTGGGGAGGTTCTCCCAGCCGTCGGGAGCCAGGCCGGCGTCGGCCGACGCGTCGGCCCGGGCCTCGAGCTGGCGCAGGAGGGTCATGTGCTCGACGCTGTTGGCCACGAGCTCGTCGAGGCGCGAGCGGGTGGCACCGGCAGCCTCCCGCAGCTCGGCGGTGTCGACCACCAGGCCGCCCACCGACGCCAGCCCCTCGAGCAGCAGCACGCTGGCCCCCGGGTAGGGCAGGCCGGCGGCGTAGTGGGGCACCCGGGCCCACAGGCCGACGGCGGGGATGCCGATGTCCGCGAAGCGGCGCTCGATGGCAACCAGGATGCCGGCCGGTACCTCCAGCGTGCCGCGCACGACACCGACCTGCTCGGCCAGCTCGGCCTTGGTGGCGGTGGCGGCCAGGGCGGTGGGGCGGGTGTGCGGAACCGGGGCCGGGAAGGCGCCCAGCCCTACCAGCAGGCGGACGTCGAAGAGCTCGGCCAGCTCTCCGACGGCCCGGGCGTAGGCCCGCCAAGCGTGGTCGGGCTCGGGCCCGGCCAGCACCAGGGCGGGGTGCCCCTCACCGTCGTGGCCGGCCCGCAGCTCGATCTCGGGCCAGTCCAAGTCGTCGTACACGCCGTCCACGATGCGAGCCGTGGGGCGGCGGGCCCGGTGGTCGAGGAGGGCGTCGGCGTCGAAGGTGGCCACCACCTCGGTGTCCAGCCCGGCCAGGAGGGCGGCGAGGGCGTTGGCCCCGGCCAGGCCGGCGTCGATCCACCCTTCGGGGGCCATCACCAGCACCGGTCGGTCCAGCTCGGGCCGGGCGTGCAGCCGGTACAGGGGCGACGAGTCCTCCATGCCTCCCACGGTACCGTCGGGACGAGGAATCGGGATGACCCCCCAAGCGTTGGACGAACGACCATGACCGACGTCACCGATGCCACCTTCGAGCGCGACGTCATCGAGCGCTCCGCCACCGTCCCCGTCGTCGTCGACCTGTGGGCCGAGTGGTGCGGCCCCTGCCGCACCCTCGGGCCCATCCTCGAGCGGGTGGTGGCGGCCACCGACGGCGGCGTCGAGCTGGCCAAGGTGGACGTGGACCGCAACCCTCGGACCGGCGCCAGCTTCGGCGTGCAGTCGATCCCGGCGGTGTTCGCCCTGCGGGACCGCCAGGTCGTGGACTCCTTCATCGGCGCCCTGCCCGAGCCCGCGGTGCGGGAGTTCGTGGCTCGCCTGGTGCCGGCGCCCTCCGAGGCCGACCGGCTGGCCGCGGCGGGCGACGAGGCGTCGTTGCGCCGGGCCCTGGAGCTGGAGCCCGACCACCCCGGCGCGGTCGTGGCCCTGGCCGAGCTGGCGGTGGTGGGCGGGCGGCCCGAGGAGGCGTTGGAGCTGCTGACACGGGTGCCGGAGGCGGGTGACGCCCGCCGGGTGGCGGCCAAGGCCCGCCTGGCGGCGGTCGACGGCGCCGCCGGTGCGGGGGTGGCCGGAGGCGACGACCTGGACGCCCGCCTGACCGGCCTGCTCGACCGGGTGAAGGCCGACGAGGAGGCCCGCCGGCAGTTCGTCGACCTGCTGGAGGTCCTCGGTCCCGACGACCCCCGGACGCCCCGCTACCGCAAGGCCCTCACCGCCCGCCTGTTTTGAGCCGGGGTCGAGCCGACGGTGGGGATCGAGCGCGGCGGCGACCACTGGGTGTGGGTCGGCGGGCCGGTGCCCCCGGGCGCCGACGCCATCACCATCTGGCGGGTGATCTCGGTGCGGCGGCCGGCGGCCACCGACGCCCACCTGATGCGCCACGAGGAGGAGCACCTCCGCCAGTGGCGTGAGCTGGGCGTGGGCCGCTTCCTGGCCGAGTACCTGGGCGCCTACGTCCGGGGCCGCCTGGCCGGCTACCGCCACCACGCCGCCTACCGGCTCATCCCCCTGGAGGTGGACGCCGAGCAGGCGGCGGTGGACGCCTGGACCCCTGGCGCTCGGCCCGAGCGGCCTCTAACGTAGGGCCGTCCTCCTCCCGCGGCGGCGGCAGGAGCCACGCTTCCCCCGGCCGCTTCCCCCCCATGTCGCCGACGCGCCCGGGAGGAGCCGCCCGTGAACGATCCCCTGTCGCCCGGGTCGTCGCCGTCGTGGGCCGAGCAGGTCGCCCGGTGGCGGGAGCGGCTCCCCCGGCCCTTCCCCCATACCGCCGTCGCCACCGCGGTGATGGCCGTGGCCGTGGTGGTGGGGGTGGTCCTCCTCACCCGCCAGTCGGCGCCCCCGCCGGCGGTGGCCCTGCCCCGGGCCGGGGGCGCGGCGCCGCAGGCCGGCTCGTCGGCCGAGCCGCCGGCCGCCGGCGCAGGCGCCCCGGCGTCCCCGCCCACCACCGGCACCAGCCTCGCCGTCCACGCCGCCGGGGCGGTGACCCGGGCCGGCGTGTACGAGGTCCCGGCCGGCGCCCGGGTGGCCGACGTGGTGGCGGCCGCCGGCGGGGCCCTCCCCGAAGCCGACCTCGACCTGCTCAACCTGGCGGCCAGGGTCACCGACGGCGAACGGGTCTACGTCCCCCGCCACGGGGAGGCGCCGCCACCGGTGGCGGGCGACGGCGCCGGCGGGGCGGACGGCGCCGGCGGGGCGGTGGCAGGGGCGGCGCCATCGGCCGCCTCGCCCCTCGACCTCAACGCCGCCACCGCCGCCCAGTTCGACGCCCTTCCCGGCATCGGCCCGTCCCTCGCCGCCGCCATCGTGGACTACCGCACCAAGCACGGGCCCTTCCGCTCGGTGACCGGGCTGCTCGATGTCCCCGGCATCGGCCCGGCCAAGCTCGACGCCATCCGCTCCGTGGTGCGGGTGTAGGTGCAGGAGTAGGGGCAGGTGGGCCGATGAGCGACCTGGCCACCGTCGTCCTGGCCCTAGCGGCCGCTGCCGGCGCGTGGGCCGCCCATCCGGCGCCGCTGGCCCTGGGCGCCCTCGTGGTGGCCACCGCCCTGGCGGTGCGCCGGCCGGTGCTGCTGTGGGTGGGCGTGGCCCTGGCCACCTCGGCGCTGGCCGCCCGCTCGTGGGCCGGCCTCCACCCGCCCGCCACCGGTGCCTGGTCGGGCCCGGCCACCGTGCTGGACGACCCCACCGAGGCGTCGGGCGCGTTGCGCCTCACCGTCCGCATCGGCGGCAAGCGGGTGGAGGCGTGGGCTCGGGGGCGGCCGGCCGCCGACCTGGCCGACCGCCTGGCCGGCGAGCGGGTGCGGCTGTCCGGCCGCCTCCAGCCCCTGGCCCCCGGCATCCGGCGGGGCCTGGCCTACCGTCACCTGGCCGCCCAGCTCACCGTCGACACCGTGGGCGGCTGGGCACCGGGTGACCCCGCCAGCCGGCTGGCCGACGGGATCCGCCGCACGCTGGCGGCCGGCACCGCATCCCTGCCGCCCGAGCGGCGGGCCCTGTTCGCCGGCTTCGTGCTGGGCGACAGCCGTGACGAGGCGCCCGAGGTCACCGACGACTTCCGAGCCTCGGGGCTGGCCCACCTGCTGGTGGTGTCAGGCGAGAACGTGGCCTTCGTTCTCGGGCTGGCCGGGCCCCTGCTGCGCCGCGTGGAGCTGCGGTGGCGGCTGGTGGCGGGCCTGGCCGTGCTCGCCCTCTTCGGCGTGCTCACCCGCTGGGAGCCGTCGGTGCTGCGGGCCGAGGCCATGGCCACCCTGGGCCTGGTGGCGGCCACGCTGGGCCGCCCGGCGTCGGGGCTGCGGCTGCTGGCCCTGGCGGTGACCGGCCTGCTCCTCGTCGACCCGCTGCTGATCGGCTCCCTCGGCTTCCTGCTCTCGGTGGGCGCGTGTACGGGCATCGCCCTGCTGGCGCCCCGCTTCACCCGGGCCATCCCCGGCCCCCGCCCGCTGGCCTCCGCCCTCGGCGTGAGCCTGGCCGCCCAGGCCGGGGTGGCCCCCTTCCTCGTCCCCGCCTTCGGCAGCATCCCCCTGGCCACCATCCCCGCCAACCTGCTGGCGGTGCCGGCGGCCGGGCCGCTCACCACGTGGGGCATGGCCGCCGGGCTGCCGGCCGGCCTGGCGGGCGGCGGCGTGGCGCGTGTCCTCCACCTCCCCACCGGCCTGCTGCTGGCCTGGGTGGCGGGCGTCGCCCGCCGGGCGGCGGTGGCCCCTCTCGGCCACCTCCGGGCCGCCCACCTGCTGGTGCTGGCGGCGGCCGGGTTGGCCGCCGCCGTGGCCTCCGCCACCCACGGACGCGGGCGCCGGGTGGCGATGGGCCTCGGGCTGGCGGTGGTGGCCGCCGCCGTGGTGCCGGCCCTCGCCCCCGGCCCCCTCGACGGCCGCCTGGTGGCAGGGGGCGCCCGGCTGTGGCGGCGGGGCACCGCCACGGTGCTGGTGCTCGACGGCGCCACCTCGGCCACCGAGGTGCTGGCCGGCCTCCACGACGCCGAGGTCCGCCGCCTCGACGTGGTGGTGGCAGCCCGGCCGGGGCGGGCGGCGGCCGCCGTCCTGGCCCCGCTCCTGCGGCGCTTCCCGCCCCGGCTCCTCTTGGCCCCGCCGGGCACGACCGTCGAGGGTGCCTCGGTACCCGACGCCGGCAGCCTGGTGGCCGTCGGTCCCCTCACCGTGGCCGTGGACGCGGTGGCGCCCGCCCTCGCCGTCCGGGTCCAGCCCACCACCGCGCCGGCCGCCATCGGCGCTCCCGGCGCCCGGTCCCCACCCGGGTAGGGTCCGACCGGTGCGCCTCACCCTGGGCTCCACCACCGTGGACCTGGCCACCCGGTCGCTGGTCATGGGCATCCTCAACCGCACGCCGGACTCGTTCTACGACGCCGGCGCCCACTTCGCGATGGACGCCTTCTGCCGCCGGGCCGAGGGCCTGGTCGCGGCGGGCGCCGACATCCTCGACGTGGGCGGCGTCAAGGCCGGTCCCGGGCCCGAAGTGGGCCTCCAGGAGGAGCTGGACCGGGTCCTGCCCGGCATCGAGGCCGTGCGCGCCCGCTTCCAGGTCCCCGTGTCGGTGGACACCTGGCGCGCCCCGGTGGCGGCCGCCGCCTACCGTGCCGGCGCGG
Source organism: Acidimicrobiales bacterium (assembly GCA_046263055.1). Classification (GTDB taxonomy): domain Bacteria; phylum Actinomycetota; class Acidimicrobiia; order Acidimicrobiales; family AC-14; genus DATAQC01. Next base: position 5,702 of record JBHELO010000047.1, on the reverse strand, counting down.
TGGTGGGCAACGACATCAGCGGCTTCGCCGACCCCGACTACCTCCCGGTGAGCGCGGCGGCCGGGGCCACCGTTGTGGCCACCCACATCCGCCTGGCCCCCCGGGTCCCCGACCCCGAGCCCGAGTACGTGGACGTGGTGGCCGACGTGCGGGCCTTCCTGGCCGAGCGCGCCCGGCGGGCGGAGGCGGCCGGGATCCCGCCCCAGCGGGTGATGGTGGACGCCGGGTTGGACCTGGGCAAGACCGCCTCCCAGTCACTGGTCCTCCTCCAGCAGTCCCGCCGCCTGGCGGAGCTCGGCTACCCGCTGCTGCTGTCGGCGTCCAACAAGACGTTCCTGGGTCGCCTGCTGGGCCTGGAGGTGGGCGACCGGCGGGAGGCGTCCCTGGCGGCCACCGCCCTGGGCGTCATCGGCGGCTGCCGGATCGTGCGGGCCCACGACGTCAGGGGCGCCCGCCGGGTGTGCGACGTGGTGGCCGCCATCTTGGAGTCCGACCCGAGCCGCCAGCACGAGGACTCCCGGTGACGGCGGCCGAGAGCCGGTTCCCGGCCTACCTGGTGCGGGGCGACGACCCCACCATCACCACCGACGAGGTCAAGGCGCTGGTGGCCGAGCTCGTGGGCGATGACGACCCGGCGTTGGCGGTGGAAGACCTGTCCAGCGACGACTACACCCTGGCGGCGGTGGTGGACGCCGCCCAGACGCCGCCGTTCCTCGGCGACCGCCGGGTGGTGGTGGCTCGCGACGTCGGCCGGTTCACGACCACCGACGCCGCCCCGCTCGTCGCCTACCTGGCCGACCCCTCGCCCACCAGCACCGTGATCCTGGTGGCGGGCGGCGGCCAGCTCCCCCGCTCCCTGGTGGACGCGGTGCGCAAGACCGGCCACGTGGTGGAGACGGGCGTCCCCACCGGCAAGGCCCGGGCCTCGTGGGTGGCGGCCCGCCTGCGCCACGGTCCCGTGCACCTGGACGGCCAGGCCACCGCCCTGGTGGCCGCCCACCTCGGTGAGGACGTGGGCCGCATCGGGTCACTGCTCGAGCTGCTGGCGGCGTCCTACGGCGCCGGCGCCCGCGTCGGGGCCGACGAGGTCACGCCGTTCCTCGGCCAGGCGGGGGCGGTGGCCCCGTGGGACCTCACCGACGCCATCGACGGCGGCGACACCGCCGCCGCCCTCGGCCACCTCCACCGCCTCCTCGACGCCGGCGGCCGCCACCCGCTGGTGGTCCTGGCCACCCTGCACACCCACTACTGGCGCATGCTCCGCCTCGACGGCAGCGAGGTGGTCGACGAGCGGGGGGCGGCCGCCGCCCTCGGGCTCAAGGGCTCCACCTTCCCGGCCAAGAAGGCCCTCACCCAGGGCCGCCGCCTCGGCCACGACGGCGTGGCCCGCGCCATCGGCCTCCTGGCCGACGCCGACCTGGCCCTCAAGGGCACCATCGACTGGCCCCCCGAGGCCGTCCTCGAGGTGCTCGTGGCCCGCCTCAGCCGCCTCGGCCCCCGCCCGGCCTCCCGGCGCTAGGGCCGGCCTGCGGCGCGTCCCCGGCTCTCGACGGAGCTGCCCCGCCGGAGCCCACCGGTCCCCGGCGCCGAGCCGGTCAGCGGTAGGCGCCGCCTGCAGGCCGTACAGCTCGGCGTAGCGGGGCGACGAACAGCACCACCAGGGCGACGATCTCCGCGTCAGGTGGTGGCCGGCGGCCGACGACCACCCGGCGGCCACAGGCCCGGCAATTCCGCCGTCGGGCGGGGCACTTGTGCCAGGCTCGGGCCGTGCTCACCCTGGCGGGACTGCACCACGCCGCCCTGTCGGTGGCGGACCTCGACGCCAGCGCCCGCTGGTACGCCGACGTCCTGGGCTTGGAGGAGGTCTTCCGCCAGGAGCAGGAGTCGCGCCGGACGGTGGTGCTGCGGTTCCCGCGGTCCCTCGACACCCTGGGGCTCGTCGAGCACCGGGGCGACGGCGCCGCCTTCGACCCTCGCAACCTGGGCCTCGACCACCTGGCATTCCGGGTCCGGTCCGAGGAGGACCTGCAGGAGTGGTCCGAGGTGCTGGCCGCCAAGGGCGTGGACGCGTCCCCGCCGGTGAAGACGCCGTTCGGCGGGATGCTCTACTTCCGCGACTGCGACAACATCGCCCTGGCCCTGTTCTTCGAGCGGGCGCCGGCCGGGCCGGACCCGGAGGCGAGCGGCTAGGAGCCGCTGCCGGCCACGCCCGCCACCCGCCGCATGAGGCGGGCCTTGCGGTTGGCGGCCTGGTTCTTGTGGATGACGCCCTTGGCGGCGGCGCTGTCGATGCGCTTGACGGCCAGGCGGAGGGACTCGGCGCTGTCCTCGCCGCCCGCCTCGGCGGCCGCCACCGCGTGCTTCACGCGCGTCTTCATCTCCGAGCGCACGGCCTTGTTGCGCAGGCGGCGGACCTCGTTCTGGCGGTTGCGCTTGATCTGGCTGCGGATGTTGGCCACGGTCCGGGCATCGTAGTCCACCCCCGGACGCGCCCGGCCCGCGGGCGCCAGACTGGGGCGGTGGAGTTGGCCGGGCGCGAGGGCAACCGGATGGGCCTGACCCTCGTCGGCTACGAGCACCCCGACGCCACGGTGGACCCCTGGGAGTCCAACAGCCTGCTGGTGGACGTCCGGGTGCTGTCGCCCCAGGGCAGCTGGGAGGTGGTGGACCCCTGCCTCACCACCTGGGAGGCGGCCCACCTGGTGGGGTGGCTGGCCACCGTCGCCGTCGCCCCCGAGCGGGCGGCGGCCTCGGTGGCCGAGCCCAACCTCACGATGTCGGCCGCCCGCCGTCCCGGTGGCCGGGTGGCGGTCACCGCCTGCTTCGAGCTGGAGCGACGGCCGCCGTGGCTCGGCAGCGGGAACCTGTGCGTGGAGGTGGAGGTGGGGACGGCCGACCTGGTGTCAGCGGCCGTCGCCCTGCGGGCCGACCTGGCCCGGTTCCCCCGGCGGGGCGACGACCCCACGCTGTGAGGCGGGGCTCGGGAGGTCGGCCACGATCTGCCCGCCGTGCTCCCGGGCCGAGGCCGACCGCCCGCCGGCCAGCCCGCCCACGACCCCCGCCGCCACCACCAGCACGCCGCTGACGACCGCCGGGCCCACGGTGGACGACCCGTTGACCAGCCCGGCGGCGGTGGCGGCCACCGGGATGATGCCGGCGAAGAGCCCGGCCCCCTCGGGCCGCAGCCGGGCCACGGCGGTGAACCACAGGAGGAACGCCACCGCGGTGAGGGCCACCACCAGGTAGGCCACCGCCAGCACCTGCCACCGGTCGGGCACGGCCAACGCCTTCCGGCCGTCGAGCACCACCGCCAGCACCACCAGCTGGACGGTGGCGATCCGGCACGTGTGCACCGACACGCCGAGGGCGCCGAGGCGGGCCAGCATGGGGGCGGCCAACAGCGTGAACAGGGCCTCGCAGGCCAGGGCCACCACCGCCCAGGCCAGGCCCACCCAGTCGGTGCGGCCGCCGCCCTGCACCAGGGCGGCCCCCGCCACCACCGCCCCCGCCCCCGCCACCACCGCCGCCGGCGGCCGTTCGCCCCGAGCCAGGGGGCCGCCCACGGCCAGCACGAGGGGCACCATGCCCACCACCACTCCCAGCACCGCCGGCTCGGCGTGGCCCACCGACCGCACCACGGCCACGTTGAACAGGGCCAGCCCGGTGGCCGCCAGCAGGGCCAGGCGCACCAGCTCCCGCCGGGTGGGACGGGGCACAGGCCGGTGGACGACCCGGGCGGCACCCGCCAGCACCAGGGTGGACAGCCCGTAGCGCACCGCCTGGGCGGTGTACACCGGGTAGTGCACCAGCGCCTCGGATACCGCGAAGCTGGCCCCGACGATGGTCATGGCGCCCGTGGCGCACACCACTCCCGCCCACGCCGCCGGCCCACCGGCGCTGCCGTCCACCGGGTAGGAGGCCACGACCCAGCCTGCCCCGGCGGCCGGCGTGTCCCCGACCACCCGCCGGGCGGCGACAATGGGCCCCCGTGATCCCCCTCGACCGCACCCGCAACCTGGCCATCATCAGCCACATCGACCACGGCAAGACCACGCTGTCCGACCGCATCCTGGAGCTGACGGGAGCCGTCGACGCCCGCGACATGCGAGAGCAGTACCTGGACTCCATGGACATCGAGCGGGAGCGGGGCATCACCATCAAGGCCCAGAACGTGCGCCTGAGCTGGAAGGGCCACACCCTCCACCTCATCGACACCCCCGGCCACGTGGACTTCGGCTACGAGGTGTCCCGGTCCCTCGCCGCCTGCGAGGGGGCGGTGCTGCTGGTGGACGCCACCCAGGGCATCGAGGCCCAGACCCTCGCCAACTGCTACGCCGCCCTGGAAGCGGACCTGGAGATCGTGGCTGCGGTCAACAAGATCGACCTGTCCGCCGCCGACCCCGAGCGGGTGTCGGGGGAGATCGAGAAGGTCCTCGGCATCGACGCCACCACCATCCTGCACATCAGCGCCAAGACCGGCGCCGGCGTGCCCGAGCTGCTGGACGCCGTGGTGGCGCGCATACCGGCGCCCAGCGGGAGCGCCGACGCGCCCCTTCAAGGCCTGGTCTTCGACTCCTACTACGACCAGTACCGGGGCGTGGTCAGCGCCGTGCGGATCATGAACGGCGTCCTCACCAGCGGCAGCCGACTGCGCTTCATGCAGGCCGGCGTCACCCACGACGCGGAGGAGATCGGGGCCCGCACGCCGGTGCCGGTGCCGGTGGCCGACCTGGGCCCGGGCGAGGTGGGCTACCTCATCGCCGGGGTGAAGGACGTGGCCGAGGCCCGTTCCGGCGAGACCGTCACCGACGCCGGGCGGCCGGCGGCCGAGCCCCTGGTGGGCTACCGCGATCCCAAGCCCATGGTGTTCTGCGGCCTCTACCCGGTGGAGGGCGACGACTTCTCCGACCTGCGCACCGCCCTGGAGAAGCTGCGCCTCAACGACTCGTCGTTCACCTACGAGCCGGAGACCTCGGGAGTCCTCGGCTTCGGCTTCCGCTGCGGGTTCCTCGGCCTGCTGCACATGGAGATCGTGCGCGAGCGCCTGGAGCGGGAGTTCGACCTGGCGCTCATCGCCACCGCCCCGTCGGTGGCCTACCAGGTGACCCTCACCGACGGCCGGGTGGTGGAGGTGGACAACCCCTCGGACATGCCGTCGCCCAACTTGGTGGACTTCGTGGAGGAGCCGTACCTCACCGCCACCCTCCTGCTTCCCACCGAGTACACGGGCCCGGTCATGGACCTGTGCCAGGGCCGGCGGGCGGACATGGCCAAGATGGAGTACCTGTCGCCGGAGCGGGTGGAGCTGGTGTACCGCATCCCCCTGGCCGAGGTGGTGGTGGACTTCTTCGACCAGCTCAAGAGTCGCACCAAGGGCTACGCCAGCCTGGACTACGAGCCCGCCGGCTACGAGCGCAGCGACCTGGTGAAGATCGACGTGCTCCTCAACGGGGTGGCCGCCGACGCCTTCAGCACGATCATCCACAAGTCGAAGGCCTACGACTACGGGCGCAAGATGACCGAGAAGCTCCGCGAGCTCATCCCCCGCCAGTTGTTCGACGTGCCCATCCAGGCCACCATCGGGAGCCGCATCATCGCCCGCCAGACGGTGAAGGCCAGGCGTAAGGACGTGATCGCCAAGTGCTACGGCGGCGACATCACCCGCAAGAACAAGCTCCTCGAGAAGCAGAAGGAGGGCAAGC
>JBHELO010000046.1:0-40853 GCA_046263055.1 Acidimicrobiales bacterium | reverse complement strand
GCTGCCCGTCTAACCTCGTGCGCCATGTCCAAGAAGACCAACAAGCGCAAGATCAAGTCCCGGCGCAAGAAGGCCAACCACGGCAAGCGGCCCAACGCCGGGCGGTAGCCGTCACCACCGGCCCCGTCGTCCCGCCGGCGCCAGCCGCCCCGGTCGACCCCGTCGTCGACGTCCTGCACGGCACCGAGGTCGTCGACCCCTACCGGTGGCTGGAGGACGGCGACAGCCCGCAGACGGCGGCCTGGACGGCGGCCCAGAACGATCGCACCCGGGCCGTGCTCGACGCCCTGCCGTTCCGGGCCGCCCTCCACCGGGAGCTCCTGGCCCTGCTGGCGGTGGGCACCGTGGGCGCCCCGGCGGTGGCCGGCCACCGGGTGTTCACCCTGGACCGGGAGGGCGACCAGGACCAGGCCGTGCTGGTGATGCGCAGCGCCGCCGACCTCGACGACCCGCCACGCGTGCTGGTGGACCCGTCCCACCTGGCCGCCGACCACGCCGCCGCCGTGGACTGGTTCTTCCCGTCGCCCGACGGCCGCCTGGTGGCCTACGGGGTGTCCGAGGGAGGCTCGGAGCGGGGCACGTTGCGCATCCTCGACGTCGACGCCAACACGCTCCTGGCCGAGGCCATCCCCCACGTCCGCCACCCGTCGGTGGCCTGGATGCCGGACGGGTCGGCCTTCGCCTACAGCCGGCTCCCCGACCCGGCCACCGTCGCCGACGGCGAGGAGAGCTACTGGGAGACCGTGTGGTGGCACCGCGTCGGCGGGCCGGGCTCGCCCACCGGCGCCGACGACGAGCTGGTGCTCGCCGACCTGGACCGCACCGCCCTGCCGATGGCCCACCTGTCACCCGACGGGCGGTGGCTCGTGCTGCACATCCACCTCATGCCCACGCGCACGGACGTGGTGGTGGTGGACCGCAAGACTGGCACCCGCACGGTGGCCGTCTCCGGCGAGGAGGCGTCCACCTGGGCGCAGGTGGTGGGCGACCGGCTGGTGGCGGTGACCAACCTGGGTGCCCCCCGGGGGCGGGTGGTGGTGGCGCCGGTGTCCCATCCCACGACCGACCGGTGGCAGACGATCGTGCCCGAGAGCGGGGCGGTGGTGGAGGCGGCGGTGGTGGCCGGCGACTGGCTCCTGGTGGCGTCCACCGAGCACGCCGTGTCCCGCCTGCATCGCTACCGCCTGGACGGCTCGGGGGGCGACGAGGTGCCCCTGCCCGAGGCGGGCGCCCTGATCGGGCTGGACGCCGACCCCGCCACCGAGCGGGCCTTCCTCACGTTCACCTCATTCACCCGCCCGCCCACCCTGCTGCGTTGGACGCCGGCGCGGGGCGTGGAGGCGTGGAGCCGCTACCCGTCGCCGGTGGACCCCTCCGCCTTCGTGACCGAGTCGGTGGCGTACCGCTCCACCGACGGCACGACCGTTCCCATGTTCTGCGTGCGGGCCGCCGGCACCGTCCCCTCGCCGGCCACCCCCACCGTGCTGTCGGGCTACGGCGGGTTCGCCATCACCTCGTCGCCCGGGTTCAGCCCGGGCATGCTGGCCTTCTGCCGGGCCGGCGGGGTCTACGCGGTGGCCGGCATCCGGGGCGGCGGCGAGTACGGCGAGGACTGGCACCGGGCCGGGATGCTGGCCCGCAAGCAGCAGGTGTTCGACGACTTCACGGCGGCCGCCGACTGGCTGGTGGCCGACGGCCGCACGGCGCCCGACCGCCTGGCGGTGCGGGGCGGGTCCAACGGCGGCCTGCTGGTGGGCGCCGCCATCACCTCGCGCCCCGACCTGTGCCGGGCGGCGGTGTGCGCGGTGCCGCTGCTCGACATGCTCCGCTACGACCGCTTCCTCCTCGGCGCCCTGTGGGTGCCCGAGTACGGCGATCCGGCCGACCCGGCGGCGTTCGCCACCCTGGCCGCCTACTCGCCCTACCACCGGGTGGCGGACGGCACCCCTTACCCGGCCACGCTCCTGCTGGCCGCCGAGTCGGACTCCCGGGTCGACCCCATGCACGCCCGCAAGTTCGCGGCGCGCCTGCAGGCGGCCACCGCTGCGCCGGGCGACCGGCCGGTCCTGCTGCGGGTGGAGACCCGAGCCGGCCACGGGGTGGGCAAGCCGGCGTCCAAGCAGGCCGACGAGCTGGCCGACACGTGGGCCTTCCTGTGGTGGCAGCTGGGCATGGACGGCGCCACCGCCGACACGGCCGGCCGCTGACCCGACGACCTCATATCAGGGCCGCCCCCCGGGGCTCTCATGCGGTGGGAGGTGCGGATCATGGAGCCGCGGCGGAAGACCCGGCCCGGCCCGGCGCGGCGCGTTCCGTCGTGGCGGCGCCGGCGGCCGGCCCTCAGCGGCGGGGGCCGGTGGCCACGGCCCGGCGGACGGCGCGCACGATGGTGCGGTCGCCCCGGCGGGTCACCGTGGTCTCGTCGGTGAGCGCCTCCACCACGTACAGGCCCCGGCCCCGCTCCGCCTCGGGGTCCGGCAGCTCGTCGTCGTACCGACCCTCCAGCTCGAAGCCGGCGCCGTCGTCCTCCACCTCCACGATCACGTCGTCGCCCTGGGCCCACGCCCGCAGGGCCAGCGCCCCGAAGGCACCGCTGGCGTGGCGCACGGCGTTGGAGCACAGCTCCGAGACCACCAGCAGGAGGTCGAGGCGGTCGCTGTCGTCCACCGCCAGCCCCTCCAGCCAGTCGGCGAAGAGGTGGCGGGACAGCGGGATGGTGGCGGTGCTGGGCGAGAACCTGTACTCGAAGGGGGCCACCCGCCGGACGGTGGCGGCTACCGCCGGCGAACGGCGCCGCAGGACGAGGGCCAGCGAGTCGTCCCGCCGCTGGGCCCCCGACAGGGCCCGCTGGACGAGGGCCCGGGCCAGGTGGGTGGCCGGGTACTGGGCGGTCTGGGCGGCGGCCTCGGTGAGGCTGTCCAGGCCGGCCAGCACGTCCTTGGTGGCCTCGATGAGGCCGTCGGTGTACAGGACGATGGTCTCCCGGCGGTCGAGCAGGAAGGTCACCACCTCGTTGGACCCCTGGCCTGGCCACCCGATGGCCATGCCGGCGGCGTAGACGAGGCGCACGTCGCCCTCGCCCGATACCACCAGGGCGGGCGGGTGACCCCCGCCCGCCAGCTGCACCGACCCGTCGGCCGGGCGGTAGCGGAGCACCTGCACGGTGGCCACCAGGTCGGGGTTCTGGGCGGTGACCAGGGCTCCGGCCCGGGCCACCAGCCGATCCATGCTGCAACCGTCGAGGGCCAGGAGGCGCAGGGCGTGGGTCACGCCCACGGCGTCCTTGGTGGCGGCCACCCCCTTTCCCATCACGTCCACCACCGCCAGGTGGAGGTCGCCGTTGGGAAGGACCAGCCAGTCGTAGAGGTCGCCGCCCGTCGGGGCCCCGGGATCGGCCGGGAGATAGTGCACACCCAGTTCCACGCCGTCGGCCTCGGGCATGGGCGGGCGCACCGCCTCCTGGAGCTGGTGCACCACCTCCCGCTGGGCGGCCTGGAGCTCGGTCAGGCGGGTGACTGTCTCCAGGTTGTCCAGGGCCACGCCGAGATGGGCGGCCAGCGCCACCGCCCCCGCCTCCTCCTCGGGCCGGAACCGGCCGGGACCCGGCCCGGCCAGCATCAGGACCCCGTGCAGTGGGCCGTCGCCGGCCCGCACCGGGGCCACCAGGCTGCTGGCGTCGTCGGCCAACCCGGCCCGGTGCAGGAAGCTGCGGTAGCGAGGGTCGGTGGCCAGGTCGCCGCCTCGAGCGGTGGCGCACTCGGGGTCCGCCCGGTCGACGAGGTCTTTCACCGCCGGCCGGGCGAAGCGCTCGGCGTCGGTGGCCGACGCCCCCTGGGCGGTGGTGGCGGGGCCGGTGCCACTGCGCAGGTCCAGGTACACGCCCACCGGAGCGCCCGTGGTCTCCCGTGCCGCGGAGATCACCCAGGCCAGCTTGTCGGCCACCGGGGAGGGGCCGTGGACGGCGGCGGCGGCGCTGGCCAGCAGGTCGAGGGCGGCCGACTCGATCGAGGCCGGAGTCGCACCCTGGTCGGACATCGCCCGCCCAACGTACTTCGCCGGCCTGGCGGCCCTCCGGCCGGCCGAGCCGGGAAGGCCAGGGGGCGCCGGTACCATCAGGTTCCGGTGACCTCGACCCTCCGGTGGCTCGGCGACCCCTCGACGGTGGACGGCGTGACCGAGCGGCGGGTCGACGTTCCCGTGGCCGACCGTGTGGTACCCGCCATCCTGTGGACGCCCGCCGGGGCCACCGGCCCGCGGCCCCTGGTGCTCATGGGCCACGGCGCCACCCGCCACAAGCGGGTCGACCATATCGTCGCCCTGGCCACCCACCTGGTGCGGGGCTCCGGCTTCGCGGTGGTGGCCATCGACGCCCCCATGCACGGCGACCGCCGCCCCGACCGGGCCGACGACTTCCAGGTCTTCAGCGACTTCCTGGTGGAGTGGTCCCGCGAGGGCACGGTGGAGGACATGCTCGAGGACTGGAACGCCACGGTGGACGCGGTGCGGGCCCTCGACGAGGTGGGCGACGCACCCCTGGGCTACTGGGGGCTGTCCATGGGAACCATCTACGGGATCCCGCTGGTGGCGTCGGAGCCTCGCGTGCAGGTGGCCGTCTTCGGGCTCATGGGGCTGGTGGGGCCCACGGCCGAGCGTCTGGCTGCCGACGCCCGCCGGGTGTCCTGCCCGGTGGCGTTCCTCCAGCAGTGGGACGACTCTCTGCTGCCCCGCCAACCGGTGCTCGACCTGTTCGACGCCCTGGCCTCGATGGACAAGCGCCTCCACGTGCACCCCGGCGAGCACGCGGCGGTCCCGGTGGAGGAGATGGAGTTCACGGTGGCCTTCCTCACCCGCCACCTGGCGTCCTGCCCCCGTCGCGACTGACACCGCGGGCGGGAAGGATCAGGCGCTGCCAGGACCGCGGTCGGTGCCGGCGTCGGCCTGGCGGGCCTGCTCCACGGCGGCGGCCGGCGTGCCCGTCCACGGGTCGCCGTGGCCAGGGAGAATCAGGGCGGCGTCGATGAGGGCGATGCGCGCCAGCGACGCCCGGGCCGCGTCCTGGTCGTCGTTGAGGGCGGCGGGCATGAGCCGGGGGCCGCGGCGGCCGGTGAGGGGGTCGCGGGTGGCCAGCTCGTCCCCGCTCAGGAGGACGCCGGCGTCAGCCAGGTGGAAGGCGGCGTGGCCCTCGGTGTGGCCCGGAGCGAACACCAGCCGGGGGTGGCCGGGCACGTCCACCGTCTCGCCGTCGGACACGGACACGACCTCGCCCACCCACCGCGGGGTGAGGAAGCCTCGTCGCACAGCGTGGATGGTGAAGGCCCACGCCGTGGGGTGCCACAGGGTGGGGAGGAGCCTGGGCACCAGGGCGAACGAGGAGCCGCCCTTCTTGGCGCCGGTGAGGCGGGGCACCTCGGCGCCGTGGGAGTGCACCGGGACTCCCAGGCCGGTGCGGGCCGCCTCCGCCGAGCCCATGTGGTCGGCGTGCCCGTGGGTGAGCAGCACGGCCCGCACGTCCTCGGGACGGTGCCCGCTCGAAGCAACGAGGCGCTGGAGGTCGGGCCAGCTCCGGGGCCAGGCGCTGTCCACCATGGTGAGGTCGGTGCCCTCTTCCACGAGGTAGCAGTTCACGACTCCGTCGGACACCCGCTGGACGTTCGGTGCCACCCGTTCGCAGAACATGCCGGCGTACCTACCCCCACCGCCGTCGCTGCCGCGCCCGCCTGCCGCGCCCGCGCCCGCGACCGGGACCGGGACGCGAGCCTACCGACCGGTAGGTCCTCCCCGGAACCTTCCGCTAGCGTGGGCACCGATGGACGACATGACGCTGATGGGTGAGCTCCGGCCCACGTTCGACCAGCTGCTCGACCGCCACCTGGGCACGTCCAAGGAGTGGTTCCCCCACGAGATGGTGCCGTGGTCGCGGGGACGGGACTTCGTTCCCGGGGAGGAGTGGGACCCCGACGAGTACCCGTTGCCCGACGCCGTCCGCCGGGCCCTGCTCCTCAACCTGCTGACCGAGGACAACCTCCCCTACTACTTCTCCACCATCAACCGGCTGTTCTCGGCCGAGGCGTTCGACGTCTGGACGAAGCGGTGGACGGCCGAGGAGATGCGCCACGCCACCGTCATCCGCGACTGGCTGATGATCACCCGGGCCGTCGACGCCTGGGAGCTGGAGCGGGGGCGCATGGCCCAGGTGTCCACCGGCCAGACGCCCCAGCCCCCGACGGTGGCCGACGCCATCGTCTACCTGTGCCTCCAGGAGCTGGCCACCCGCATCGCCCACCGCAACACCGGCAAGCTCCTCGAGGACCCCACTGGCTACGACGTCATGGCCCGGGTGGCGGCCGACGAGAACCTCCACTACCTGTTCTACCGGGACCTGGGCACGGCGGCCGTGGCCGCCGACCCGTCGGGGATGGTCCTCGCCATCGACCGCCAGGTGCGCACCTTCGAGATGCCGGGCACCGGCGTCCCCGACTTCTCGGCCCACGCCGCCGCCATCGCCAACGCCGGCATCTACGACCTGGGCATCCACCACGGCCAGATCCTCGTGCCCGTGGTCGTCCGGCATTGGAAGCTGGAGGACGTCGACGGCCTGACGCCCGAAGCCGACGAGGCCCGCCACGGGCTGCTGGGGTTCATCGAGCGGCTGGGTTCCATCGCCCGCCGCAAGGCCGAGCGCCGGGCCCGGAAGGCGGCCGCCGCCTCGCCGTCGCCGACCCCCGGCGCCGCCGCACCGGAAGCCCAGGCCCCGGCCCTCGCCGGGCGCTAGCTCCCGCCCGGGGCACCCGACCACCACCGCCAGGCCACCAGGCGGACGACGATCACCGCTCCGGCGGGCGGGGCGTCGCGGTACTGGGCGTACTTGGCGGCCAGGAGCCGCCGGGCAGCGGCCCGATCGCCATCAGCGTCGGAGCCGCCCGCGGCGGCGGCCACGACCCGGCCAGAGCCCCGGGCCCGCACCCACCACAGCTCCTCCCACTCCTCGCTCCAGTGGTCCACCACCAGGGCGACCTCGGGATGGGCGGCCACGTCGTCCAACCGGCGCAGGCGGGGCGAGCGCTTGGGCTTGTGGTCGACTGCGGTGTACAGGGCGTCGCCCTCCACCGCGAAGCAGCACGGGACCACGCCGGGGTGGCCGTCGGCCCCCACCGTGGCCAGGTGCCCGACCCGGCCGGCGGCGAATCGGCGGCGGGCCTCGGCCTCGTCCACGCCGGTCGACGCTCGCTACCGCTTCCCGGGCGCGGCCACCGGGCCGTGCTCCGGGCAGCGGGCCCGCCATGCCCCGGGGGTGACCTGCACGGCCAGGCGACGGCCGCAGCGGCGGCAGAACCGGGGTGGGTCGAGGGCGGGGCGGCACCCCGGGCAGGCGCCGGCGCCCCGCCCGCAGCCGTCGCACCACGCCGAGGCTGTCACAGCACGGCCGACAGGGCTCCCACCGGCATGCGCAGGTCGGCCAGCATGCGCAGGTCGTCCTCGGGCGGGCGCCCCAGCGTGGTGAGGTAGTTGCCGACGATGAGGGCGTTGATGCCCGACGTCATCCCCATGGCCTGGAGCTCGCCGAGGGTGACCTCCCGCCCGCCCGCGTAGCGGAGGATGACCTCGGGCAGGGCCAGGCGGAAGAGGGCGATCCAACGGATGGCGTCGAGTGGGGCGACCAGGGGCCGGCCGGCCAGCGGCGTCCCCGGCCGGGGGTTCAAGAAGTTCACCGGCACCTCGGCCGGGTCGACGTCGGCCAGCTCGGCCAGCAGCTCGAGGCGCTGGTCGTGCGTCTCCCCCATGCCGACGATGGCCCCACAGCACAGCTCCATCCCGGCAGCCCGGACCAACCGGCAGGTCTCGACCCGTTCCTCCCACGTGTGGGTGGTCACCACCGACGAGAAGAACGACCGGGCCGTCTCCAAGTTGTGGTTGTAGCGGTGCACGCCGCCGGCGGCCAGACGGGCGGCCTGGCCGGCGGTGAGGATGCCCAGGCTCACGGCCACGTTGAGCCCGGTGGCCTCCCGCACCCGGCCCACCAGGTCCAGCACCTGGGCCAGCAGGCGCTCGTCGGGCCCCCGCACGGCGGCCACGATGCAGAACTCCGACGCCCCCAGGGCCGCCGTCTCCGCCGCCGCCGCCAGCACCTCGTCGGGGTCGAGCAGCGGCACCGCCTTCACCGGCGACGAGAACCGGGCCGACTGGCTGCAGAAGTGGCAGTCCTCGGGGCAGCCGCCGGTGCGAGCCGACAGGATGCCCTCCACCTCCACCGTGGGACCGCAGCGGGCCAGGCGCACGCCGTGGGCCAGTGCCGCGAGGGCGGGCACCGACTCGTCGGCCACCCGGGAGAGGGCGTCCAGCTCGGCGGGCGTGAGCCGGCGGCCCTCGTCCATCAGCGCCCGGCCGGCAGCGGCCACGAGCGCCCTCGCCTCCATGGCCGGGCACCCTACCCGGAGGGACCCGGCCGCCCCGGCCGGGGGGCGGCACTCGTCGTTCCTTGGCGCGCCGGCCGCGCCGGGCGCGGCCGGCGCGCCAAGGAACGGATGGGGCGGACCGGTGGCCGTGCGACGATGGGGGCATGGACGACCACGAAGTGCTGGTACGCATCCGCAGCCTGGTCGACGAGGAGCACCGGCTGGAGTCGAGCGGGGACGCCGACGGCATCGCCCCCGAGAACGAGGAGAAGCTCCGCCTGGTGCAGGTGGCCCTCGACCAGTGCTGGGACCTGCTCCGCCAGCGCCGGGCCCGTCGCTCGGCCGGGCTCGACCCCGACGCCGCCGACGTGCGCCCCGCCTCCACCGTCGAGGGCTACCGCCAGTAGCGCCCGGCCCCGCCCAGGGCCGCCCGACCAGGCGGGGACCGGGACCGGCGCGGTGCTTACAGGGCCGCAGGCACGGGGGCGAGGCGGGAGACGGCGGCCACCAGCTCGGTGCCCACCACCGCCAGCTGGGCGGCCACCGCCGGGTCCACCGCCGTCCCGTCGCCGACCGTCCTCCACGCCTGGCTCACCGCTGCCACCAGGGGAAGCGTCCATCCCCGGAGGGCCCGCACCACGTGCTCCATTGCGTTCACCGCCTGCAGGCCTGGCCCCCGCCGGCGGCGGCCACCAGGGCCACCACCCTGCCGCTCAGGTAGGGCGGATCGGCGTCGCGGAGCAGCTCCAGCCAGTCCAGGGCGTTCTTGAACGCCCCGCTCATGGAGCCGTGGTACAGCGGCGTCGACCACACCAGGCCGTGGGCCCGGCCCACCGCCTGCACCAGGCGGCGGACCCCGGGGTGGTCCGCCGTCGCCTCGCGGGAGAAGAACGGCAGGTCGAGCTCGGCCACGTCCAGCAGCTCGGTCCGGGCGCCGGCGGCTTCGGCGGCGGCCAGCACCAACCGGCCGGCGGCCAGGCTCGACGACCCCTCCCGCAACGATCCCGCCAGCCCCACGATGTCCGGGCCCATGCCGGCCTCCCCTCGTCGGCCCTATTCAACAACATCTCTGTAGCAAAATGCCAGGGCTACCGCTCGCCCACCGGGCGCCGGGCCGCCGCCCCGGTGGCGACGCCCATCGCGACCACCAGGGCGACCGCCACCGCCAACCATCCCCGCCGGCCACCGCCCGTCGGGGTCTCGGCCCCGATGGTCCCGACGGCCACCCGCGACGGGCCGTCGACCCGCAGCTGTAGGGGCACCGACAGGAACCGTCCCGGACCACCGTCGGCCTCGATGAGGACCTGGTAGTCGCCCCCGCTGCCTGGTGGCGGGAGCGGCTGGGCGACGTCGCCGGCGTCCACCACCTGGGCGGGGACCGCCCCCGGCTGGCCGGTGGGGGTCACGTAGCGCACGGTGACCACGGCGGGGGCGGTGAGGTCGAAATGCACGACCGGGGCACCGGCCGGCTGGGGGGCGGCGGCCACCGAGGCCGCCTTGACGCTCAGCGGCTCGTCCCGCCCGGCGGGCGGGACGAGCCGCACCCCACCGGGGGCCGGCTGCACCCGCCACCGGCCGAGCTCGACCCCGCCGATGGGCGCCCCCGACCCCGAGGCGATGGTGAAGTAGCGCTCGGGCGAGACCGTCACCGACCGCCGGCCCTCGGCCAGGCCCACCCGCACGGTGGCCGGCAGCTGGTCGGGCGGCAGGACCGAGGGGCGGATGCCGCCGTAGTAGGCGGCCAGGATGTCGGCCGCCGACATGCCCCGCTGGGCCTTGCCCAGGGCGCCGTACTGGCTCATGCCCTCGCCGTGGCCGAAGCCCCGACCGTCGAAGATGGCGCTCGTGCCGTCGCTGGCCACGGTGTAGGCCGACGACGGCAGGGCCATCGGGAGCCCGGCGGGCGCCGGGAAGGCGTCGTCCACCTTGGACCGGAAGTCGTCGACGCCGACCTCGTGCTGCACCGCGGTGCCGTCGGGGGCCTTGGTGGCGAAGACCACCACCGCACCCCGCCGAGCCACCCCGGTGAGCACGAGCGGCGGGGCCACACCGAGGAGGGGGGCCAGGGCGCCGAGGGGGGTGGCCCAGTGCCAGTGGCCGAGGGGGCTGCGGGCGTCATCGGGGTCGGCCACCGACTTCAGGTAGGGCTCCCCGCCGGCCACCGACCGACCGCCGTTGGAGGCCGAGTACATGGCCCGTAGCGGCTGGCCGCCGTACAGCAGGACCGAGCCGGTCGTGTCGTCCACCGCCGCCGCCCACCGCTCGGCGCCCGCCCGCTGCTCGGCGGCGGTGCCGGCGTAGACCTGGCAGGCGTCGGTGGGGCAGATGTCGGCGCCGGCTGCCCGCCAGCTGGCGTCGGTGGGCGTGGCCTTCTGGTAGAGGGCGTACGTGCGGGCGGCGATGGCCTGCGCTTGCAGGGCGGCCGCCGGCCACTCGGGCGGCACCTCGGCGATGCCCTTCAGGTAGTCCTGAAGGCCGACGTCGTCGATCACCGCCAGCCCCCCGGCGGCAGGGACCACCTCGATGGCCCCCCGGTAGGTGCCGCTGCCGTCCACCGTCAGGGCCCCGCCCGACGCCACCGGCTCGAACCGCACCCGATCCACCACCCAGCCGGGCGAGGCGTCGGCGCCGGCCGCGCCGGGCGGGGCGAGCACCGGGCCGAAGGCCACGGCGGCCAGGATGACCAACGCGCATGCGGTGGGGGAACGGACGCGCATCGAGGTGGCGAGGGTAGCGGCCGCCGAGCAGCGGAGGCCGCCGGCGCGGGCCGGGAGGCTGGCGACCGCCGGCAAGCGGGGGTCGACCGGGGCGGCGGCCGGGAGCGGGGGGCCGATGAGTGTGGAAGGGGCGGGTTCCCCCCCGGAAACCCGCCCCTTCCTGCCCATCCGGGAGACGGTCGGGCTGGCGGTGGCGTCGCCAACCAGATGATCGGTCGGGGAGGCGGCGTCCTCGATGAGACGTTCGGCCCATTCTGCAGGCGGGAGCGCCCTGGCCCCGGCCCTGTCCACGGCGCCCTCGCCGGGCGGGCAGAATTGCCCGATGGCGAGACGCGGCGTCCGGCTCGGGCGGGCCTCCTCCTGGTGAGCCGCCCCTCAGCCGCCGAGCCGGTGGCGGGCACCACCATGGCCGCCCTGCTCTTCGAACAGGCTCCGGCCGCCATCGTGGGCGTCGACCCCACCGGCGTCATCACCCACTGGAGCTCGCACTGCCGGGACGTGTACGGCTACCTGGCCGAGGAGGCGGTGGGGCGGTCGGCCTTCGGCCTGGTCATCGACCCCGACGACAGCCCCGTGGCCCACCAGGTCCTGGAGTCGGTCATGGCCGGGGGCTCGTGGGCCGGCGACTTCCCCATCCGCCGCAAGGACGGGACCCGGGCCACGGTGGCCTTCCGGGTGTCGCCGGTGGTCGGGCCCGACGGCCCGGTGGGGGTGGTGACCGTCGCCCTCGACGTCACCGACCGGGCGGCCGCCGACGAGGCCCGCCGGGCCCTGCTGGCCGCCGAGCAGGAGAGCCGGCGCCGGGCCGAGGAGGCGGTGGGCCTGCTCGACGCAGTCCTGGGCGCGGCACCCATCGGGATCGCCCTGTTCGACGTCGAGTTGCGCTACCAGCGGGTGAACGCCGCCCTGGCCGCCATCAGCGGCGTCCCCGAGGCCGACCACGTGGGGCGCACGATGGAGGAGGTCGTGACGGTGGGGCCGGAGGTGCGGGCCGACCTGCTGTCGGTGCTGCGGACGGGGCAGCCCGTGCTGGGCCGGGCGGTGTCGGCCGAGACGCCGGCCGCGCCCGGCCGGGTGCGGCACTTCAACGTCAACTACTACCCGGTGCGCACGCCGGCCGGGGAGCTGGTGGGAGCCGGTGCCACCGTGGTCGACGTCACCCTGGCCACCCAGACCGAGGTCGAGCGCAACAACCTGATGGTGCGGGCGGGCGCCGCCCAGGACCGCCTGACGGTGCTGGCCCAGGCGGGGGCGGCGCTCACCGCCACCCTCGACCCCGTCGACATGCTCGACCGCCTCAGCCGAACGGTCGTGCCGTCGGTGGCCGACTGGTCCGTGATCCAGCTCATCGACGCCACCGGCGCCCTCGGCCAGATCACCGTCGTCCACCCCGACGACGAGGCGGCCCGCGCCCTGCGCGACACGGTGGCCACCGCCGGCTACGACCTGGATTCCGACGGGCCGGTCCCGGGCGTGCTGCGTACGGGCGACGTGGTCCTCTACGCCACCCCCGAGGCGGTGGACGCCGCCATGGCCGCCAATGCCCGCACGCCCGACCAGCTCGCCCACTTCCGGGAGCTGCACCTGGGCTCGGCCTTGCTGGTGCCCCTGCGGGCCCGGGGACGGTCCCTCGGGGTCGTCGGCATGGCCCGGGCCCGCAACCGCCCGCCCCTCTCGCTCGACGACCTCACGCTGGCCACCGAGCTGGCCCAGCGGGCGGGGCTGGCGGTGGACAACGCCAGCCGCTACCAGCACGAGCACCTGGTGGCCGAGAACCTCCAGCGGGCGATGCTGCCCGGCCACCTCCCGCAGGTGGCCGGCCTGGTGGTGGCCGCCCGCTACCTGCCCGCCACCGCCGGGGCCCAGGTGGGCGGCGACTGGTACGACCTGGTGGCGCTGCCGTCGGGCACCGCGGCGGCGGTGGTGGGCGACGTACTGGGCCACGACCTCGGGGCGGCGGCGGCCATGGGCCAGCTGCGGGCCGCCCTGCGGGGCTACACGATCCAGTCCGACAGCCCCGCCGAGTGGCTCGTCCGGCTCGACGAGCTGGTGACGGTGTTCGACATGGAACTGGCCACCTGCGTGGCGGTCGTCTGTGACCCCCGCCAGGGCACGGTGCGGTTGGCCAACGCCGGCCACCCGCCGCCGCTGGCCTGCGGGCCCGAGGGTGTGCGCATGCTGGAGGGCTCCCAGGGAGCCATGCTCGGCACTGGGGCGGCGCCGGTGGCGGTGGACGCCATGGTCGAGCTGGCGCCCGGCACCACGCTCCTGCTCTACACCGACGGCCTGGTGGAGCGACCTGACCGGGCCCTGGGCGACGGCCTGGCCGAGCTGGTGGCGGTCGCCACCCGCTCCTCCCACCAGCCCGAGGAGCTGTGCGAGGCAGTGCTGGCGGCCATGCTGCCCCGGGGCGCGGACCGGGCCGACGACGTCGCCCTGCTGGCCGTGCGCATCGGCTGAACGGGCGACGCCGGGCGCCCCTTCAGCGGAAGGATCAGTAGTAGTGCGGGGTGCGGCGGCGCCCGACCAGCCACACGATGAGCATGGCCCCGAGGATGGACATGATCCACCCGGGTGCGTAGGTGGGCCCGAACAGGAGGCGGCCGACGAGGCCGCCGAGCAGGGCGCCGCCCACGCCGGCGGCGGCGGTTCCCAACAGCCCCAACGGCTGGGGGCCGGGGACGAGCAGGCGGGCGATGCCTCCGATGACGAGGCCGGCGATGAAGAGCACGACCAGGAACAAGATCAGCGACTGGCCGGCGGGGGTGATGGCAAGCACTGTGGTCATGTCCGGGGTGTTCCCGCCGACCGCCTCTTCGACACGTGGACGGCGGTGTCGCTCACGCCGGGGGCGGGCCCGGGAGGCTGTGCTCGTCGATCCCCTGATCGGTGAGGACGCGGCGCAGCAGGGCCGTGAGCTGGGCCCGCTCGGCGGCCGAGAGAGCGGCGCCGAGGGCCGCTTCGTGGCCGGCGCGGGCGGCGTTGGCCGTGGCCAGCAGCTCCCGCCCATCGGGCGTGAGGTGGATGGCGTTCGAGCGGCGGTCGGCCGGGTTGCGGCGGCGCTCGACCAGGCCCCGGGCCTCGAGGTCGTCCACCAGGAACACCATGCGGGTGGGATTCAGGCCCAGCAGCTCGCCCAGGGCCTGTTGCGAGCGGCCCTCGTGGGCGGCGACCCGGGTCAGCATCCCGTAGTGGCGAGGCTCGAGTCCCAGGGGACGGAGGGCCTCGGCGAAGCGGGCGGCGGCGTGGAACCCGAGCCGGACCAACAGGTAGGCGAAGCCCTCGTCGGGCGCCCGCTCGGGGCGGCGTCGCGTCGGCACGGGCCAGCATGATAAATCCCCGGAACATTATTGCGCCGCGCAACCTTCGGTGCTAGGACAGGCCCATGGACCCTCGCCCGCCGCCCCGGTTCCGGCCCCGGTTCCGGTGGCGGCGGACGGGCCGCAAGGTGGCCCTGACCGCCCACATCCTGGCGTCGCTGGGCTGGTTCGGGGTCGCCGTCCTGGTGCTCTTCTCCGTGCTGGCCGCCCGGGCCACCACCGACGCCACCCTGTCGGCGTCGCTCTACCGCACCGTCGGATTGGCGCTGTGGGTGTCGGTGCCGCTCGGCGTGGCCAGTTTCCTCAGCGGCGAGGTGCTCGGACTGGGCACCCCGTGGGGGGTGCTCCGGTACTGGTGGCTCGTGGCCAAGGTGGCCGTCAACATCGCGGTGGTGGCCACCGACCTGGCTGTCATCGCACCCATGGCCCACCGGGCCATCACCAGCGGGGTCGGGCCCGACGCCCTGGGCGACGGCGCCATCGCCCACTGCGTGGCCCTCACGGTGGCCACCGTGCTGTCGGTGTTCAAGCCCGGCGGCCGTACCCCACGCGGTCGGCGGCAGCAGCAGGCCGCCGGCGGACGGCCTCGGCGGGCCGAGCCGGTGGCCACCCCCGTCTGATCCGTCGCGCCGGCGACGCCCGTGTCGTCAGACCGCGGGCGTGACCGCACCCGCCGGGCGCCGGGCCGGGTCGGCGGCCGAGTCGGAGGAGATGCGCTCGATGACCTGGCTCGCCGGGCGGGTCTGCCCACCACCACCGTGCGCCTCTACCAGCACAAGGGGCTGTTGCCCGGGCCCCGCCTGGTGGGCCGCACGGGCCGCTACGACGAGAGCCACCTGTCCCGGCTGGCCCTCATCGGGCGGCTGCAGGACGAGGCCGGGCACCGGTTTCCGGCCGCGGCCGCCGGCCGCCGGGGTCACAGCCGGGGATCCACCGGCTCGCTTTCCAGAGCGAGCACCCCGAGGACGCACTCGTGCACGCGGTAGAGCGGCTCCTCGGCCACGAAACGTTCCAGGGCCTCGATGCCCAGGGCGAACTCCCGCAGGGCCAGCGACCGCTTGTGGCCGAGGCCACGGGACCGGAGGCGGTCGAGGTTGGCTTCGGCCGTGTACTCGGGGCCGTAGATGATGCGCAGGTACTCCGGACCCCGGCACTTGATGCCGGGCTGGGTGAGGCCGTGGCGTCCCTCGTGGACGACGTCGACGGGCTTGACCACCATGCCTTCGCCGCCCTGCCCGGTCAGCTTCTCCCACCAGGCGACGGCAGCCGCCTCGCCGGCGTCGTCGCCCAGGTCGACGGCGGTGGACCTCGTAACCCGGAACGTGCCGGGGTCGGCAGCAGCCAGCCGGTCGGCCACGCCCACGTGCCACAGGTGGTCGGTGAGGGCGTGGACCCGGCCCTCGCCGGCGAGGACCTGGAAGGGCGCCAGGCGGAGGTCGTCCACCGACGCGACCGGCCAGCAGTAGCGGCGGTAGGCGTCCACGAACCGGGACGCCATGTCGACCCGAGCGGCGGTCCGCGCCACCAGGAGGTCGACGTCGGCGCCCCGCCCAGCGGCCGCGGCCAGGACTTCCGCCTCGGCTGCGAGGGTGGCGGTGGCCGCCGCTCCCACCGACGCGTACTGGTGGCGGAGCAGGTCCTCGGCCTTGGCCGACCACGGCAGCAGCTCGGCGTCGAGCACCAGCCAGTCGGTGGCCAGCTCGTCCCAGAGACCGACGGCGGTGACCGCCGACCGCACCTTGTCGAGGAGGGCGCGCTCGTCCTCGGCGGAGGAAAGGAACGGCCGGCCCGTCCTGGTCACCACCGCGCCGGCCGCGCCCGCACCACCGGCGGCGCCGGCGCCGTCGGGGACCCCGAAGCGGCGGGCGGCCACCTGGGTATCCCGGCACACCACCATCACGGCACGCGACCCCATGTGCTTCTCCTGGCACACGACCCGGCCCACCCCGTCCCGCCGGAAGGAGGCAAGGGCCTCGGCCGGGTGCTCGAGCAGGCCGGGGCGGGCGGTCGTGGCCGTCGGCGCCATGGTGGGCGGGAGGTAGACGAGCCACCGGGGATCGGCGGCGAACCGGCTCATGACCTCCAGGGCCGCCGCCGCGTTCTCCTCCCGGACAGTCACCGTCCGGGTCAGCCGGGTCGTCAGGATGCGCTTCCCGATCACGTCGTCCAGGTCCAGGTCGGCGGCTTCCCGGGCGCGGCTCGCGCCCGGCGCATCCGGCCCACCGGCGCCGGCACCTGCACCGGCCCCCGTACCGGTGCCATCGGTGGCGACGGCGAGCGGGCGGGCCGGCTCCCAGTAGACGCGGGCGGCCGGCACCGACACCAGCTCGCGCTCGGGGTAGCGGAGGGCGGTGAGGGCGCCACCGAAGACGCAGCCCGTATCGATGCAGATCGTGCGGTTGAGCCACACCGCCTGCGGCACCGGGGTGTGGCCGTACACCACCATGGCGTCGCCCCGGTAGTCCTCGGCCCACGGGTAGCGCACGGGCAGGCCGAGCTCGTCGGTCTCGCCCGTGGTGTCGCCGTAGAGGGCGAAGGAGCGCACCGCCGCCGAGGCCCGGCCGTGCATGTCGGCGCGCAGCCCGGCGTGGGCCACCACCAGGCGGCCGTCGTCCAGCACCAGATGGCTGACGAGCCCGTCCACGAACCGGGCCACCTCGTGGGACAGCTCGGGCGGTTCCTCGCCCAGCTGGGCGAGGGTCTGGGCCAGCCCGTGGCCCAGGGTGACGTTCCGGCCCCGCAGGGCCCGCAGCAACTTGGCCTCGTGGTTGCCGGGCACGCAGAGGGCGTGGCCGTCGGCCACCATGCCCATGACCAGGCGGAGCACCGCCGGGGTGGACGGGCCACGATCCACCAGGTCGCCCACGAAGACGGCCCGGCGCCCGGCGGGGTGGTGGGCGCCCCGCCCGTCCGGGCGCACGTCGTACCCCAGGCGGCCGAGCAGGGCCACCAGCTCGTCGTGGCACCCGTGGACGTCGCCCACGAGGTCGAACGGGCCGTGGTCGTGGCGGTGGTCGGTCCACAGCGGGCGGCGTTCAACGGTGGCGACCTCGATCTCCTCCACGCCATGCAGGACGAACACCGCGTGGAACCCCTCGCGTCGGAGCCCTTTCAGGGACCGCCGGAGCTCGGCCCGCTGGTTGCGCAGGACGTGGGCGCCGAAGTCCCGGTCGGCCCGGGACGCGTTGCGGCTGGCGCACACCGGTTCGGGTACGTCGAGCACCACGGCCACGGCCAGCGCATGGTGGGCCTTGGCCACCGCCACCAGCGCGCGCCGGGACTCGGGCTGCCCGTTGGTGGCGTCGACCACCGTGAGCCGGCCCGCCTGGAGGCGCTTGGCGGCCACGAAGTGCAGGACCTCGAAGGCGGCGGGAGTCGCCGCCTGGTCGTTCTGGTCGTCGCTGACGAGGCCCCGGCACGCGTCGGACGACAGCACCTCGGTGGGCAGGAAGTGGCGGGCCGCGAAGGTGGACTTGCCCGAGCCGGACACTCCCACCAGCACCACCAGCGACAGGTCGGGGATGTCCAGCTTCATCGCCGGAACACCGCCAGCTGGGTGGGCGACCCCCGCTCGGGATCGCCGGCCCCGATCCCCGAGATGCGGACGGTGTAGCCGTGGCGGTCGGCCACGCCCGCGGTCCACTGCGACAGCTCGGCGCGCGTCCACTCGAAGCGGTGGTCGCGATGGCGGAGGGCGCCGGCGGGGAGCGACTCGAAGAGGCTGTTGTACTCGACGTTGGGCGTGGTGAGGATCACCGTCGCCGGTCGGGCATGGGCGAACAGGGCCCGTTCGAAGGCGCCCAGGCGGAACGGGTCCAGGTGCTCGACGACCTCGACGACGGTGGTCGCGTCCACCCCCTGCAGCCGCCGGTCCCGGTAGGTGAGGGCGCCCTGCACGAGGTCGACCCGCTGGCGCTGGCGGGGAGCCATGGTGTCCAGGTGCAGCCGGCGGGCGGCGTGGCGCAGGGCCCGGTGGGACACGTCCACGCCGAGCACGTGCTCCACGCCGGTGTCCCGCAACAGGCGGGCGACCAGCGCCCCGCCGCCGCAGCCGAGGTCGGCCACGCGGCGGGCGCCGCTGGCGGTGACCTCGGCCACCACCGCCGCCAGCCGCTGCTCGTTGAGGCTCAACCGTCGCTCCGCCACCGCCTCCTCGGCATCGTTCGCTCCCTCCGCCTCGTCGGCGTCCTCGGGGTCGTCGGCCAGCAGGCGGGCGAGGGCGTCGAGGGTGAGGCGGCGGTCGTGGCGCAGGTAGCGCCGGGCGATCAGCTCCTTGTCAGGATGGCGGGCCAGCCAGGCGCCGCCCCGGCGCAGCAGCTTGTCCACCTCGTCGGTGCCGACCCAGTAGTGCTTGTCGTCGTCCAGGACGGGCAGGAGCACGAACAGGTGCTCGAGGAGGCTTCGGAGGCGGCACTCGGCGGCCAGGGTGACGGCCAGGTAGCGGCTGTCGCCCCACTGGGGGAACGTCGGGTCCAGGGGGATGGGCGAGGCGGTGACCCGGTAGCCGAGGGGCTCGAACAGGCGGCGCAGGAGGGGCTCGCCACCGCGGCACGGAACTGCCGGCAGGCGGACGGAAAGGGGGATGGGGGTGTCGGCCAGGTCCGGCCGGTCCTTGCTCCGGCCCGCCAGCGCCGTGCCCAGGACCTTGGCCATGGCCACCGAGAGGAACGACGACGCGGCATAGGGCCGGTCGTTGACGTAGGAGGCCATGGACATGGCGTCGCCCTGGGGGCCGGAGCGGTTGCGAACCAGGCCGATCGGGTCCACCTCCACGAGAAGCGCGGCCGTACAGCGCTCGGGGGTGGCCTCGGGATAGATGACCCGAACGGTGCCGAAGGCGGTGTTCGCCTCGTGGACGCGGTCAGGGTGCTTGTGGAGCAGGAAGCCGAGGTCGGTGGCCGGCTGGTGGGTGGTGGTGAGAGTGAGCAGCATCGGGCGGGCCTCGGGAAGCACTCTGATGATGGACGACGGCGGGGCCGGACGCCACCGAGATTCGGCCCGTCGGGCTTCCAGCCCGTCCCGTCCTCGGAAATCTCCCCGCCAGTCGACCGCCCGCCAGTCGACCGCCCGCCATGGCCTGAGCGCTAACGGCAGCCGGTCGGTGCCGGATGTTCATCGAGGGTAGGTCCACCTCGATGGCGACGGTCGCCCGGCGCGGACTGTCACAGCCGCCGGGCCGGCCTCGTCATGGTGGCGGCGACGACCAGGCCGCCGGAAACGGAAGGAGACGATCCATGGAGCAGCGGATGCAGGCAGAGGCCCTGTCCCCCGAGGGCTACCGGGCGGTGCTGGCCCTGGAGCACCACGTGCGGTCGGCCGTCGACGGCCGGTTGCTGGAGCTGGTGAAGCTGCGGGCCTCCATGCTGAACGGGTGCGCCTTCTGCCTGGACATGCACGGGACGGACGCCCTGAAGGCGGGGGAGGACGTGCGCCGGCTGCTGGCGGTCTCGGCGTGGCGGGAGTCGCCCTTCTTCAGCGACGAGGAGCGGGCCGCCCTCGCCCTCACCGACGCCGTGACCCGCCTGGGCGAGACGGGCGTGGACGATCCTACGTGGCACGCGGCGGTGGCCGCCTTCGGCGAGGCCACGGTGGCCGAGCTGCTCCTCGCCATCGCCACCATCAACGTGTGGAACCGCCTGGCCGTCGCCACCCACCAGGCGCCCCCGCCGCTCGCCGCGTGACGGACCTCGGGGCTCTTCGGCGCCGGGCGTTCGACGCCGGCTACCGGATGCTCGGCAGCCGGGCCGACGCCGACGACATCGCCCAGGAGACGCTGCTCCGGGTGCGCGAGCCCATCGAGCGGGGCCAGGTGCGGTCGCCCGAGGCGTTCACGACGACGGTGGCCACCCGGCTCTCCATCGACCACCTGCGCTCGGCTCGCGTCCGCCGGGAGAGCTATCGCGGCCCGTGGCTGCCCGAGCCCATCATCGAGCGCGGCGCCGACCCGGTGGAGCTGGCGGAGTCGCTCTCGTACGGCCTGCTGGTGGTGCTGGAGACGCTGGGTCCGGTGGAACGGGCGGCGTTCCTCCTCCACGACGTGTTCGCCTTCGGGTACGACGAGGTGGCGGCCACGCTCGACCGCAGCGAGGCGGCTTGCCGCCAGCTCGTCGCCCGGGCCCGCCGCCGGGTGGCCGACGGTCGGCCCCGGGCGCGCGTGGACCCCGCCCAGCACCGGGCCCTGCTGGAGCGCTTCCTGGCCGCGTCCAGCACCGGCGACGTCGCCGGCCTGCGCTCGCTGCTGGCCGAGGAGGTCGTGCTGGTGAGCGACGGGGGCGCCCGCGTGAAGGCCGCCCGCCACCCGATCCGGGGCCGGGAGCGGGTGTCGCGGTTCGTCCTGCACCTCATCCCCCGGTTCACCCGCCACGGCGGCCTCTCCATCGTCACCATCAACGGCGAGCCGGGCTTCGTGGTGGATTACGAGGGCCACACCCACCTGGCGGGCACCATCGACGCCGCTGACGGGACCGTCACCGCCATCCGGTGGGTCGTCAACCCCGACAAGCTGCGCTGAGACCGGAGGCGGTCGCCGGGCGCCGTGCCGCTACAGCATCGCCAGTGTCAAGCCTGCGCCGGCGGCGACCCCTCCGACGAACAGCGACAAGACGGCGTTCCGCGCGGCAACGCCGAAGTCGCCCTCCTCGGCGAGGCGCACGGTCTCGAACGTGAAGGTCGAAAAGGTCGTGTAGGCACCGCAGAAGCCGGTGCCTAGAACTGTCTTGGGCAGCTTGCCGAGGCCGTGGTAGAGCGCCAGCCCGGTCAGCGCACCGAGGAGGAAGGACCCGGTGACGTTCACCACCCAGGTCCCGTACGGGAAGACTCCCTCGGTGTGGTCTTGGACGAGGCCGTCGAGCAGGTACCGGGCCGGGGCGCCGACCATGCACGCCAGCACGAACCAGGCCCACCCGAAGAGACTCACGCGGCCGCTCTGACCCGCGCCCGGGCCTTCGGACCTCGGTACCGTGCTCCTGCGCCGCCGATGGGGGGGATCGTGGGCCCGGGTGCGACGGCCCGGGGCTGGTGTTGACGACGCCCGGTCAGGGGCAACAGGCTCAACCGCAGGATCGGACGGTCAACGGTCACGCCCGCCTGTCACTGGGCG
The DNA here is from genome assembly GCA_046263055.1 of Acidimicrobiales bacterium. Taxonomy (GTDB): domain Bacteria; phylum Actinomycetota; class Acidimicrobiia; order Acidimicrobiales; family AC-14; genus DATAQC01. The sequence continues at coordinate 19,324 of JBHELO010000046.1, read as the reverse complement.
GCAGGAGACGGGCGACGAGGATGCCCGTCCAGGCCGCGATCACGCCGGCGGCGAGGCTGGCCGACGCGTACAGGGCGGCGGTGACGACGTGCCCGGACTTGACGAGCAGGTCGGTCTCCACGGCGAAGGTCGAGAACGTGGTGTACGCGCCCAGGAACCCGGTTGCGAAGAACGGCCGAACGTACCGGGTGGGGGGGAAGCGCTCGATGACGAGCACGAGGACGAGCCCGAGCAGGAAGCTGCCGGAGATGTTGGTCCAGAACGTCGCCCACGGGAAGCCGTCCTGGGCCACGTGCACGAGCTGGGCCACCTCGTATCGGGCGGGGCCGCCCAGGGCGGCGCCGGCGGCGATCGCGGCCAGGATGTCGGCCGAAGCGCGGTGCCGGCGGCGCCGCGGGCGGGGCTGGCGGACGGGCCGGTGAGTCGGAGACGGTTCAGCCGCGTCCGAGGGGGACAGGTCGGGGTCGATCGGGACAACCCCGACTTCACCGTCGTCGTCCACCACTGCGGTCCACCCCCTCGGCTGCCCCATCCCCGATCGAACGTCCTCCAATTGTTGCACCGACTGATCGCGCCCCGACCCACGCTGGCACCGCCGGAGAGGCCGAGCGACGACCCCGGCGCCGCCGGCGAGCGAGCGACTGATCAACGGCAGCGACAGACCCAGTAGTCCCGGCTGCCCACTGGGCACCAGAGCGACCGGACGGCGCGCGCCCGGGGGGACGGCGGGCTCGGACCGCCTTCCCGCCAGCTGACCCTTCTCGCTCCCGAGCTCTCCGCCATGCCGGGCCCGCCCGTCGCACCTGCCCGTCACCGGCGGCGGCCGCCGGGGGCGCGTCCCGCCGCTCGTCCGACCGTTGAAGACCGGTCATGGGCCGGAACCGGCGAGCGAGAGGGCGAGCCGGGCGGCTGCTCGCGCCTCCTCGTCGTCGGTGAGCCGGCGGGCTTGCTCGGCCTGGGTCTGGCGGCGGCGACCCTCCGCCCGGTCGGCCGCCTCGAGAATCGAGTCGATGGCCCGGTCGAGCTCCTCCCGCATCGCCACCTCGAACCGGAGACGGACCGCCTCCAGGCGCTGCGACAGGTCCCAGCGGGCGCGTCCCGCATGCTTGTCGAACTCCTCCAAGAGGTGGCGCCGCGCCCGCTCGCTCAGCCGGCGGCGGACCACGGCGGCCGGCAGCAGCCGGCGGGCCCAGTGGTCCAGCGTCTCGCCCGACGTGCCCACGTGCAGGAACAGGTAGAAGAACCGCTCCCGCTCCTCGGCCACCGCCGGCACGGTGACCTCGGGCAACGACACCGCGAAGAGGTCGGCGGCCGCCGCCCGTATCTCGTTCACCCGCGCCTGGGTGCGAGCTCGGAAGCGCTCGGCCAGCCGCTGCCAGGACTCCTCGGCGCCCTGGGCCGTGCGCTGGCGGAAGGACTCGAAACCCTCGTGCACCGCCCGCTCGACCTGGGCCCGGAGCGCCTCCTCCAGCTCGGCCGGCCTGGCGGTGCGGGCCACGGCCTCGAGCCTGGCCTGCCAGTTGGCCGGCTCCCGCCGGGCGAACTCCTGGAGGTCCTCGGTGATCGACCGGACAAGGGCGGCGACGTCGCGAGCCAGCAGCGTCCGCTCGTCGGTGAACGCCTGGCGCTGGTGGGCGGCGGCGGTGCGGAAGTCCTCCACCCGTGCCGCCAGCGTCTGGGCGTCGACGTCGAGCGCCGAGGCCTCCATGGCCAGCACGTCGGCCAGGTCCCGACCCAGCCGGGCCACCTCCCGGCGGGCGGTGGCGAGGCGCGCCTCGACGAGGTCGCGCTCGACGAACCGGTCCAGGGCGGCCAGGAAGCCACCGAGCTCACCGGCCTCCGGGCCCGGCGGCTGCCCGGCCCGGGCCGCAGCCAGGGCGGGACGGGCGGCGACGCACCACACGCGCTCCTTGCGGCCCAGCTCGGCGGCCATGACGTCGCTGACGAACCGCCGGACGTCGTAGAGCTCGCCGGGGGCCAGGTGGTCGGCCTTGTTCAGCAGGAAGAAGGTGGGGGCCTGGCGCTCGCCCACCTCGGCCAACAGCTCCCGCTCGTGCTGGGACAGCGGGGCATCGGCGGAGAACACCAGGATGGCGCCGTCGGCGTCGACCACGGCCCGGCGGGCCACGTCGGTGTTGTGGCGGTAGATCGACCCGATCCCCGGTGTGTCCACCAGCACCAGACCCGGCTCGAGAAGCGCGGCCCGCACGCGGACTTCGACGCGCGCCACCTGCTTCTCGTTGTTCGGGTTGCTACCCTCGGTCACGAAGTCGGGCATCTGGTCAAGACCGATCGCCCGCTCACTGCCGTCCAGGTGCACGACCGTGGCCCCGGGATCGCCGAACGCCACCTCGGTGGCCACCGCGGTCAGCGGCAGGACCCCGGTCGGGAGGACGTCGGCGCCCACCAGCGCGTTGATCAACGTGGACTTGCCGCGCTTGAACTCCCCCAGCACCGAGACGTGGAAGCGGCCGTGGGCCAAGCGGTCTGCCATGCGGGCGGCCCGGCTGGCGATGCCCGGGTACCGCGCCGCCGCCGACGCCATCCGCCCGGCTGCTTCCCCCAGCTCCTCCAGCTTGCTCGCCATCGGCTCCTCCGGACGCGTCTCACGCTGCCGTAGGGGCCATCAGCCCGAAGGCGTTCGACGGCGAGCCCAATCGCCGCTGTGCCCAGACTACCCCCGACCGGCTCACTGGACCCCCCGGCTTTAACCCTGCCATGGCGGGGTCTGGCGGGCCGCAGCCCGGACGACGGCGCCGGCCGCGGCCTCCCGCTCAGCCGACGTCGGAGACGTCCATCGTGGTGGCGTCCGACCAGTCCCAGTCGCCCAGCTCCAGCGCGCGCCGCAGGAGGGCCGAGACCTGCTTGGTGAGCCGGCTCGGCTCCGACTCGGCGAGGGCCCGGGCCCGCCTGAGGGCGCCTTCGATCAACCCACGGTCGCCACCGGTGAGCTCGGCCAGCTCGATGGCCACCTCGTTGATGCCCTCGAGGCCGCTCTGCGCCAGCTCGAAGGCCCGGTCGAGGAGCCGGTCGACGCCGGCGGCCGTGCCATCCCCCCCGTCCGTCACCGTGCACCAGATCGAGCGTCGGCGCTGCGCCGCCGGTCGTGGGCGCTTCCGGGATAGCCGACTCGCTCGCCGTTCCATGACCCCACGGGCACCGTCCTCCTCGAACCGGAGGGACCGTCAGCCCGGGCTCGGGCGCTTCAGGGCGAGCCCCATCGCCGCTGTCCGCACCCTATCAATCGGCCATCCCGTCCCGGCACGGCTTGGACCGGAGCGGGGAGGGAGCCGGGAACGAAGGGCTGGCGGGCACCGATCGCTCACGCCTCGGTGGCCGTGCCCGTCGCTCGGGCCCACGCCCACACGAGGAGCGGGCCGGCGACCGCCCGGCGCCCATGCCTCCCCCCCGCTGCGGGTGAGACGGCCATGAGTCGACGGCGCAGCGCCGCACGGGGCCTCGTCACTCCCCTGGGCGCACGGCATCCTCCGCGGGCGGGGGCTGACGCCCTGGGTAGGAGCCGGCGAGCCGGGCGAACAGCGGGACGGCGGCCAGCTGGGTCGCCATTGCGAAGAGCACCAGACCCGGGCGCCAGGCCCCGTAGAGGACGCCCATGAGCCAGCTGCCGAGAAACCACGACCCGCCGTAGACGGCGTTGAACAGGCCGTACGCCGATCCCCGCCGTTGGACGGGGACGACCACGGCGACGGCGGCGGCCATGACCGACTCGTGCACACCGGTGCCGAGGCCCCACAGCGCCGTCCCCAAGAGGGCAGGCCCGAAGCTGCCGTAGAACACGAGCGGCGCGAAGAACGACGACGCGATCGTCACCGGCACGAGCACCATCAGCCCGATCCTGTCGAACATCCGGCCGAACAGCAGCGAACCGGCCCCGCTCACGGCCATTGCGATGGCGTAGAACACCGGCGTCCACGCCCGCCCGATCACCGCCGCCCGCTGGAAGTGGTAGGCCATGAGCGTGAAGTCGGCGAAGCCTGCGCCGATGAGCCCTACGGCCGCCAGGTAGAGCCAGAACGGTCGGTCGAAACGCCCCCGCCCCACGGGACCGGTGGCCTGCGGGGGGTGCGCTCCCACCGAGGGGTTGTTGCGCCAAGCGGCGGCGAACAGGACGATGGTGCACCGCGGGCACGGCCAGGACGGCGAAGGCGGGCCGGTACTGCCCCCGGTTGTAGAGGACGGCGGCGGCCACGAGAGGTCCGACGAGGGCACCGAACTGGTCGAGCGCCTCGTGGACGCCGAACCCCCAGCCCTGACCCATCTCCTCCGAGGCGTGGGACAGCATCACGTCGCGAGGTGGGTTGCGCACCGCCTTCCCGGTCCGCTCGGCCACGATGAGGACGGCCGCCACCTGCCAGTGGCCGGCCACGGCCAACAGCGGCACGGCCGTCATCTGCACCACGTAGCCGGCCATGGCGATCGGCCAGTAGCGGCCCGAGCGGTCCGCGGCGCGGCCCGACACGAGCCGCAAGGCGTAGCCCACGAGCTCGCCGAAGCCGGCCACGAAGCCAACCACGCCGGCCGAGGCGCCGAGCACGGCCAGGTACGGCCCGGTGATGCTGCGGGCGCCCTCATAGGTCATGTCCGCGAAGAAGCTCACGACGCCGACGATCAGGACGAAGCGGAGCGCCTGGTTCCCCGGCGACCGACGTGGAATGTGGGGGTCGTCGCCGGGTCGGTCCTGGCTTCGGGGGCCGATGATGGCCACGACCATCCTCCTCGCCATGCCTGGTGCAGGAGCCATCAGCCGTGCGGCGCTCGATGGGGAGCCCCATCCCCGCCCCGGATCGTAGGCCCACACCCACGGGCCCGTGCACGTCGGTCCCCGGGTAGGATCGCCGGTGGGAAGGGGCCCCCGCGTCGTGACGAGCGCAGGTGCGGTCCTCCCGGAGCCGTCGTCGGCTGCCACCGGGCGGCAAGCGAACGGAGGGCATGATGGATCTCTCGGGCCGGGCCGATCGGCTGACCGTGTTCGTCGAGGAGACCGATCACTACCACCACCATCCCCTCTACGCCGAGATCATTCAGCGGGCCCGCAAGGCCGGGCTGGCGGGCGCCACGGCGGTGCGGGGGGTGGAGGGGTTCGGGGCATCCACCGTCCTTCACGACTCCCATGCGCTCAGGCTGGCGGAGACGCTCCCGGTGATCATCTTCATCGTCGACCGCCCCGAGCGCATCGATGACTTCCTGCCCGAGCTCGACGAGATCCTCCAGGAGGGCCTGGTGGTTCGGGACCCGGTCGAGGTCCGGATCTATCGAGGGGCCGGGCGGGAGTAGGTGCCGGTCGTAGCGGCGGCCGCCGCCGCATCGGCCCACTGCCGGCACCGTCGCACTTCGAGCTCGAGACGCTTAGAATGAGGGCCCGAGGAAAGGTCAGGGGGACGAAGTGCACCTTTCGGGCACAGGCAAGCGTCTCTCCATCTTCTGCGGCGAGTCTGACCGGGTCGGCCACCGCTCGCTGGGCCGGGCCATCGTCGAACGGGCCAGGGAGGAGGGGCTGGCGGGCGCCACCGTGCTGCGCGGCATCGAAGGCTTCGGTGCATCCAGCCGGTTGCACACCTCCCGTCTGCTGAGCCTGTCCGACGACCTGCCGATCATCGTGCAGATCGTCGACCGGGAGGACCGCATCCAGGCCTTCCTTCCTGTCGTCGACGAGATGCTCACAGACGGGTTGGTGACCCTCGAGGACGTCGACGTGTGCCTGTACCGGGGAACGCCCCGGCCGGCCCTCGACGACGAGGAGTTCGTTCCGTAGCGCCGGCGCCGGTACGGATCGTCACCGACGGGGGCGCCGACCTTCCCGATGCCATCGGTGGGCCGCTCGGGATCGTCACCGTGCACGGTGACGTCTGGCTCGGCGACCAGCGCTGGCAAGGGTCCACCGAGGAGTTCTGGGCCGCGGTCCGGGCCGGCAGGGGAACACCGTCCACCTCCCCTCCCACTACCGACGCCCTCGCTGCCGCCTTCGCCGGCCAGACTCCCGTGTGCGCCCTGCACGTCGCCGGCGAGCTCAGCCGCACCGTTCAGCACGCCAACGACGCCGCCGGCCGTGGCGGGCGGGTCCACGTGGTGGATTCCCGCTCGCTAAGCGTCGGGACCGGACTACTGGTGGCGATGGTCGCCGCCGAGGCGGCGCAAGTGGACGTCGGCTTCGACGCCCTCAGGCGCCTGACCCGAGACCTGGTCGATCGGGTACACGTCTATGCGGTCATCGACGACGTCGACCACCTGCGCCGGGGAGGTCGGGCCGGGCTGGTGGCGGCTGCGACCAGGGCGAGGCACCGCCAGGTCATCGCCGTGCGGGGCCACGCCATCCCCTTGGAACAGCACAGGGACCGCGAGCACGCCGTCGCCGACCTGCTCCGCCACGTTGCCGACCACGCCCGGGCGGGAGTCGACTCCTGGGCGGTGGGGCATGGTGATGCCGCCGACGCCGACGCCTTCACGGACCGGGCCCGGTCCGTGCTCACCGACGACCCCGCCTATGTCACCTTGCTCGGCCCGGCGGTGGGCACGCACGCCGGCCCTGACGCGCTCGTGCTCGGCTTCGTGTCCCCGAACCCGCCCTAGCCTCCGCCGGCGACCTCCCGTCGGCGGCACAGGTCGGCGATGAGGTCGTCCAACACGAGCTCCTCGTGGACGGCGCGCCCGGCGCGTGCCATCTCCGTCGTGAGCTGGGCGTCCCAGCACGATTGGACCTGAGGGCCGCTGAGCACCGGGAGGTCGGCGACGACCGGGGCCAGGCCGGACAGCGCGTCCAGGTAGTCGGCGGAACCGAACCGCCAGGGGCGGCAGTGGTGGCTGCCCACCATCAGGTTGGCGATGGTGATCCCCGGCCAGTCGAAGTCACCGTGATAGCGCAGCTCGCAACCGCTCTGGGCCAGCAGGCGCACCAGCGCGGTCACCACGACAGCCGGCTGCCCCTGGGTGCAGACCAGGGCGCGCCGGCTTCCGGCATCTATCGCCGCCTCGAGAACCCGCGGGTTCTCGCACACGTACACCACACCGTCGTCGGGCGCTCTGACGTCCATCCGGCGGAGGTCACGGATGGTCAGGTGGGACTCCCATCCGGCATGGGTGCGCGCCTCGAGCCACGGGCCGGCCGTCGCCCGCAGCCCGGCGGTGAGCACGGTCGTGGACACCTCGTCGGTGAGCACACCCACCGCCCGCCACAGCGCTCGCCGGCCGGCCGCGCTGGACGGGTAGGGCGTGGCCACGAGGGCGGCCAGGGCCCGAAGGACGACGGCGCCCAGGAGACTGCCGTCGTCCAGGCCGTGGGCGTCCCCGGTGGCGAGGGATGCCAGCTCGCCGCGGCCACACGGCGGATCACCGCTCAGATGGGGGACCATGGCCACGCACCGGACAGCGGTGCCGAGGAGCCGCTCGGCCCGCTCGGGCGCCACCCGTCCGAGCGTCCCGGCCCGGCGCAGGTCGTCGAACCAGGCCTCGGCCCACTGCGCCCCGGCCTGGCCCGTCTCGCCCAGGGCGCGCCGACCGGCGGCCCAGACGCGCGCCGCCGCATCGGCCCGAGCCCGGCGCACGCCGGGCCGGTCCACGAGCGGGCCACGCAGCTGCTCGGCCACACCCACCAGCCCGGCGGGAACGCCCCGTTCCCGGAGCCGCCGGTCCAGGTCGGCGAGGTCGACGGTGGCGCGATCGTTGGCCACGGGTCGCCCGAGGAGTCCGGCCAGGGCGTGGCGCTCCTCCCGATCGAGACCGTCGAGCCTGAGCGCGCCCGAGGGCCGGAGCCCGTTGCGCTGCAACCGCTCGGCGACCACGTCCCACAACCGGCCCAGGCCCGGTCGGTCGAGCGCGGTTGCCGCCGTCACACCCCGACGAGATGGCGCTGGTGGCCGTCCCAGCGGAAGTGGACGAGCGCCACGCCGGGATGGGCGGGGTCGCGTACCGCCTCGTAGATCTCCAGGCTGGGGACGGATGGGAAACAGCCCCACATCCGCTCGCTGGTGAGCACGAAGTCCATCCCGAGGTCGACGAGCAGGCCCAGGAGGTGGCCGTGGGTGGGTTCGTCCACCTTGGCGAAGGCATCGTCGAGCAGCAGCAGGCGAGGCGCGGTCGGCGTCTCCCGGGCGATGGCCTGGAAGTGCGAGGCGGCGGCCGCGAACAGCGCCAGGTAGGAGAGCACGCGCTGCTCGCCCTGGGACAGGCCCAGCCGGCTCGACAGGGTGCGCGAGGAGCCGGGGGTGGCGACGTCGGTCACCTTCACCGTGAACTGGTACCAGGCGCGGAAGTCCAGCGCCGCCCGGAGGTGCTGCTCGTACCCGGCGCTGGGGTCGGCGGTGCGTTCGGACTCGATCAGCGCCAGCAGGGCGTCGCGCAGCTGGGCGTCGGCAGACTCGTCGCGCAGGTCGTCCACCAGAAGCCGGGCCGCCACCGCCGCAGGCGCAGCGGTGTCGTCGCGCAGCTTCCACTCGAGACGGGCGCCCTTGCCGTGGGAGGTGTGGACGCCGGCCAGCGTGCCGTTGGTGCCGTTGACCAGGTCGTGGGCGTCGAGCAGCTTGGCCCGCACCTCGTCGGCCAGCTCCCGCAGCAGGAAGCGTTCGAACACCTCGCGCTCCCGGGCGGCCAGCCGGCCTCTCGCCGCCTCCGCCTCGGCGGCGAGGCGGTTGGCCACCACCGCCAGCGGCTGGCGACCGGTGTCGTCGGCCACATGGACGACCTTGACGCCCTCCTGCTCGTCGATGGCCGTGTCGTAGCCTCCGGCCAGGGACTCGCTGAGCCGGTCGTAACGGGACAGGATCGTGCCGTCGGACACCTCGTCGTCACCGTCGACGAGCGGTGCGACCGCAGCGGCGAGGGCCACGGCGGCCTCGGCCGGGACAGTGGTGATCTCGACGGGCACCAGGTCGGCGACCCGGCCGACGTCGCGCCCGGTGGCGGCGAGCATCACGCCCGGTTGCCCGACCGCGGCCTCGAGCGCCCGCCCGGCGGTGACGACCGCCACGCCCGCGCCCTCCTCCAGGGTGGCGGCTTCGTGAAGGCGGCTGGTGGCGGTGGCGTGATCCGTCCAGGCCGCGGTCCTCGCTTCGTCGGCGGCAGGGAGCACCGAGTCGTCGAGCGTGGCCAGGCGGGCGATGGCGTCCCGGTGCTTGGCGAGGACCACGTCCACCGTGGCCGCCAGCGCGTCTCGCAAGGTGGCCAGCTCATGGGCGGCGGTGTGGTGCTCGGCCCGTCGCCGGCGGGCGCCGGTGACGCACTCGACCGCCTCGGCCCGCCGGTCTGCCTCCTGGGCGCGATGGCCGAGCAGGCGCTGGTGGTCGGCGGTGAGGTGGCGCACGGCGCTCCGATGCTCCGACAGTGCCTCGCTCAGCTCGCCGAGGGCGGCCAGCACCCCTTCGAGGGCGATGGCGGTCACGGGCAGCCCGTCGGCCAGCGCCTCCTGGGCGACCGTGGCCGCGAGGCGATTGGCGGCGGTCCTGGCCGCCTCGGCCCGCCGGCGCTCCTGCTCGTGGCGGTTACGTGCCGCGGCCAACGCCCGTTCGGCGTTGCCGAGGTCTCCCGCCGCCTCGCCGATGGGGTCAGCGGGCGGGATGGTGGCGGGGAGGCCCTCGACGACCTCACGGTGCCTGACGGCCACCTCGACCCGCTCCCGGGCCAGGGCGACGTCGGCCCGAAGGGCGTCCACTCGGCTCCGGAGCTTGGCGAGGAGCCGGTCACGGGTGGCCCGACGGGCACCGGCACCGAGGAACTCCACCGTGTCCTTGTGCCACGCGCCCCGCAGCACCCCGAGCGACCAGCGCCCCCCGGACGTGACCCAGGCGGCGGCGTCGGGCTGATCGCCCAGGCCCACGGCCCCCAGCACGGCGCCGATGGTGGCCGTGCTGACGGCGCCCTCCCCCGGGGCGGGCACCAGCACGTCGGCCAGGGTCGCGGCGCCGGCCGCCAGCGCGGGAGCGTCGGCGCGCAGCAGGACCTCGCGGGTGTCGGGGTGGACGACGAGGCCGTCGGCGTGGACCCAGGCGTCGAGCAGGCCGGCGGCTTCCAGGGCGGCCTCCAGGCCGGCGGCGTCGACCGGGCTCAGGTCGGGCGCGACGTCGACCAGCTCGTAGAGCGGAGCGCCGGCCGAAGGGTCCCGCTCGGCGTCACGGTGGGAACGGGGCTCGGGACGGGCCTCGTGCTGGTTCTCGACCTCGGCCAGGCGCTCCTCGGCCGCCGCCAGCTCGGCCTCGGAGGTCACGAGGCCCAGATCGGCGGCCGCCGCCGCCTGGCGAGCGGCGCGCAGCGGAGGGGCCAGGCAGTCGTTCACCGCCTGGCGGACTGCCGCCACCCAGGAGGGCTCGCCCTGGCGGGCCACAAGGCGATCGAAGAGCGGAGCCCAACCGGTGTCCAGGTCGGCGGGCGGACCGGTCCCCGTCCAGGTGGTCACGGCGGTGGCCCATGACTGCTGGGCCGAATCCAGCGCCGACCGGGCAACCCCGACCCGTGCCCGCGCCGCTTCCACGTCGGCCTCCGACTCCGCCACGCGCTCCTCGGCGGCGGTGGCCCTGTCCTCGGCCTGCTCGGCCTGGAGGGCGAGCTTCTTCACCTCGGACGCCCGCCGTCGGCGCATGTCGGCCAAAGTCCGGGCCGCCCGCGCCCGGTCAGCGGCGCGCTCCACCTGGGCGGGGTCGAGGTCGGCGTCGGCCGTCGCCGGGTGAGGGCCGAGCAGGGCCGGGTCGAGCCCGGCATCGGCCGCCAGCCCGGCGACGCATTCGGCCGCAACCCGAGTGTCGGCCAGTGACCGGCGGAGGTCCGCCTCGGCCGTCGTCACGTCGGCCACCGCCCGCCCATGGGCGGCTTCGGCTCGCCGGGCTGCGGATTCCGCCTCCCCGGCGGCGGCGTCGAGGGCGGCGACTCGCGCCTCGCGGTCAACGAGGTCCTGATGGGCGCGGTAGCCCTCGCTGCGCTCGAGCTCCCGGCGTTCGGCCTCGCGTTCGGTCCGCTCGACCTTGGCGGCTTCCAGCGCGGCCTTCGCCTGCTCGACCGCCCGCCCCGCCTCCTCGACGGTGCGCGCCAGGCGGCGGCTGGCGCGAGCCGCACGCCCCCGGGCGGCCTCGGCCTCCTCGACGGCAGCCGCCCGCCGGGACAGCACGGTGCGGGTGTAGCCCCGGTAGGCGCCGAGGAACTGGCCGAGGGCGGCCGCGGTCCGCCCCGAGCGGTCCACCTGGTCCCGGATGGTCTCGAGGTCGTCGAAGTGGCCGGCCGCCTCGGCGAGCACCCGCTCGTCGATCGGGGGCAGGGCGTCGGTGAGCACGCTCGCCAGCTCGCCGGCTTCCACCCGGTTCCCGATGTTGGGGTCGCGGAGGCGGTGGAGGAGGTGGAGGAGGTTGCGGTACCGGGCGTCATCGAACAACCCGAAGACGTGGCGGCCGACCCGGCGGCGGTGCTCTGCCCCCGAGGTGGTGACGGCGTCGTGGCCGAGCGCATCCTTGAGCCGTTCCACCGACAGGCACTCGCCGGCGACCTCGAGATCGAGGTTGACGCCGGGGCGGCGGTCGGTGATGAAGAACCAGCTGTCGGCGTTGCGGGTGGCCGTGGACGCCTTGAGCCCGGCGCCCAGGGTCTGGAAGGACAGCGCGCCGTCAGGGTGGATGCACCGGAGCTCGAGCCACAGGTACCCGACGTGGTTGCCGTTGGCGCGGCCGTCGGTCATCAACCAGCGGACGGTGGTGCGGTCACGGCCGGTGGCGTCGAGCTGGCGGGTGTCACCGTCCAACAGGAACGGGAGCAGCACCTCCAGGGCCTTGGACTTGCCCGCCCCGTTCTTTCCCCGGAGCAGCATCCGCCCGCCGGCGAAGTGCAGCGTCACCCGGTCGTACTGCCACACGTTCAGGATGCCCGCCCGGTGCAGGGACCACCGGCCCTCCGGCCCAGGGCCCAGGTCCGCGGGATCGGCGTTGTCGGCCCGGGCGGTGGTCGGGAACAGGTTGGTGGCGGTCACGAGGACTCCTCCGAGGCCGGGTGGGAACCTGGGTCGAAGGTGAGCCTGGCGGGGACCTCGGCCACCTCCGGGGCATAGCGGTTGGCGACTGCAGTGAGGTGCAGCTGGCCGCCGGCCGCCCGGCGCAGCAAGCCCATGGCCACCAGCAGATCCTCGACGTCGCGCGGTAGGCGGGCGGGATGGTCGAGATAGTCCTGCTTCCACCGCCGGCCGTGGCGCTCGTGAACGGCGGCGACCACCTCGTCGAGCATGCCGTCGGGAACGGCCACCGTGGTGGTCAACCCCTCGCCTCGCATCGCCCCCGGCCGCAACCGGTGGGCGAGCTCGGTGACCACCAGCAGGGCAGCGTGGCCGAGGGTACCGCCCCGGGGGAACGCCTCGTCGGTCAGCTCGTCCCGCCGGTCGATGGCGGCCACGCCCTCGGCCCGGATCTCGAGCTCCAGGCCGAAGAGCTCCGAGAAGGTCCGGGCCTCGCGCCGTTGCGACTGGCGGAGCCAGGCCCACGACTCCTCGTCGACGTCGTCGGCCAGCACCGCGGGTTCCTCCACGAGCAGCCGGCGGACCCGGTGACGCGCGCCGGCGCCGGCACCCGGCTCGGCCGCCAGGCGGACAAGCTCTTCGGGCTGCTCGACCTCGCGCAACGGGACGGCCAGCAGGTGGCGCACGACGTCTCGCCGCACGGACAACAGCGCCTCGGCGCCGGCGTCATCGGCGAAGGCGCCGACCGAGCCGTCGTCCTCCACCAGCACCCCCCAGATGACCAGCTGGCGCAGGGCGGCCACGAAGGCCCGGCGATCGGCGTGGTTGTCGTAGCCGAGGGTGATGCCGGCCTCGACGGCGGCGTGACGGACCTGGTCGGCGAGGGCGGACAGCAGGATCTGCTGGCGCCCGGTGAGCAGCGCCGAGCAGCACAACGCCAGGTAGGCGTACGTGCGCGGCGAGAACGGCGCACCGGAGGCCCGCCGGAGGGGCCGCGCCTTGCCGGCTCCGAGGCCGGCCTTGTACAGCCGGGCGAAGCTGGCCTCGACCACGAGGCGGTAGCCGAGGAGCTGGCGCACGTCGCGGCCCAGCTCCTCACGATGGCGACGGACGAGCCGGAAGGCCTCGGCGTGGGGGCCGCCGTCCAGGGTCAGGGGGTGGCGAAGGAGATGGCGCAGCGCGTCCTGGAGCTCGTCGGCATCGCGGGTGGCAGCGAGAGCCACGGTCAGTCACCCGTCCCTTCGGCCAGGCCGTCCTCCGCCGTCGCCGGACGCCGACCGGCGGCGGTCACCACGAGCCGGAAGCCGTGCACGGTGAGGTCACCGGTGGCGCTGCGCATCGTCATCGGACGGTCGGACGGCTCGACCCAGAGCACCACGTCGGCGTCGATGAGGGCGGCGCAGGCTCCGGCAAGATCGGGCCCGAACCGGGCGGTGGCCTGGCCCACCAGCTCGACGAGCACCCGGAAGGCGGCCGCCGACAGCCGCACCTCGTCAAGGCGGTCGCCGACCGCCAGGAGCTCGGCCACGGCCTGCTCCCGTCTCTCGGCCTCCAGGCGCCGGTCGGCGGCCAGACGCTCCTTCTGGGCGGTGTGGTCGGCAGTTCGCACGACCCGGCCCCGGGGGTTGCGGTCGCCCCGCTCCCGGATGCTGACGGCCACCGGTGCCGCGGGGGCGTTCCACCAGCTGGTGGTGGCCGGGAGGGCCTCGGCGATCTCGGGGTCGAGCAGGACGCCGAGGTGGCGGGCGCCGTACAGGGCGAAGGCGGAGGTGTAGAGGACATGGGCGTCGTCGGGCGTGGCTGCGTCGAACCAGGCCGCCAGGCGCAGGAGGTGGCGGCGCAGCGACGTCTCCCGGCTGCTGGCGGCGTTCATTCGCTTGACGTTGGCCAGCAGCGCGCCGACGGCGCGAACGGCGGCCGCCCGGAGCTGGTGGGAGCCCGACGTGCGGTCCCCGGCGGCCCCGAACCAGCCTCTGAGCTCCGCCCAGTCCTCCACGTTCCTGCCCCGCGACCGCTCGAAGCCCTCGTCCCCCGGACTCGCGGCCCGCAACGCCTCCAAGGCGGGATCGGCGGCGCGGGCCCGCTCGACGATCAGGGGGATGCGCGGCTCGAGACGTTCGAGCGCCAACCGGATGGAGGCGGTGTGGCGGGTGACGCTCTCGACGATGGTCTCCAGGTAGTCCAGTAGCAGGTGCTTGAACCCGAGCCAGTCTTCGTCGTCCAGGTCGGCGCGGGCGAGCACCGAGCCGACGTAGGTGTAGAAGTCGGTGACCGCTCCGGCGAACGTCTCGAACTGGAGGAACACGGTGGACACGGCCTCGGCCATCCCCGCCGGGTCGGAGGCGGCCAGCTCGGCGGGCGACATTGCCGCCATGTCGGTGAGCCGGTGGGCCACGGCGCCGAGGAGCTCACGAGGGACCTCGCGTGCGCCTCCGGTGGCCGCCAGCACCTCCTCGACCTGGCGGTGCACCCGCACGCCGAGGCTGGTGGCGGTGTAGCGGGCCGGTTGACGCTGGTACTCGGCGATCGAGGTGACCCGGACCTCGCGGGGGCTGGCCAGCAGATTGCCGTTCTGCTCGAGGTAGCGCAGGCGCTGGTCTATCACCGCCGCCGGCAGGTCGATGCCCCGCTCGACGAGGTCATGGGCCGACCACTCGGCCAGGAGCGCGCCCACGAACAAGCGCATGATGGCGACGTAGCTGCCGGCATCCTGCGTGGTGGCGTACGCATAGAGCCGCAGCCGCTCGGCTTCCACCGCCGGAGACGTCATGGTCCGCCAGTCTGCCGCGGGGATGAGACAGTGACAAGGGTGTAGTTACAGACGTGCCAGCTGCCCGCCTCCGGCACCCTCACCCGTGCGGGGCCGGTGGCTCGCCGGGCCGGCGCTCCGGGGCACGACCGGTTCGCCCTGGCTCGGGTCCTCCCCGCCCGCCGGTCCCCTTCGCCCGATGTCGTCGGCGCTCAGGCTCCGCGTCGCGGCGGCTTCGGAGAAACGGAGCTGGGCGACGTGGACGAGTTGCGGGGTTGTAGGCGGGTAGCCGGGATCCCGCGAGCCGCGACGAGTCCTGCGGCGTCCGGCGGTCATACTGTCGGACCCGTTACCGAGGAAGGCTTCTGATGCGCAGCGTGACCTACTCGATGGGCGTCTCCCTTGACGGCTACGTCGTCGGGCCGGACGGCGACTTCGACTGGACCGCGCCCGACGACGAGGTCTTTCGCTTCGTCACCGACCAGATACAAGAGGTCGGCGTCCACCTCTTGGGACGACGGCTGTACGAGACAATGTTGTGCTGGGAGACGGCCGACCAGCACCCATCACTCGACGACGCAATGCTCAACTGGGCCGCCATCTGGAAGCGGCTCCCCAAGGTGGTGTTCTCCACCACGCTGTCGGCGCCGCAGGGCAATGCCCGCCTGGCCTCCGGCGGCCTGGCGGAGGAGATCGAGCGGTTGCGAGCCGAGCCCGGGGAGGGCGACATCGCCATCGGCGGCGCGACTCTCGCCGCCGAAGCGGCCGCGTCGGGTCTGATCGACGAGTACCGGGCCCGGGTCTACCCGGTCCTGGTTGGCGGTGGCATCCCGTTCTTCCCCCAGCGCGAGCGCCGAGTGGATCTCGAACTTGTCGAGACCCGCACATTCAGCTCGAGAGTCGTCTACCTCCGCCACCGCGTGGCGCGCTAGCCGACTCGTCGCCGACCCCTGGGAAGAACGGGCCAGCCAGGTGCCGTGACGTCAATCACTCCAGTCCAGTTCTGGCCGCGAGATGATGCCGTGTGGGGAAGGTCGCCCCGTTCGCCTACGCCTCGAGCGCCTGGCTTCGATGTCCCGCAAGGACGTTCTCGGGGTATCGGCGCGAGCGCTGTCCGTTGTGTCTGGTCGCACGCCGGCCCCGAACCCCGAAATCGTGCCGACCATTCGAGCCGGCGCCTCTTGCCTTGGGGCGCTCCTTTTCAGGGATGACATCTGGGATCGCGACCCACAGCACGGTCGGACCCTCAGGACGTCACTCCTGGAGAGCCGCGCCCGTTCCTTTTCCATCACCATCGTCCCGGTCTGCGGCTTCACCCCGAACCTCTCCAAGCCCTGCGACGCTCGGGTCGAGCGCAGCCGCTATAGGAGCTCCACGTGCGGCGCGGGGCCGAGGCGGCGCCGGGTGTCGACGTCCGTTCACCGACATGCGACGGCGGTGAGGGCCATGGTGAGGCGGCGGGCCTCGTAGTCCGGCCTGGGCGGGGCCAGGCACGTCCTCCACCTAGGACTCACCGGCGGCCGAGCGCTTGATCCGCTCCATGGCGGTGACGGGGCCCATCTCACGAGGACCCCGTTGCTGGTGGTGGAGGTCCTCTCCCCGAGCACCCGCCGCCACGACCTCGGCTCCAAGCGCCTGGCCTACGCCGGCTACGGCGTGGCCGCCTACTGGGTCGTCGACCCGGAGCCGCCGGTGACACTGGTGGCCTTCGGGCTGCAGGGCGGCGCCTACGTCGAGCTGGCCCGGGTGACTGGGGAGGCGCCCTACCAGGCCAGCGTCCCCTTCGCCGTCACGGTCCTGCCGGCCCGCCCGGGCGAGACCTAGGAGGGCACGGTCGCCCTTCGCCCGCGCCACTGGCTCCGACAGCCGTCGTGTGAAAACCATGTCGAGGAGGGGGCACGTCACGTGGGAACGGCCCGGGACAAGGCGACGACCAACGGTGCCCGGCGGTCGGTGCCGGCGCGCCACCGGCCGCCGCTCCGGTCCCCCATGCGGCCGGCCGATGCCCTGCACGCCCTCCAGCGCACCGCCGGCAACCGGGTGACGAGCCTGGTCGTCCAGGCCAAGCTCATGGTCGGGCACGCGGCCGACGCCTCCGAGCGGGAGGCCGATCGGGTGGCCGCCGCGGTCCTGCGCACGCTGTCGGACGGGGACGCAGGTGGCGTCCCGGGCCCCGGCGCCGACCAGGCAGCGGTGCGGCGATCGCCGGTCTCGGCGGTCGATCCTCTCGGCGGTACGGCGGTGGACCCCGACGGCGAGGCCGCCATCGCCCGAGCCCGGACCGGCGGCACCGCGCTGGGAACGCCGGTTCGCGCCCGGATGGAGCGCGCCTTCGGCGCCGACTTCAGCGCCGTGCGGCTCCACGTCGGGCCTGAAGCCGACACGGTGAGCCGGTCGCTCCAGGCCCGCGCCTTCACGACCGGGCCCGACGTCTTCTTCTCCTCCGGCGCCTACCAGCCGGCCACCAGGTCGGGGGAGTCGCTGCTGGCCCACGAGCTCACCCACGTGGTGCAGCAGGGCGCGGTCCCGTCGGTGCGCCGCTCGACCGCGCCTCCGGTCGGCGGGAGACGGTCGGGCCGGGTCGTGCGGCGGGCCATGCTCGCCGTCGACGGGCCGAGCGACGGGACCGAGGCCTTGGCCGCCACCCGGAACTGCCTGGCCAACCTCAAAGAGCACAAGCGGGTCCGGACCTCGGCCGGCAAGGTGACCAAGGCCTACCCGGCCGGCGACGCCCGAGGGCAGGTGTACGGGCCGGCGGGTGCGACGCCCGCCGTCTCCAGCCTGACCGCCGGGAGCGCCACCATCGGGCCGTTGGAGACGCTGTACTTCCTGGGCCGCGGCAGCATGGCCGACATCGCCGGGCTCACCCCCAGGGACCTGGCGAGGAACCTCGCCGGCGCGTTCGCCGCCTATCCGGGGACGTTCGTGGGAGGGCTGAAGATCGTGGCGTGCTACTCGGCGTCCGGCCTCGAGGACGGCACGGCCAGAGCACCCACTTCATACGCGGATCGGGCGAGGACCGAGCTCGACGCCCGGGCCACCACCACGTTCCGGCCCCGCTTCGTTGAGGGGATTCGGGGCATCGCATGGGCCGACGAGGAGACCGGCCAGCGGGTCGGCTACCAGGTGCTGGGCGCGACCGGGCAAGCTGAGCCCGCTGGAGAGCGTGTACACCGACGCCGTGCTCGTGAAGCGGTGGTTCGGGGCCCTCACCGAAACCCGACGCCACCAAGCGCAAGGCGGCGATGGACACCCTCCTCGAGGAGGTGCACAAGGACAAAGGCGTGGACCCGGCGGTGGCCCGGCGGGTGCTCGGCAAGGCGGCGCGGGAGCGGTACCTGTCGTCGGGGCCGGTCGGTCGCGACCTCACGGTGGCCGTGGGCCAGCTGAGGGCGGCAGCCGGCCAGACCCCGCCCAACGCGGCCTTGGCAGCCACCGCCCTGAAGCGCATGCGGCTCGACTGGGAGGCGATGGCCTCCGGCGAGCGCAGCGCCGCTCAGGTGGAGGTAGTCCGCGCCTAGGACGCCTACCTCATGGCCTACCAGCACCGCCGCCCGTCGTACCAGGCGATGACGGAGGACTGGCCCGTCTAGCCGAGAGCAACTCTCGTACGGCAGCTCTCCAGCACCGGCGCCCCCAAGCTCCATGCCGCGTTCCGCCACCCGGACCGCCAAGCCATTTGGCATCCGCCGAGCTGGGGACCCTGGTAGGTGGCCCTCCTGGAGGCCACCTACCTTGGCCCTAGGCGAGAGCGGTGTTTAGGGCTGGCCGCCGTTGACGTGGACGTGGCAGTTGGTGTACGTGCTGCCTTCAGGAGTGGTGACCTGGATCCCGACCGTGCCCGGTGCGAGGGCCTCGTCACAGCTGACGATCTGGGCCGAGCCGCCGGTGGAGCCGCCGCCCGGGCTCTGCTGGTGCTCAAAGCAGTTGCCGAGGAGTTGCCCGTCCGGCGTGAAGACGACCGTCCCCCCGAGGTCCGGGGACACGTCGCTGCACGGGACCGTCACCGCGCCGTTGCCGTCACCGAACGCCGGTCCGGCACTCACAGCCGCGACCCCTCCGGTAATCCCCGCCGTCATGGCAAGGGTTCCTACCGCAATACCGAGCGTTCGTAGTCTCATGGTTCTCCGATGATTGTGCGAGTGTGAGCGTTGCTGTTGGAGTGCTGAGTATCCGGCCCGGTGGGGGTGCTGTCAAGGCCCCAAAGTGGTCAGACGCGTTCGAATGAGATGTTCCTCCGGGATCCCTCAATGCTTTCCGGGGACGAGCGACGAAGTGCGCCAAATCGCGGCGCGTCCGACGCTTCGCTCACCACCGCCGCCGGCCGGCCGCACCGACGAGCAGCGTCCCCAGGGCCAGCGCCAGCGCACCGAGGAGGACCATGCGGACGATCTCCACCCCGGTGAGCGACAGGGCGCCGCTGGCCGCCCCCCTCCCGCCCGAGTCGCCCGAGGAGGCGGAGCCGCTGGCCGAAGAGGCGGCCACCGTCAGCGTGGCCCTCGCCCTCGAAGCGCCGCCGGGGGCGGACACCACCACGGTGTGGCTGCCGGCGGCGGTGTCGGAGGGGACCCTGACCGTGGTCGCGTAGTTCCCGGCGGCATCGGCGGTGACGGTGGCCAGGGTCACCGGGTCACTGCACA
>JBHELO010000045.1:0-11883 GCA_046263055.1 Acidimicrobiales bacterium | reverse complement strand
CCTCTTCGTCGGCACCAAGAAGCAGACGCAGGACGCCATCGCCGCCGCCGCGGCCCGCGTCGGCATGCCCTACGTGAACGAGCGGTGGCTGGGCGGGATGCTGACCAACTTCCAGACAATCAGCGCCCGGGTCAAAAAGATGACCGAGTACGAGCGCATGAAGGACAGTGGCGACTTCGAGGCCATGCCCAAGAAGGAGGCGCTGATCCTCGGACGAGAGCTCGACAAGCTCCAGCGCAACCTGGGCGGCATCCGCAACCTCGCCAAGCTGCCCGACGCCATCTTCGTCATCGACACCAAGAAGGAGCACATCGCCGTCACCGAGGCCAACAAGCTCGGGATGCCGATCGTCGCCGTGGTCGACACCAACTGCGACCCCGACCTGATCCAGTACGTCGTCCCCGGCAACGACGACGCCATCCGGGCCGGGACCTTGATGTGTCGCATCATCGCCGACGCGGTGGAGGAGGGGCGGACCATCGCCTCCCGCCGCCACGCCCGGGTCGCCGCCGCCCAGCCCCCGCCGACCGCCGACCCCGAGGCCGAGGCCCGCCGGACCCACCAGCAGGCCGAGGCCCGCCGCCAAGCTGCCCTCCAGGCCCAGGAACGGGAGGCCCGCATGGCCACCCGCCGCGGCCCGGCCCCGGCCGCCGAGCCCCCCGCTCCCGCCGCCGCCGAGCCCCCCGCTCCCGCCGCCGACGGCGGGCCGGTGGACGCCGCCCCGGCCGACCAGGCACCGGCCGGTCCCGCCGACCCGGAGCCGGCCGCGCCGGACGCCGCCGGTCCCGAGGAGGGCTGATCGGTGGCCGACTTCAGCGCCAAGGACGTGCAGGCCCTCCGCCAGGCCATGGGCGTCGGGATGATGGACGCCAAGCGGGCCCTGACCGAGAACGGCGGGGACATCGAAGCGGCCAAGCGCTGGCTGCGGGAGAAGGGTATGGCCAAGGCCGAGGAGCGGGCGGACCGTTCCAGCAGCCAGGGGGCGGTGGCGGTGGCGCGCGACGGCAACGTCGCCGCCCTCGTGGCCCTGCGCTGCGAGACCGACTTCGTGGCCAAGTCGCCCGAGTTCACCGCCCTGGCCGACGAGCTGGCCAAGCTGGTGCTGGCCAAGGGCGAGGCGGCCGTCGCCGAGCGCCAGGACGAGGTGGACACGCTGCGGCTCAAGCTCAAGGAGAACATCTCCGTCGGCGAGGTCCACCGGTTCGAGGCACCCGACGGCTCCGTTCTCGACGCCTACCTCCACATCCAGAACGGTCGGGGTGTCAACGGCATCCTCGTGGAGGTGGCCGGCGGGACGGAGGCCCAGGCTCACGAGGTGGCCCTCAACGTCGCCTTCCACAAGCCCCAGTGGCTGCGGCGGGAGGACGTCCCCGCCGAGCGGGTGGCCGACGAGCGCCAGACCCTCGAGAACCTCACCCGCAACGAGGGCAAGCCGGAGGCCGCCGTCCCCAAGATCGTCGAAGGGCGCCTGGGCGGCTTCTTCAAGGAGCACACGCTCGTGGAGCAGCCCTACGTGCGGGACCCCAAGCTCTCCATCTCCCAGTTCCTCGGCCATGCCTCCGTCACCCGCTACGCCCAAGTCGTCATCGGGCAGTGACGGGGTGCCTGGCCTGATCACCGGCGGGGGCGGCCACCGTCGCTGGGGGCGCGTCGTCCTCAAGCTCTCCGGGGAGGCGTTCGCCGACCCTGCCACCGGCTACGGCATCGACGGCGCGGTCGTCGGGCGCATCGCCCGGGAGGTGGCCGAGGTCCGGCGCGACCTCGGGGTGGAGGTCGCCATCGTGGTCGGGGGCGGCAACATCTGGCGGGGCATGGCGGGGGCCGGCGCGGGGATGGACCGGGCCCAGGCCGACACCATGGGCATGCTGGCCACCATCATCAACGCGCTGGCCCTGCAGGACGCCCTGGAGAAGCTGGGCGAGCCCACGCGGGTCATGACCGCCGTGCAGATGGCCCAGGTGGCCGAGCCCTACATCCGCCGGCGGGCCCAGCGCCACCTGGAGCTGGGGCGCATCGTCATCATGGCCGGTGGCACCGGGAACCCCTACTTCACCACCGACACCACCGCCGCCCTGCGGGCGGCCGAGATCGGGGCGGCGGCGGTGCTCAAGGGCACCCACTCGGGCGTGGACGGCGTGTACACCGACGACCCCCTCACCAACCCCGGGGCCACCAAGTTCGACGAGGTCCAGTACATCGAGGTCCTCAACCGGGGCCTGCGGGTCATGGACTCCACCGCCATCACGTTCTGCATGGAGAACGAGCTGCCGATCGTGGTCTTCGACCTCATGGCGCCCGGCAACATCCGCCGCGCCATCCAGGGGGAGGCGATAGGTACGCTGGTTTCATGACTCCCGGGGATGTGGGGCGGTGATCGACGACATCCTCCTGGAGACGGGCGACAAGATGGAGAAGGCGGTCGCCCACACCCAGGCGGACTTCGGGGCGGTGCGCACGGGGCGGGCCACCCCGGCCCTGGTCGAGCGGCTGAGGGTCGAGTACTACGGCACCGAGATGATCCTCCAACAGCTGGCCGGCTTCAGCGTGCCGGAGGCCCGGCTGCTGGTAATCGCCCCCTACGACAAGGGCGCCATCAAGGCCATCGAGAAGGCCATCCAGCACTCCGACCTCGGCATCACCCCGTCCAACGACGGCTCGGTGATCCGCCTCACCTTTCCCCAGCTCACGTCGGAACGGCGCAAGGACCTGGTCAAGGTGGTCCGCCACAAGGCGGAGGACGGCCGGGTGGCGGTGCGCAACCTGCGCCGTACCGCCCGCCACGAGTTGGAGGCGCTGGAGCGCGACGCCGAGATCTCGGTGGACGAGCTGGACCGGGCCGAGAAGGAGCTGGAGAAGGTGACGGCCGACCACGTGAGCGAGATCGACCGGATGCTCGCCCGCAAGGAGCAGGAGCTGCTCGAACACTGACCGAGGGCGCCGCCGGCCCCCGGGCCGACCCGACAGAGAGGAGGCCGCACGTGGACGACCGGCACACCGACGACCGAACGCAGGCGCTCGACCTTCCGGGTGCGGGCGACGTCGACGCCGGGGACGGCGCCGGGGTCCCCGGCGCCGGGGCTCGCCGGGGTCCCCGCCAGGCGGCCGAGGGCGTTCGCATCATCGGGGCCGAGGAGGCGGCGGCCGCCATCCAGGCGGGACAGGTGGCGGGCCGCCGGCCCGAGGACGCCCCCCGGTTCGGTGACGTCCCCGAGCCGCCGTCGGGCCCCCGGCCGTCCCTGCGGTTCCCGGGCGCCGATCCCCAGGCGGTGGAGAAGCCGCCGGTGGTCGAGCCACCCGCCCGCCCCCCGGCCCCGCCACCGCCCGCTGCCGCCACCGCCGGCCGGCCCTACCCCGGCCCGGCCGGGGCCGGCCCGGCGCTCGACGGGCCGTGGCCCGGCGAACGTATGACCGGCGACGGCCGCCTCCCACCCGGCCCCGAGGGTGAGGGCCGCTACGCTGGCCCCGCCATGGCGACGGGAGGCGACGACCGCAGTGCCCCGCCGCCCACCGACGACGAGTTCTGGGACGACGCCGCCCCCGACCCCCCTGGAGGCGGGGCCCGTTTCGGGGCCTTCGGCGGGGCCGAGGACTCGGGGTCCATGCCGTTGCCCCACTGGACCGAGCCGCCCAGCGGCGAGGTGCCCCGTATCCTGCCCGCCGGGGAGGCCCCGGGGGCGAACGACGACGACCTGCGGGCATGGTCGTCGCTCTCCACCGGCCCCCGGTGGCGGGACCAGCACACCGATTGGGAGGAGGCGGACTTCGGCGAGGAGATGCTCGACGACCCCGACACGCGGCTGGGCGCCCTGCGGGCCGGCACCGCCTCCGAGGACGAGGACGACCTCTTGTCCTTCCCGGACCCCCCCGCCCGCCGCCCGGCCCGGGCCGCCACCGCCGCCCCGCCGGCCGCCACCCCGGCCCCCGGAGGGCCGCGCCGCCGCCCGGCCCCGCCCTCGCGCCCTGCGGCCCGCCGTTCCCGGGCCACGCCCGCCTCGTCCTCCGGATCGGGAGGCGCCTCTCGGGACCTGACCACGTCCGTCCTCACCGGGGTGGTGGCGCTGGCCGTGGTCCTCCTGGCCGCCGCCATCGGGCCGAGGGCGCTGGTCGTGCTGGTGACCGCCGTCCTGGTGGTGGCCTCCGCCGAGCTGTTCCAGGCCATGCGGACCCGCGGCCTGCACCCGGCCACCCTGCTGGGCGTGGGCGGCACCGCCGGGCTCTCGGGCGCCGTCTACTGGCGGGGGATCGACGGCTTCCACCTCGCCCTCCCCCTCTTCATGGTGTTCACCCTGTTGTGGTACCTGACCGGGGTCCATTCGGGGAAGCCGGTGGTGAACGCCGGGGCCACCCTGCTCGGGTTCTTCTACGTCGGCATCCTCGGCAGCTACGCCGCCCTCCTGCTGACCGCCCCCTTCAACGACGGCATCGGCCTGCTGCTGGGCGCGGTGATCCTCACCGCCGGCTACGACGCCGGCGCCTACCTGATCGGGCGCTCGTTCGGCAACACGCCCCTCATGCCTGACGTCAGCCCCGGCAAGACGGTGGAGGGCATGGTGGGGGCGTGCGTCGTCACCGCCATCCTGGCCGTGGCGGTCGTCGCCCAGATCCACCCCTGGACCCTCAAGCGGGCGCTGGCCCTGGCCGTGGTCGTCATAGTGGCCGCCCCCCTCGGCGACCTGTGCGAGTCCATGCTCAAGCGGGACCTGGGCGTCAAGGACATGGGGTCGATCCTCCCCGCCCACGGCGGCATGCTCGACCGCATCGACGCGCTGCTCTTCGTGGTCCCCGCCACCTACTACCTGATGCGCGTCCTGAAGTTCACCTGAGCGGCCTGCGGCGACGCCACCGACCATGAGGACCGTGAGTCTGGTGGGGTCCACCGGCTCCATCGGCACCCAGGCGGTGGAGGTGGTGGAGGCCGAGCCCGAGCGCTACCGGGTGGTGGCCCTGGCGGCGTCCACGTCGGTGGACCTCCTGGGCGAGCAGGCACGCCGCCTGCGGCCCGAGCGGGTGGCGGTGGCCGACGCCTCCCGGGCCCGTGAGCTTGCCGGCCTGGTGCCCCCCGGCACCGAGGTGCTGGCCGGCCCCGAGGCCCTGGCCACGGTGGCGGCAGGGGCCGACGTGGTGGTCAACGGGGTGGTGGGCTTCGCCGGCCTGCCCGTCACCTTGGCCGCCCTGGAGGCGGGGTCCCGGCTGGCCCTGGCCAACAAGGAGTCCCTGATCGCCGGCGGGCCGGTCGTGCAACGGGCCCGGGCCACGCCGGGGGCGGAGATCGTGCCCGTGGACTCCGAGCACTGCGCCGTGCACCAGTGCCTACGGGCCGCCGGCGACCCCACGCGGGTGGCCCGCATCGTTCTGACCGCCAGTGGCGGGCCGTTCCGGGGGCGGACGGCGGCCGAGCTGGCGGAGGTGACCCTGGAGGACGCCCTGGCCCATCCCACCTGGAGCATGGGACCGAAGATCACCATCGACTCGTCCACGCTCATGAACAAGGGGTTGGAGGTCATCGAGGCCCACGAGCTGTTCGGCGTGGGCTACGACCACATCGACGTGGTCGTCCACCCCCAGTCGGTCGTGCACTCGATGGTGGAGTTCTCCGACGGCGCCACCGTCGCCCAGCTCTCCCGGCCCGACATGCGCCTGCCCATCGGCTACGCCCTGGCCTGGCCCGACCGCAGCGGCGTGGCCTTCGGGGCCCTGGACTGGGCGGACGCCACCTCCCTCGACTTCGAGCCGCCCGACCGGGCCGCCTTTCCCTGCCTCGACCTGGCCTACCAGGCCGGTCGGGCGGGCGAAACCGCCCCCGCCTGGCTCAACGCCGCCAACGAGGTGGCGGTGGACGCCTTTCGGAAATCGCTCATTCCATGGGTCGCGATCGCCGACGTGATACGGGAGGTACTCGACGGCCACGATGGAACAGCCGCCGACAGCGTGGATGTTGTACTGGAAGCCGACCGCCGAGGCCGCCGAGCAGCGGAAAAGGCGGTACAACGGTGGGTGACCGATCGCCGGGCAGCTCCGCACCACGCCGGACGGGGCGGGCATCGCCGGGCGACGAGCCGGGAAGGAACTTCGCACACATGACCCAGACGTCCGACAGCCTGTCGCCGGCGCCCACCGACTCGACCCGGCCCGGCGGCCCCCCCGGCCACGAGCACCAGGGCTGGCGCCAGGCCACGCCCGTGATCGGCATCCTGTTCCTGGCCGTGGTGCTGTCCCTGGCCACCGGCTCCTTCCCGGTGGTGGCCTTCGTGCTGGCCGTCGTCGGGATGGTCATGGCCCACGAGTTCGGCCACTTCGTCACCGCCAAGCTCTCGGGCATGAAGGTCACCGAGTTCTTCTTCGGCTTCGGCCCTCGGCTGTGGTCCATGCGCCGGGGCGAGACGGAGTACGGGGTCAAGGCCGCCCCCCTGGGCGGCTACGTGAAGATCATCGGGATGAGCAACCTGGAGCGGGACATCGACCCCGCCGACGAGGCCCGCACCTACCGCCAGCAGCCCTACGGGCGGCGGATGGTGGTGGCGGTGGCCGGCATCGCCGTCCACTTCCTGATCGCCCTGGTCGTGCTGACCCTGCTGTGGTCGGTGGTCGGGGTACCCCGCTACGACAAGCCCACCACCACCGTCGGCGACATCAGCCGCCTGCGCACGGGGGAGAGCCCGGCCCAGCTCGCCGGCTTCCGGGTGGGCGACCACATCGTGTCCTACGACGGCAAGCCCGCCACCCGGTGGGACGACCTGCCGACCTACATCCGGGCCCGGGCGGGCACCCCGATCACCTTCGTGGTCGAGCGCGACGGCGCCCCCGTCACCCTGACCGCCACACCGACACAGGTGACCCGCGACGGCGCGACCATCGGGTTCATCGGTGTCGGGCCCAAGCCGTCGGTCGACCGGGTGAACCCCGCCGTGGGGCTGGTGCGGGCCGGGCGTGACACCGGATCACTGACGTGGCGGTCGGTCCTGGCCCTGGGCTCGTTCTTCGCCCCGGGCTCGCTGCGCAACTACGCCTCCCAGCTCACCGGCGGCACGTCGTCGGGCACGTCGGCCGACGCCCAGGCCAGCCGCCCGGTGTCCATCGTGGGGGTGGTCCGCATCGCCGGTCAGGCGGCCGACACCGGGCTGTTCAGCGTGCTCGAGCTGTTCGTGCTGCTCAACATCTTCGTCGGGGTGTTCAACCTCGTCCCCCTCCTGCCCCTCGACGGCGGTCACGTGGCCATCGCCACCTACGAGCGCATCCGGTCCCGGCGGGGCCGGCGCTACCACGCCGACGTGGGCAAGATGATGCCCTTCACCGCCGCGGTGGTGGCCATCCTGCTCCTGCTCGGCGCGACGTCGATCTGGCTCGACATCGTCCGCCCCCTCGCCAACCCCTTCCAGTAGGCGGGCTCGTGACCGCGCCCACCTTCGCGCGCCGCCCCACCCGCCAGATCCGGGTGGGGTCGGTGCCGGTGGGCGGCGGGGCGCCGGTGAGCGTGCAGTCCATGACCGTCACCAAGACAGCCGACGTGGAGGGCACCCTGGCGTCCATCTACGCCCTGGCCGGCGCGGGGGCCGACATCGTGCGCTGCACCTGCAACGAACCCGAGGCGGCCGAGGGCCTGGCCCGCATCGTGCCCCGTTCGCCGGTCCCCATCGTGGCCGACATCC
Source organism: Acidimicrobiales bacterium (assembly GCA_046263055.1). Taxonomy (GTDB): domain Bacteria; phylum Actinomycetota; class Acidimicrobiia; order Acidimicrobiales; family AC-14; genus DATAQC01. The sequence goes on along the minus strand of JBHELO010000045.1, from coordinate 4,237 downwards.
ACTTCCAGTACCGCCTGGCCCTGGCCGCCCTCGACGCCGGGGTGGCCTGCCTGCGGCTCAACCCCGGCAACATCCGCAAGCCCGAGCACGTGAAGGCGGTGGCCACCGAGGCCAAGGACCGGGGGATCCCCATCCGCATCGGGGTCAACGCCGGCTCCCTGGACCCCGACATCGCCGACCGCCACGGCGGGGCCACGCCCGAGGCCCTGGTGGAGTCGGCCCAGCGGGAGCTGGCCTACCTCGAGGAGGTGGACTTCACCGACGTCAAGATCTCGGTGAAGGCGTCCAACCCCGCCCTCATGATCGAGGCCTACCGCCGGCTGGCCGACGTCACCGACCATCCGCTGCACCTGGGCGTGACCGAGGCCGGCCCCCCGCCCGCCGGCCTGGTCAAGGCCACCGCCGGCATCGCCACCCTGCTGGCCGAGGGCATCGGCGACACCATCCGCTATTCCCTCACCGCCGACCCCGTGGAAGAGGCCCGTGCCGGCCGCCAGCTGCTGGAGGCCCTGGGCCTGCGGGACCGCAAGGGGCTCGACCTGATCGCCTGCCCGTCGTGCGGGCGGGCCGACGTGGACGTCATCGCGGTGGCGCGCGACGCCCAGGCCGCCCTTGAGGAGCGCAACCTGCCCATCCAGGTGGCGGTCATGGGCTGCGTGGTCAACGGCCCCGGGGAGGCCCGGGGCGCCGACCTCGGCATCGCCGCCGGCCGGGGCAAGGGCCACCTGTTCGTCAAGGGCCAGGTCGTCCGGGTCGTGCCCGAGGCGGAGATGGTGGCCGCCCTGGTGGAGGAGGCCGAGCGCCTGGTGGCCGAGGGCGTGGACGCGCGCCTGGCGGCCGCCGACGCCGGCGCCGCCGAGGAGTCGGAGCGGGCCCGGGCCGAGATGCTGGCCCTCCAGGGCGACGACCCCAACGCCGTCGAACAGCGCGTGGAGCTGATCCACAAGGACCTGGAGTAGGTGGCTCCCACCCCCGTGCCATCAACTGGTGACGCGTCCGGCGCCCACGACCCCGAAGCGGTCACCGGTTCGGCGGGGGGTGGGCCCGAGGGCCGCCGGGCCCTGGCCATCGGTGCCCACCCCGACGACATCGAGTTCGGGGCGGCCGGCACCATCGCCCGCTGGGTGGACGAGGGGTGGGACGTCCGGTATGTGATCGTCACGTCGGGCCAGAAGGGCGTGCAGGACGCCGCCTCCGACCCCGAGGCGTTCGGGCGGGTGCGGGAGGCGGAGTCGGTGGCGGCGGCGCGGGCGGTGGGCGTCACCGACGTGACCTTCCTGCGTTACATGGACAGCGAGGTGGCCACCGCCGACTGGCTGGGCCTGCGGCGGGACCTGTCCCGCCAGTTCCGCCGCCACCGGCCGCACCGGCTCCTGGCCGCCAACCCCGAGATCCTCCCGACCGACCGGTTCGTGAACCACCCGGACCACCGGGCGGTGGCCACCGCCGCCCTGGACATCACCATGACGGGAGGGACGACGGCCGCCATCTTCCCCGAGTTGGAGACCGAGGAGGGCCTGCCGCCGTGGCGGGACCTGGAGGAGACCTGGCTGAGCGGCGGCGCCGGCGGCTCGGAGGTGGTGGACGTGACCGCCACCTTCGCCCGCAAGGTGGCGGCCCTGAGGGCCCACGTCAGCCAGGTCGGCGACTGGGACGTGGAGGGCTTCGTGGGGGCCCGACTGGCCGAGCGGGGCAGGGCCCACGGCTACGACTACGCCGAGTCGTTCCGCGTCATCTCCTACCGGCGGTAGCCGGGGGAGGCGCCCGCCGGCGCGCCCGGCCGGTATACTTGCGTGGCTCTACCGCTCGAACGAGGTTGGTGACCAGGCGTGGGCAGTATGGCCCACGCTTTTGTGTGGCACACGAGACGAAGGAGGTGGCAGAAGTGAGCGTGACCGGTCGCGTTCGCGAGGTGATCGAAGCCTCTCTGGCCACCCAGGGCCTGGAGGTGCTCGACGTCGAGCACTCGGCCGCCGTCCTGCGGGTGACGGTCGACCGCCCCGGCGGGGTGGACCTCGACGCTGTCAGCACCGCCTCCCGGCTGGTGTCGGACGACCTCGACCGCCACGACGTCGTCCCCGGCCGCTACGTGCTCGAGGTGTCGAGCCCCGGCATCGAGCGGCCCCTGCGCACCCCCGAGCACTTCGCCCGCTTCGTGGGCACTCGGGTCGCGGTGCGCACCACGCCCGGCACCGAGGGCGACCGCCGGGTCGAGGGCGTGCTGGGGGCAGTGGACGCCGACGGGTTCACGGTGGCCGGCCGGCGCCTGTCCTTCACCGACGTCGAGCGGGCCCGCACCGTCTTCGAGTGGGGGCCGGCCCCCAAGCCGGGGGGCAAGCGGGGGGCGCGGCCCAAGGCCACCGCCGGTGCGGCAACGGCCAGGTCGGAGGTGGGCGCGTCATGAGCGCCAACTTCGAGCTCATGGAGGCGCTCCAGGTCATCGAGCGGGAGAAGGGGGTCTCCATCGACACCCTGCTGGAGGCCCTGGCCAACGCCCTGGTGTCGGCCTACAAGCGCATGCCCAACGCCGCCGAGGAGGCGTTCGTCACCATCGACCCCGACACCGGGGAGATGCACGTCTACGCCCAGGACCTGGACGAGGACGGCAACGTCAGCCGGGAGTGGGAGGACACCCCCGACGACTTCGGCCGCATCGCCGCCCAGACGGCCAAGCAGGTGATCCTCCAGCGCATCCGCGAGGCGGAGCGGGAGATGAAGTACGAGGACTACGCCGGGCGGGAGGGCGAGATCGTCACCGGCATCATTCAGCAGAACGACCAGCGCTACACCCTCCTCGACCTGGGCCGGGTGGAGGCCCTGCTGCCCCAGGCCGAGCAGGTGCCCTACGAGCGCTACGAGCACGGCGCCCGCCTCAAGGCCTACATCGTCGAGGTGCGCAAGACCACCAAGGGCCCCCAGATCGTCGTGAGCCGCACCCACCCGGGCCTCATCAAGCGCCTCTTCGAGCTGGAGGTGCCCGAGATCAGCGACGGCGTCGTCGAGCTCAAGGCCGTTGCCCGCGAGCCCGGGCACCGCACCAAGATCGCCGTCTGGTCGAACGACGCCAACGTGGACCCGGTGGGAGCGTGCGTCGGCGCCCGGGGCGCCCGGGTGCGCATGGTCGTCAACGAGTTGCGGGGCGAGAAGGTGGACATCGTCCCCTTCTCCGAGGACTCCCAGGACTTCGTGATGAAGGCCCTGTCGCCGGCCCGGGTCAGCCAGGTCCGCATAGACGAGGACACGGGCACCGCCGCGGTCATCGTCCCCGACTACCAGCTCTCCCTCGCCATCGGCAAGGAGGGCCAGAACGCCCGCCTGGCCGCCCGCCTCACCGGGTGGCGGGTGGACATCAAGAGCGAGACCCAGCACGCCGAGGAGGAGGCCGGCTACGCCGGCGACGAGTGGGCCCAGGGCGAGTGGATCACCAACGACGCCGGGGAGATGGTATGGCGGCCGGCCGAGGGCGGCGAGGGCGTCTCCGTGGACGAGTGGTCCAAGGGTGACGGCGACGATGCCCCGCCGCCGCCCGACGGCGCCCCCCCGGCCATCCCCCCGCCCGACGCGGCGGCGACCAACGGCGAGCGGCCGGCGACAGGTGCGCCGGTCGCCGGCGAGCCCCCGTCGTCCCTCGCCGCCGGGGAGGAGAGCGCCACATAGGGGGGGCCGGGCCCCGGCGCACCTGCATCGGGTGCCGGCGGGCCGCCCCTCCCGACCAGCTGCTGCGGGTGGTGGCGAGGCCCGACGGCAGCCTGGTGGAGGGCCGGGCGGCGCCCGGCCGGGGCGCCTGGTTGTGCCGGGGATCGGTGACCTGTGTGGACGCCGCCGCTGGACGGCGGGCGTTCGGGCGGGCCCTGCGCACCGACGTCACGCCCGGGGCGGTGGCGTCACTGCGTGCGTCGGTTGTCCGGCGTGGGAGGATGGAGGAGGAACCGCCCGGGGCTCCGGCCCGGCGGTGACGCTACGACGCAGCGACAGGCCGCGAAACGTCGCGGTGCGGAAAGGACGCGAGGAGGACATTGGCAGCGAGGATCCGGGTCTACGAACTGGCACGCGAGCTCGGGCTCACCAACAAGGAGACGCTCGACCTCTGCATCGCCCTCGGCATCGGCGTGAAGAGCCACTCCTCGAGCATCGAGGACGCCCAGGCCGACCGCGTGCGCCGCAAGGCCGAGCGCGAGGGTCTTCGCCGCGACGTCCAGCCCGAGGAGCCGCCGGCGCCCGTCCGGTCCCCGGGCGC